>JAFWBQ010000061.1 GCA_017507125.1 Lentisphaeria bacterium
ATTTTTTGTTCTTTGAATCATATAAAGACTTTTCGACCAATACATATACCGTTTTTTGAGTTTTGGCTTTTGTTTCATATGTATATGTTCCATTTGCAATATAATCTCCTGCACGCAATTTCGCATCATCAGCGTATTTGTGATTGGATATAACTAAAAACAACGCGGATTCACAAACCTTGGTGTATCTAGCCCCTTCGTATGGATAACCATTCTCTGAGCTGCGAGTTATAAGAATTGTTTTGTCATCAATTACCTGCAATACCGTAAATTGAAGCTCTGGACTGAAGCCTTTATTGCTATAATGATAAACTTTACCTTCTTCAATAGAACCGGCAAAATCATCCCAGTAAGAGTTATAGGTATTGAGACTGTTTTCCGGATAAGAGGAGAAAACATACTTGGACTTTGGAACAGATTTGATGATAGAAACTTTTTCTGTACTACATGAATTTTCTGCCCTTGACAAGCAACCTGACAAAACTATAATTGTAATAATACAAAAAATAGAAAGGTATATATTTTTCATGCACACCCCTTTATTCCGGAATTTGGGCAAAAAAATGGTGGCCGGTCCCAGAATCGAACTGGGGACACGGGGATTTTCAGTCCCCTGCTCTACCGACTGAGCTAACCTGCCACATCGTCATCGCTGACTATGTGCATAATATATACCCGATTCAGGAATTTGTCAAGCGCTTTTTTGATTTTTTTTGAATTTTTCTGTTTTTTTTGGATCTTATTCCAAAATAAACAAGCTCCGCGCACTCTTTTACACTGCGCGGAGCTCAACCTTAAAAGAAATTACCACTCCTTGCCGAGTATACGCTCCACATTGTCGTGGAGTATGTTGCGCTTCGCCTCATCACTGATTTTAGCAGAAACGACTCCTCCAATCGCCTGAAATTCATCAAACCAGGGCAGGTCAGTTCCGAATATCAGCTTCTCGGAGCCTACAAGCTCACAGAACTTCTCAATCATGCCGTTTTCTCCCGGTACCGCTGTGAGCTCCAAATAACTGTTTCCCGCCGATTCTTTGACAACACGCTCTGCGTATTCGTAATCCCCGAAAATACTGTGTCCATGGAAAAATTTCGCGTTGTGATACTTTTCCACAAGTTTCAGCATGGAAGGCCCGTCATTATAATGTCCGCGCCCTCCCCAGGTGTGGTTCAACACAGGCAGACCGCGCTCATCAGCAAACTTCAGCGCGTACTCGTAGGATTTATCCGTTACATTCACCTTGTGGTAGCCCGCAAGCATCTTGATCCCCAGCACATAGGGACGCCATTTGTCAAATTGTGCAAGATCTTCTTTGATGATCTCCGGATAATGAGGATTGATCCCTACATAAAAACGCAGATTTTCCGGAAACTCCTTGCAGATCTCGCAGACATTGGCGTTGCGGTAAGAGGGCTCCCACAAGGCGTAATGGTGAGTAAAGGCAAGTTTTGCGACGCCAGCCTTTTTCAAATGGGCGACCATATCGGCGGCTTCGCCGCGCTTGAAGTAAATAGCGTAATGGGGACCCATGTGTCCGTGCATGTCAAACACAGGAAAGCCGGGGTTGCCGTGTTTCCAACAGTGTTCAGCCACTGAATTTGTTTCGTTCCAGACGCTCATAATTGGGCTCCTTTCAACAGATTTTCCAGATTCTTTCCGGCAATGAGTGCAACTTTTTCAGCAGAAAGTCCGGAGTATTTCAGCTGAAGCATTCCGTTGCCGTGGTTGTATTGGGGGAAATTGCTGCCGTAAAGGATCCTTTCGGCACCGTACTCGTTTGCCAGATCGGCAATGCCCTCAGGAACCCAGTATCCGGCAGTCTCAAAGTGGAACCCGGAATAGTTTTCAAGCAGAGGACGGATGTTCCGGTCACTGCCCCATTTGCCGCATCTTTCAACATAAATACAGGTCAACTCCGGGAACTCTTTCATGAAGTTGTAAAGCTCACTCCACTTCCCCGCAAAACCGTTGAGAAGTACAGGTACTTTACGCTCGGCAGCGGCATCAAGGAGCTTCCCAAGCGTCAGACGGCAGGGCACATAACGGTGCTCTACAGGATACAACGTAATGGCTCCGATGCGGTTTTCTTTGAAACTTCCGAAAAATTCATCGGGCTCAGGCAGTTCATGGCACTGGGAAGGCAGGATCGTCCAGACGCCTGTCAGGCGGTCCTGAGTGTCGCCTTTGAGCAGCTCTGCCACCATGGCGTTACTGTAAGGAATGGCTATATCTGTATTGATATAACGCACCAGAGCCTTCTCAACGCCGGAATAATCCATCTCGCTCAGCAATGCCGCTGCATCGGCAGCGTAATTGCCGCCGTTCATGGGCATTCCAATGGAACAGTTGGAATCAAAAAAGAAGAGATCTTCCATAATATTACTCCTTGTAACTTGCAGCAATCTTAATTGCCGTATTCAGCCATGACCTTTTCAAAGGCGTCAGCCACTTTGGAAGTTTCTGCCTCATCAAGCATAAGCCAGCTGAGAGACATGGTGCAGAGCTTGTTTTTGACGATATCTTCAGCCGTTTCAAAAGAAACAACCCGGTAGAACTTTTCAGGGATGCTCCACAATTTGTGCCGGTACATCAACTCTCCCCAGCCGCTGTGGCCGCAGCCGGTGACTCCTTCAGCACGGACAGCTGCACAGAACTCTTTGGAACCGATCCCCTCTTTCAACACAGCAGGATCGATCATGAAGGCAAACTGATAGTACCCCTGCAATGTCACGCCTTTTCCGGGAGCCTGCACCCGGATGCCGGGAATGGCATTGAGTCTTTTCCGCAGCACTTCCGCGTTACGGGCGCGAAACTCCGTATCAGCGCGCAGTGTACGCAGCTGGGAACGCAGGATCGCCGCCTGAAATTCTGTGATCCGGTAGTTGTGGCTGATCATGCCCATGGGCGGAGGCGCTGTTGCCTGCCCCTGAACGGCGCCGTACTGGTAGCCGATGTGTGAAATACGCCCCAGCGCCTCGCCCAATTCAGGATCGTTGGTGATGCAGGCGCCGCCCTCGCCTGAAGCGACGGTCTTGCTCTGCTGAAAGCTGAAAGATCCCACTTTACCGATGGTTCCGGCATGTTTTCCGTTCCATTCGCTGCCGTGGGCGTGGGCGCAGTCTTCAATGACGAAAAGGTCATGTTTGGCGGCGATCGCCATGATTTTGTCCATATCTGCCATGGAGCCGTAAAGGTGGACGGGGATAATGGCACGGGTTTTGGGAGTGATCGCCTCTTCGATTTTTTCGGGGTCAAGACAGAGGGTGTCAGGTTCGATATCCACCATGACGGGTGTCGCCCCGCAGACCACCACGGCGCTGCCGGTGGCGATCCAGGAGTAGGCGGGAACGATCACCTCATCCCCGGGACCGATGCCCAGCGCCTGCATGGCGACTTCAAGGGTGACAGTGCCGTTTGCCATCATGGCGCAGGAGGCGGCTTTGGTGTAGGCGGCAAACTCTTCGTTGAATGCCACTTCGTGTTTGCCGTAGAATGACCAGGCGTGACTCAGATAGATCTCTTTCAGGAGTTCTGCTGTTTCAGGGTCCGCGGGAGGCCATGCCGGAACTTTGGCTGCTGTTTCAAAAACAGGAGTTCCGCCGTTGATCGCAAGTTTGTTCATGTATAAAATCTCCTATATCAGGTTGTACTCTTTTATAATCTACTACTCAAGGAAAGATTTTACAATAGCTGATTCCCACAAAAAACAGATAAATGAGGTAATTTCAAAAATCATTCAAAAAATGGCAAAGATGTCATTCGCAAAGAGCTGTAAAGGGGAGTTTGAGGTTGCTACCTGCAAGGTAACAGGCGCTTGTCCCGCCGTAGCTTTATGCGAAGGCGGAAAAACGCTCCCTTTATCAGATCGAAGCGAGGGCGCTTTGACAATTTTGAGGAGTTTTGAAATTGCCTCAAATCCTGTAATATTAAAACAGAGTATCCCTTTTCAAGCTCTGGGATACTCTGTTTCAAGCTGTTCAGCGATATGTATGAAAAAGAGGAATTACTTTTTCACTTCAATCAGTTCCACATGGTCGATCCATGCAGTGCCGGTGCACTTTTTGTGCAGATAGAATCCGATGTAGGGGGTAAAAACCTTGCCCACATCAGGGGGAGTTGTAAGTTCAAATTCAAACCGGGTCCAATTCACGTCCCCGGTCAGAGGCTGCTTGAAGGGGTAGAAGACAAAGTTCCTTCCGCCGTTGCCGAAACGGAGATCGGATGTCACTCCGGAACGGGGCGCCTCCTTGCCGCCGGAAACACCTTTCAGCTTGATGAAAAAGGAAAGTTTATAACGGGTGTTGGACTTCAGCTTTTCCTTGGAGATATACTGCCGCAGAGAGTCGCCGCCGTCGTTATGCAGCATCATGGAAGCCCCGGCAGTTCGGAAGATCTTGCGGTCAACGATCATCTTTTTGTTCACCCACCAGAAATCCTTCCCGTTTCTCATGAAACGTCCTTTTCCGTTAAAGGGCCCGTCAAAGTCACCCATGGCAATAATGGAGTCTGATGCCGGTTTTTCACCGATAACGGCACTTCCGCAGTTCTCGGCGCGCTGCTTGATGAATCTGTTCCAGGTGTAGTAGGGTTCCTCCACCTTGATGGAGGGCTCCAGTTTCCTGCCCCGGGTGAAATTCACAACAAACTGATCTCCTTTGAGCTCAGGCATGGATTTGCGGGGGATCTTCACCTCTGCCACCCACATTTTTCCGGGGATGATACCAGGCTTATAGGTCAGGCGGCTCTCCCACTTGTTGTTGACGGATCCGGGCGTATTCCGGAGGTCGCAGACCATTCCGGCGCTGGTCAGCATGATCTGATAGAGAAAATCATCAGAAGGCTTTCCGGCAAAGAAAAGCTCCACAAGGTTATCCTGCCACATGGCGACTTCATCTGCCTTGCGGGGAGCGCAGAGGAGCTTGCCGGTATGGGGTTCATCACATTCGATGCCAACGTAGAAGTACTCTTTGTCAGCAAGCATCCGGACGCGGGTGTGGACTTCAGCTTTCTCTTTGGTCCGGGGGAGCATCCAGACGGGGGATGCCTGTTTCCAGAACTCTTCATCCAGTTTGCCGTCAATGGTGATCCTGCCGCTCACAGGTTTTACGTGGATCGTCCAGAGTTTATTATCCTGATTGTGCTTTTCAAAGCGGCGGGCGCCGTCAAGGATCTTTCCCCACATCTGTTCGCGCATGAATTTCACGCGTTTCAGAGCCATTCCATCTTTGGCAGCGGCCTTTTCGGCGTCATCAAAAAGTTTGTTGACCCTTGCAATCTCTTTGGGTCCGTAAATTTTTGTCCAGATATCATACTGGGAGGGAATGACCGCCTGAGGTCCGACGGTGGTTTCACGGATATTACTCATGATATCTTTGAGCCAGTGACGTTCAAGAGTATCATAGAACTCTTTCATCTGAGGAGCGGCAGCACCGTACATAAGTTTCAGGTGTTCATCAATCAGGGCGTCCACATCGGTGGAAACATCCCACATGACCTTGCTGAAGACATAGTAGTTCATGAAATTGAAAAGCCAGAAGTCTGTTTCGGACTCAAGAAATGCGCCGAAACTCCAGGGGGCGGTCTTTTTGAAGAAACTTCCCACGGCACGGGGGGTGAATCCGGGGATATCAGCGATGTAGTTGCCGCACTTGGTGGTGTAAGTCCACATATAGGTCTTGGCGTTGAGTTTTTTGTTCCAATCCTTGAGGAGCTGATAGAATTTCGCCTGACTGGGGTTGAGCTCGTTCCAGGGACCGGTCAGAGCCAGCATGACGATGACGTTTGAAGGGATATCCACCTTGGGGATGTCGCGGTAGTTGGAGTACGCCATCATGGTGCAGTAGCCGGGAACTTTCTCTTTTTGCAGTCTGCGGGCGATATCCGTTTTGAATTTCCAGATAAAGTCACTTGCCGCCTGATTTCCGGCAGTATAGTGCTTGTTGCACCCGGAGCATTTACAGGGAAAGTTGCTGTCATTGGGCATGATGTTGAAGAAAGGCAGACTGTGGCGGGACTTCACCCAGTATTTTATACCGCGGGAAGAAGCGGGTTTGCCGGAGAGAAAGGCTTTTGCATCCTGAAAAATCACCTCTTTCAAACCTTCACTTGCAAAACAAAGCTGCCCCTCAATGTCGCTGCCCCGGGTCACCACGGAACCGTCGTGACGCTTTCCGTTTTCACGCAGAGCGAAAAATTCAGGATTGCTTTTGGCGAAACGCTGCACAAGGAAAAGCTCCGCAAGACCGTGGCAGTTGGGCAGATTCAAGGTGCTGTTGCGCCGCTGAAGAGTGGAAAGACGCTGGACATCTCCGGCGATCTTCTCATCGTAAAAATTCAGTTTTCCGTTGCCCAGCGCTTTCAGACCGACGCAGTAGGTGGTGCGGTGCTGATTATCGGGGCGGTCAATGATGTCGATGCCGGGAAGTACCCACTCCTTTTTTTCAGGAACGATGGTACCGATCTCCCCGGGGAAATAGAAACGGACTCCGGCAAAGCGCTCCAGAAACTCGTAAACACCGTTCAGGGTGCCGCGTTCATTCCACCCTGCCGACTTAGGCAGATAAGCGGAGGCATCATCGTTTCCGGCGATGACGATATTTTTGCCGATGGTTTTGATGATGTAACCGTCGCGGTCCAGTTTCTTGAGATCAAATCCGGCAAGTTTTGCGCCGGGAGCGCCCAAGACGAAAGCGGGGACCTTTCCGGATGCGCGGCGGAGGATCTTCACCTCGCTCCCGATGATCTGTTTCAGATAGGCGGCAAGCTCCTGCGCTGCGAAAGCGGTCGTCCGGTTGCCGGGAACGACGATCTCACAGAGCGCCCTGCCCTTGACTCCGATGGGGATCTGCACATTTTTGTCACACTTGAAAGAACGGGGACTCACAGCTTTGGGATTGAAACGCGACGCTGTCGCCTGACTTCCCTGAAGCGGCACTGCAGCCGCCAGAAGAGCTGCTGCTGTAAATATGAATTTAAAACTTTTCATTGCAGTAATGCCTTTTTTAAGATTTACTTTTTCACCTCAACCAGTTCCACATGGTCGATCCATGCGGCACCGGAACACTTTTTGTGCAGATAGAAACCGATGTAAGGTTTGGTTTTTGCGCCAACTTTATCGGGAGTTGTAAATTCAAACTCAAACCGTGTCCACTCCACATCGCCGGTCAGAGCCTGTTTGAAGGGATGGAAAACGGAGTTCTCTCCTCCGTTGCCGAAACGGACATCAGAGGTGACGCCTCCACGGGGAGCCTCTTTGCCGCCTGACACACCTTTGAGCTTGATGAAGAAAGAAAGTTTGTAGCGGGTATTGGATTTTAATTTCGTTTTGGGAATATACTGACGCACAGTGTTGTTCTCTTCCCCTTCCAAACGGATCGCCGCTCCCGCGGTGCGGAAAATTTCCCGGTCAACGATTATCTTCCGGTTGGAGTACCAGGTGATTTTCCCGTTCCGCATGAAACGCTTGTAAACAGGGGCATCAAAGTCGCCGATGCCAACAATGGAGCTTGATTCAGGCTTTTCGCCGATGATGGCAGTTCCGCAGTTTTCAGGACGCTGCCTGACAAATCTGTTCCAGGTGTAATAGGGTTCAACGACTTTGACAGCGGGATCCAGTTTTCTTCCGCGGGTAAAGTTCACTGCAAAAGAGTTGCCTTTGATCTCAGGTAAAGATCTGCGGGGGATCTTTGCTTCAGCCACCCACATTTTTCCGGGGATCACACCAGGCTTGAAAACAAGACCGCTGTTCCAGTTGAAATCCTTGATGCTGTTGACAGAACGCAGATCACAGACCATTCCGTCGCTGGTGAGCATGATCTGATACATGGTATTGTCAGAGTGCTTGCCTGCGAAGAAAAGTTCAACAAGGTTGTCACGCCACATGTCATTTTCGTCAAATTTGCGTTTGCCGCAGAGCATTTTTGAGGTGTGGGGTTCATCGGATTCAATGCCCACATAGAAATAATCTTTATCGGCAAGCATCCGGACCCGGGTATGGACCTCCACTTTCTCTTTGGTGCGGGGGAGCATCCAGACGGGAGCGGCCTTTTTCCAGACGGCTTCATCCAGTTTGCCGTCAATGGTAATCTTATCGTTCACAGGTTTGACATAGATGGTCCAGAGTTTGTTGTCGCTGTTGTGCTTTTCAAAGCGGCGGGCGCCGTCAAGAACTCTGCCCCACATCTCTTTACGCATGAATTTGAGGCGTTTCAGAGCCATTGCATCTTTGGCGGCGGCTTTTTCGGCGTCATCAAAAAGTTTGTTGATCCGTGCGATCTCTTTGGGACCGTAGATCTTAGTCCAGATCTCATACTGGGAGGGGACGACGGTCTTTGGGCCTGCGGTGGTTTCGCGGATATTGCTCATGATGTCCTTGAGCCAGTGGCGTTCGAGGGTTTCGTAGAACTCCTTCATCTGAGGAGCGGCGGGACCGTACATAAGTTTCAGGTGTTCCGCCATCAGAGCGTCAAGATCGGTGGTAACATCCCACATGACCTTGCCGAAGACGTAGAAGTTCATGAAGTTGAAGATCCAGAAGTCGGTTTCAGATTCAAGGAAAGAACCGAAGCTCCAAGGAGCGGTCTTTTTGAAGAAGTTCCCCACAGCGCGGGGGGTGAAGTTGGGCACATCAGGGATCAGGCTGCTGCACTTGTTGGTATAGGTCCACAAATATGTCTTGGCGTTGAGTTTACGGTTCCAGTCTTTGAGGAGCTGATAGAATTTCGCCTGACTGGGGTTGAGTTCGTTCCAGGGACCGGTGAGTGCCAGCATGACGATGACGTTGGAGGGGATATCCACCTCAGGGATCAAACGGTAGTTGGAGTACGCCATCATGGTGCAGTAACCGGGGATCTTTTCCTGCTGGAGCTTCCGGGCGATGTCGGTTTTGAACTTCCAGATCATGTTGCTGGAGGCCTGGGGACCTGCGGTGTAATGTTTGTAACATCCTGAGCACCGGCAGGCGTAGTTGCTGTCATTGGGCATGATATTGAAAAAGGGCAGACTGTGCCGGGACTTCACCCAGTGATGGATCCCCCGGGAGGAAGCGGGCTGCCCGGTAAGAAAGGCTTTTGCATCCTGATAGATCACCTCTTTCAGTTCATCATTGGTGAAGCAGAGCTGCCCTTTAACGTCGCTGCCCCTCGTTATGACGGAGCCGTCATGACGCTTGCCGTTGTCCCGGAGGGCGAAAAATTCAGGTTTCGTCTTGGCAAAGCGCTGAACGAGAAAGAGTTCAGCAAGTCCGTGGCAGTTGGGAAGCACCAGAGTGCTGCTGCGGATCTGGTAGGAAGAGTAATTTTTGATATAGGCGATTGTTTTATCGCCGTATCCGGTCAGCTTGCCGTTGCCGAGATTTCTGACGCCGGTGCAGTAGGTGCGGCGGTACTGATTGTCGGGGCGGTCGGCGATGTCGATACCGGGGAGCACCCAGTCCGCCTTGCGGGGGACGATGGTTCCGATCTCACCGGGAAAGTAGAAACGGACTCCGCCGAAGCGTTCCAGAAATTCATACACGCCGTTGAGAGAACCCCTTTCCATGGAGCCTGTGCGCCTGTCAAAATTATCAATACCGGCAATAACGATATTGCTGCCCGCAGTTTTGATGATAAAGCCGTCCCGGTCGATTTTCTTCAGGTCGCATTTGACCAATTCGGCTCCGGCGCTCCCCAGAATAAAGGCGGGGACCTTGCCTGTGGGTTTGGCAACCACAGGGACCGGAGAGCCGATGATCCGGCTCAGGTAGGTGGAAAGCTCCTGCCCTGCCAGAACAGTGGCGCGGTTCTTCCGGTCACGGACCACCACTTCGCAGAGCGCTTTGCCTTTGGCGGCAATGGTGATCTTCACCTTGGAGTCACTCCTGTAATAGCGGGGACTGACTGCTTTGGGGTTGAACCGGGGCGCTTGAAGAGGTGCGGCTCCGGGCAGAACAGCTGCCAGAAAGACAGCCGCCGTCAAAATGGAAATCTTGGTCTTATTCATTTGTTTGTTCCTCTGAGTGTTATATTAAGGCAAGATAAATCACCGGAAGTTCGATCAGCGTGAACGCTGATCGAATGAAGCACGGCTCCGCCGTGTGAAGCGCAGCGTTGCTGCATGAAGCGTTTGCCTGCGGCAAACATGAAGCACTTGCTTTGCAAGTATGATGCGGTGTATTTTTGTGAGCGGCACTCTCCGTATGTTTCCGTACACATCCGTA
>JAFWBQ010000062.1 GCA_017507125.1 Lentisphaeria bacterium
GGCAGATAAAAAAGGTTTATGGGCAGACCCAAACCCCATAAATCCTTACCAATTCCGCAAATCACAGAAAAAACGCAAAGAGCTGTAAAGGGGAGTTTGCACTTGCTGCCTGTAAGGTAACAGGCGCTTGTCCCGCCGCAGCTTTATGCAAAGGCGGAAAAACGCTCCCTTTATCAGATCGAAGCGAGGGCGCTTTGACAATTTTGAGGAGTTTTTAAATTGCCTCTCCACTCATCAAAGTGACTTTTCCCGCAAAAAGAGCATCAGCGAATCTCCTCCTCTCTGAGCCCCATATTTCTTTTACGCACTTCAGCATCTGCGGGGAAGAAATCCTTGAAATCAAGTTCCTGCCAGCTTTTGCCGTCTGCCGTTGCCCGGTATTCAATTTTGGTGACATTTTTCGGGAAAGGAGCTTTGTGCAGCCTGAGTCCTGCCATGACAGGATCTTTGAAAATGTTGGTCTCTTGTGCTACAGGATGTGTTTTCCTGTAATGGGCTATGGGGTGGATCCCGGACCATTTACCGTACCAGGTTCCAACAAAGTTACGTTTCTCAGCATCAGTACGAATGTAGAAACAGTTGTTCTCGATCTTCAACCCGGGGTGCACAGGTTCTGCAAAGAAAATAGAGTTGTGGGGCTTTCCGGCAATAGTGTCACAGACGATATTGTTTTCAATGACCGCTTTGGCTTTTTCTGAAAAACTGCTGAAATGGATCTGATTGAGTGAATTGAGAGCCAGGACACAGTTTCTCACTCTGATCCCGTCGCAGGCAATCAGATGAAAACCCCGGAAGGCATTCATGGAAACGCTGTTTTCAAAAAGAATGTTGTTGCAGAAAACCGCAAAAAGTGCCGTCGGCGAATAGCCGTCAGCCCATCTGCCGTCGATGAAAAGACGTTTCAGTTTGATATCTGAAGAACTGATGCAATGGATATAGGAGTCGTTTGCGGTGATCACGCCCCTCATTCTGAAGTTGTCAATGGTGATGTTGCGTTTGTGATAAAAACGGATCATATTCATCAGTTTCCGTTCACCGTCAAGCAAGACCTTTTCTCCGGGCATTCCCCTCAAGGTCATATCAGAAACCTTGAACATCAGTTTTTCAAAGTAACGCCCTCCCCGTACGGTGACAGTATCACCGGGAGAAATGTGGTCAAGGGCATGGGTGATCGTTCTGAAAGGCTTTTCCAAAGTGCCGGGATTCCTGTCGGAACCGTTGACAGCGACAAAGTATTCTCCGGGAGCCTGAGCCTTGACGGGAGTGGTAAAGGCAAGTTCCGCCACCACCTCTCCGGCCTGAGTCGGTTCAATGTTGAGAAAACGCGCCTGTTCGCTGTGGGAACCTGAGATGCGGCATATATACCCGGTGCCGGGTTTAAGATCCGTGAGTGTCACATTGCGGAAGCTCTCTCCCCGGATCGTTTTTTTCATCCAGCGGCCGCCTTTTTTCTCTTTCCAGCTGATACTGCACTCTTCTTTGCCTGCGGGCAGATGCCACTGAATTTCCGCACTGTCAGGTGTGGTACGGTAAACAACAGGATAAAGGATTTTTCCGTCAGGCAGCCCGGGCACACGGTTCCAGGGACCAACGGGGAAAGCGTCAAGGGCACGTCCGGCAAAGGATTGCGCATTTTTCAATGTGAAATTCCCCTTCTCAGGGGCATTAAAAAGGGCCTTGCAGACAAAGGAACGCTTTTCTCCGGCAGGAACACGGTCGGGGTAAGCATTGTTATCGCTGTAAACCGAAGCTGATTTTTTTACCGCTTTGGCAAGGATATTGGAAAAAACAGCTCCTGAACTTTGAACTGCTTCCACAGTTCCTTTGACAAAAGCACAATGGATCACACGGAAATCTTTGGACTCTCTGAAATTCAAATTTTCTGCAAAAGAACAGTTTTCAAATGTCACGTTGTTTCCCTTGACAGCGACAGGAGCGGAAAAATTGACTTTACGCACTGTCACATTGCTGCCTGAAATCTCCACCCCCGCAACAAGAGCTTTGGTATAACGGCCTCTTCCGGCGAGAGTCAAATTTTTTTGAGTAACAAGAAGTTTGCCGTATTTTCCGGGCATAAGGTAAACGGTGGAACCGTCAGGAATGTTTTTCAAACTCTTCCGGGGAGCCCGGATGGTGGTTCCGGAATTGGTATCCTTTCCATCAGGGGCAAGAAAATAAACCGTTTTATCATAAGGCAGCCCCCCCTTGAAGGTGCTGTCAGACATGGGACGTCCGTCGAAATTTTCCCAGTCGGCAAGGTTATATTGCATTTTTTCCCTGATGCCTTTCTGAGTCCAGTAGAGGCTTGTGGGATCGTCCTGAGGTTTCGGGCGGAAAACGTTGCCTGCAATAATATTGTTTCTGACAGTGTGGGTGGTGGCATTTTTAAGTGCGACACACTCACGGATGACCGCCCTTTTATCCGGAGGTTTGACCTGAAAATCACTGACGCCGTGTCCCCAGGAGACACACTTTTCGATCACACAACCGGGGGAGGCCGCTGCATAAAAGCGGATCCCGCTCAGTTTGGATCTGAAGGTGGTACACTTTCTGACAATGCAGTTTTCATTTGTTCCGCTTACAAAATAAATATTGGCAGCCGAATCGTCAGTAAGTGAATAATTGGCGTATGAAACACAGTTTTCCACCAGAATATTTTTCACCGTATTCCCGGTCAGACCGCATCCGTTGAGAAAGAAACGGCAATTGGTGACCTTCATATTGGAACTTTTTCTGAAATAGAGGGATTTCACCGAATAATAACGGTTATCCCATTTGATAACGTATGAATCAAAGCCGGTAAAGGTCAAGCCGTCAAAATGCAGATAGGCACTTTTCCCCAACAGCTGCAAACCGTGTCCCTCCCGGGGGTCTCCGGTACAGACGGTCATCACATGAGTATCGGGAGCTTTGCCGTCGCTGGTGACAACGTAAAGTTTTTTCTTTTTGACATCATGGAACCAGACGGCCCGGTTGTAACGCAGCAATTCAAAGGCCTTCACGGGATCATACCAGCTCAAGGTATCACGCTCTTTGACACCGCCGGTCTGTTCATCCCAGGGCAGTTCGTAAATAAAACGTTCTCCGGCACAAAGTTTGAAGCCTTTGACCTCCCGGTCTCCCCGGATGATGGCCGTTCCCGGAATGGCCGCCCGAATCAGAATGGGCTTTTCCTTTGTCCCGGCAAGGATCAGATCTCCTGCCCCGGCATAGTCTCCCGGGGTCAGAGTCAGGATATCTCCCGGCTTCAAAACCGAAAGCCCTTTTTTGAAAGTTGCAAAAGGCTTTTCCCTGCTTCCCAGAAATGAGTCTTTCCCGGAAGGACTTACAAAATATTCCGTTCCGCAGAGCTGACAGGTGAAAGCAAAGAGTACCAAACAATTAAAAAAAAGTTTACAAACAAAGAACTTACTTTTCATCACACTCTCCATCATCATTTAATTCCATGCATCAAAATCGGCTTCTTTTCCGGGAATAGGCATATAATTGAAAAAGCTGCAATGCCGGGCCTTGCTGCCGATATTCCAGGTGGTGGGCATACGGTTTTTCTGACGCAGTTCCACATGAGCGTCAGAAAAGAGCAAGGTGGCTCCCCCATTGCCGCCGTTACCATGTCGGAATGAGAAAGCACTGTCCCTCGTTTCACCGGGAAGATTCTGTTCATCCCACCAGAGTGCGGTCGCCCCTGTTGCGTATTCAGCCTCTGCCACAGGGCAGTAGCGGGAAGGACGGCGGATCATAGAGACATTGACCTTGCGGTTGATAAGATCCAAAGCGGAACTTCCGGCACTGTTCACATTGCGGGTGTAAGCAATACCGATCCGACGGTCAGAACCGGGAACAGGCTTTGCAGGAAGCTTCGGGCAGGCAAGAGGACTCATATACTCCTCTCCGTTATTCGAGTTGCGGTAGAAAGAAAAAAACAATCCGGTTTTAGATGTCCCGTTGCCTACATACTGAGCCAGGTTGCCGCAATCTCCGGTCATACCGGGAGCTCTCATTTGTGTATAGAGCCAGCAGTTGCGTGATGTTCCGCTACCGCCGCCACCGCTCCACCAGCCGGGGTAGAAGCCTTTGTTATCCTGATGATAAAAGTCAAAGGCACTGCCGAGAGTTTTCATATTGGCCTGACATTTGACAGCAGAGGCACGGTCACGGGCCTGCTGCAAGGCGGGCAGCAGCATAGCGGCGAGGATCGCAATAATAGCGATCACAACCAGAAGTTCTATCAAGGTGAAAGGAGCCGGGGAAGGAAGAGAACCCTTTTTGAAAAAAGGTTCTCCCTTCCTTCCCCGGGCCCCATCCATCCTTGCCAAAAACTTTTGGTGGATTGCCGTTTTTGCATTTGCAAAACCGACAATCCCGCATTTGGCAGAATTGCAACGGCAAATATCAAGGCAAGAGGCAATTTTTCGCAAAAAATAAA
>JAFWBQ010000063.1 GCA_017507125.1 Lentisphaeria bacterium
TCAAAATCTTACATGGACTCATTTCAGGTCTCTCTTGCGGGTGCCGGATGCAGAAGCACGAGCTTGGTATCTCAACGAAGCCAGCCGTGAATCTTGGAGCTCCCGCACTCTTGACCGCAACATTGGCTCACAATATTATCACCGGTTGCTGGCAACTTCAGTTGGTAAAAGCTCTGGGGAATAATGAATTGACTGTAAAAGAGATGTTATCCCAAGTCGGGTTGAAACATCGTGAAACTTTCCTTGCCAACTATCTCAATCCTGCGATCAAAGATGGCTTTGTGCGTTTGCTCTATCCTGACAGTCCCCGCCATCCCCGGCAGAAATATCTTCTGACAGTAAAGGGCTTGGCGGCCTTTCAGGAACTTCAGCATTGAAAAATCCCCCGGCAGCGGTGAGCTGTTCCGGGGGATCACTTGAAGAGGAGCGGAGGGTCAGGATCTTTTGTTGCGCTCCACCTCTTCCCAGTTGTCAAGATTGGAAAAGACGGTGTTTTCTTCCACAGCGGAAGACAGATACTCTTTCTGAACCTCCTCTGCCACCTCTTTGCTGGGGGTGATGACGGAAACACATTCAGGAGTCTTGCGCCCGATGATGTTTTCCACATAGTAATAACCGCACTTGGTCAACAGAGGCAGCACCCATCCGGCGCAGTGGTCGCAGTATTTGGCACAGGGCTCTGCATCGCAGTCCAGAACCTTTGAAAGACTGGGACAGCGGCTCATCCTGAAATACAGACGGTCTGGGAGCAGTTTCTGCTCCATTTCGCAGTTTTCCTCAATGCGGATATGTTCCCAGTAATCATACATCCCCTTGAGTCCGTCGCGGCGGAACCATTCAAGACAATGCAGCTCCTGGTGACGGCTGATCTGGTCGTAATAGGGCCGCAAACCATCCCTTTCATCAAGGAATTTGAACACTTCATTATAAAAACGTACAAAATGGTCGCTGGGTATCATTTTTTCTCATCCTTCTTATGTAAAGAAATGCGGTATGCCCGATTTTTTTCAACAGTTTCAAACTCATGCAAATTGCTGAAAATATACTTGTAGCCCTGCCGCCCAACTTCATCGCGGATCTTTTCGATCTCTTCCCGGTATTCGGAACACGCTCCGAAACACTCAGGTATATCCAGCGCACGCTGATACTTGATATAATAAAATCCGCACTTGGTCATCAACGGACTGACCCATCCGGGGCAGTGAAGACAATATTTTTCACAGGCTCCGGCATCGTTATCCAGAACTTTGGTCAAGCTGGGGCACTTTTTCATGTGGGTATAACGCACACCATTTTCAATATATGAATTGAGTATGCAGTTTTCCTCCACACGAATATGTCCCCAATACTCCTCCATTCCTTCCAGCCCCTTTTCCATGAAGCAGTCGTAACAGTGCATTTCTTGATGGCGACTGATTTCGGAATAGTATTCTTCCAGACCGTTTTCTTTGTCAAGAAATTTGAAGACCTCGTTGTAAAAACGCACAAAGTGGTCGCTTGGAATCATTTTCCGGCATCTTTCGTAAAGGTCTGGATACAGTGACCTTCACCCAGAACCTGAACCTCGGAACGCCATGGAGAATTTTCACACATCCCGGCGTTGACTTCACTGGTCTGCAAACAAACGTGGGGAGAAGGTTCAAGCCCCAGTTTCCGCAAGTGACGGATGGCGGGACATTCAAAGACTTCAAGGACGATCCTGTTTTCCTCAACGGTCAGCTGATACTTTCCCTTTTCACGGAAATAAAACCAGTTCAAATGCTCCAGCAGCTCAGAGGCATCCCCCTTGACCAGTTTCTCGTGGATGGATTTGTATACATCGCGCCCGGTCTTCCGCAGGATCTCTTTCAACGCTTCAACACCGTAGTTCTCTGCAATATAGTTGAGCGTCGTGTTGGTGGTTCCGTGAAAGTCCAGATGGAGTTCATTATCTTCCTGATAACGCAGCATATCAGTCAAGCTCCGCTTTGAACTGCTCAATACACTTTTCGACACGCGCCATGGCTTCAGGAGTAAGAGTTGACATTTCCTGAGCGATGGTGTAGGCGCTTTCGCAAAGTCCCATCTTCATCAGAGCGTACTTCTGACCATTCCAGACATTGGCAAGGTCAATGCCGTAGACGCCATGGAATATTTCAATGAAGGTATTCTGAAGTCTCACGGCCTCTTTGTAATCCTCTCTGTCAACGGCACGGGCAATGCCGACCATGGTCTTGGAACAGAGAGCACCCATGCCGCAGACCATACCGTCCATACCGGCAATGAGGGCTTCGTCAACGGCCCACTCCTGACCTTCCATAAGCAGCGTTTTGAATCCTTTATCACGCTTCATCAGCAGCAGTTCGCGGCGGAGCCACATGTTGGAGGAGGAGTTCTTGATTCCCTTCAAATTGGGGTGCGCCATAATGGCGGCAAAATCATCAAGGGAGAAATTGATGTTGTTGTTGGGGGGGCAGTAGTAAAAATAAACAGGTCTGTCAGCTTTGTCAAGAACAGTCAGCACAGACTTGACGGGATTCAGAGAAGAGGTACGGGCAGGCAGCATAAAGACGTAACTGTCAAACTTGTACTGGCTGTAACGCTTCATGTTCTCAAGAGAAAGGGGAAGACTCGTGGCGTTGATACCCACAAGAAGATCGATCTTTCCGGCGGTCAGCTCAGCGGATTCAGCCACAAATTCCTCTTTGAAGGCATCGGAAAAACTGCCCCATTCGCCCATGGATCCCAGAATGAAGATGCCGTCAAGACCGTGACGGATGTTGCGTTCATAGATCTTCTTCAAACCGGCTTTATCCAGGGAGCCGTCCTGCATAAGGGGGGTCACAGTTGCAGAAATCGTTTTTTTCATCTTTCCACCTCGATTTTTTTTAATTTTGCTGCCTCATATCCAAAGGTCATTCATATTGTTACGGTTGACAAAAAACAGTTGTCAGGTACAATAAGATACATCCCCATCTCTTTCAAATCAAATCAAAGTATGAAAAAAATTCTTTTTTGTTGCGCTTCATCTCTTCAAACTTGAAAAAACAGTATGATGATGCTATTTTATAGATGTGGAGTGGAAAAAATCAGTCATGACCAGCGTAAAAGTAAAACCCGGACTCCCGGAACAGGAGTCAGAAGAAAGACGTCTTGCCGGCCGCAAAATTTGGCGGGCAGCTGCCGTATTGGGTCTTTTCTGCCTGATAACGGCGGCATTCATTTTCCTTTTCTTCCTGATGCGCAAGGCTTTTTTCAGCGAAAACCCTCATTTCAGACTCAAAAGAATGGAGATCATAAACGGTTCTTACTGGAAGGGGAAAGAAAAAGTTCTCGGATTCCGCACCGGAGTGAAACCGGGTACGAATGTTTTCAACATTGACTATCCGGCCTTGCGTAAGGAAATCGAAAAGATCCCCGGCATTGAGAAGGCTGAAGTCGTACGGATCCTCCCGGATAAACTGCAGATCAAGATTGCAGAACGCATCCCCAGGGCAGTGCTTTACAGTCCCGGCGGTCAGCTTGTGGTGGACGAAAAAGGGGTGGTCATTCCCCGTCAGGAGTCAGCGATCCACGGTTCGCTCCCGGTCATCACCCATATCCCCGGAGGGGGTATAGTGCGTCCCGGAGATAAGGTTGAAATACTTCTGCCTGCGCTGAATCTCATTATGACGACTCTCAGAAATTATCCGGACATCGCCATTGAGTGCATTCAGCCCGGTAACGGAAAAAGTCTGCAGTTTTACATGCGTTACCGGGGCGGCAAAGGTTATTGGGTCATCATCCCCGTTGAAAACCGCGGCCTGCCCTACCTTTTAAGCGCCTTGCAGACAGCAATCATCAACGCACATTGGAAACAAATCAAAGTTTCATCATTCAACTTGCTCTATGACGGGCGGATTGTCACAAAAACCAATTAATCAGGAGCAGCAGTTCTTATGGATTTTTATGAAGTCGTCAGAAACCGCAGAAGTATCCGCAGTTTCAAAAGCACCCCCGTACCGGATGAAGCAGCACACCGGATCGCCGCCGCTGTCAATGCCGCCCCTTCAGCGTGCAATCTGCAGCCGGTCACTTTCAAATTCATCCGCAACGCCGATTTAAAAGCACGGCTGGCAGCGTGCTGCAAACAGGAGTTCCCCGCAGAAGCACCTGTGATACTTGCGGCAATATGTGCTCCGGAAAAATCATGGAAACGGGGAGACGGCTTCAACAGTGCCGACACCGATATGGCAATCGCTATGGAACACGCCATACTTGCGGCAACAGCAGAAGGTTTGGGCAGCTGCTGGGTCTGCGCTTTTGACAGTGAAAAAGCTGCCGGAGTACTTGGCGTTGAAGCCCCCTGCTATGTGGGGGCACTTTGTCCCATGGGGTATCCTGCGGCACCGCCCCGGGAGTTTATCAGAAAAGAAGAATCCCAAATCTTTGAGGTCATAGATTGAAGAAAAATTTTACTCCCTTTACCACCGGAACTGAGCATTGGCAGCTCAAAGCATTTCCGGCAGGCAAAACGATCCTTGAAATTTCAAACAGCAGCAACCGTTCGCTTCTGCGTATCAATCGGGGCGAATTTGCCGGTTTTTCCGAAATTTCGGCACTCCCTGAAATATTCCGGCTCCATCGGGCGGAAGATGGATATTCCGTTTCTCTGGAAACCCGGAGCGTCATTCCCTTCGGTTCCGAATTCCGGGTTGAACGTGATGTGACCATCACCAACGGTACGGCGGCAATGACCACATCCGTTGCAGCATGCAACCGGGGCGAAGTGGGCAATATCACCCTTGAAACAGTGGAGTTTCCCGGCCCCTGGGCAAAGATCAGCTACCGGGTCTATGGTGAGGAAAAAATGCACACATGCAAGTTCCGGGAAAATGCGGAGTTCTATTCAGGCAGCGAACTGCCCTGGTATATCCAAATTGAATACCGCGGCGGCGCCAAAGCCGAATTTATGACCGGCAGCGACATCTGGCGCCACCGGGCAGCGGCAAAAATGGAGGGCGTCACAAGCGCATTCCGCATCGCCGACTGTGACGGAACTCTTGTCTTTGAGCGCGCCGTTCTCATCTACGACAAAGAAACGGTCGTTGAGAAACGTCCCTGGCAATTTGAGACTCTGTTTGCCTGGAGCATCCCCGATGGCACCCCTGCTGCCGACGCAGAAGAAACTGAAGTCACAGGCTGTCTTGCAGCCAGAAAGATCCAGCGCACCATGCGCCAGAGTATCCGCCGGACAGAAAATTCTCTGCGCCTGACAGGATACACCCCTGTCTTGTGCATGGACTCCGCACATCTGGACCGTCCCGGTAAAAAAGAGCTTGAACACATTGACATACAGGATCTTTTCCAGCTTTACTGCTGGGGCAACCGTCAGCTGTCACGGAAAAATCTGACTTTGACTGTCGGAGCCGCTTCATCGGAGCTGCTCCCGGCATCACTGGTTCTTGAACATCTTTCATTTCCTCCCGAAGCCCTTGCTCAGGAGGATGAGGATGATTTGTAATTTTCAAATCAAAAAAAATATGAGGATCTTTTAATATGAACTGCAAAAAATTTGACGTTCCCGGCATTACTTTTTCAACTCTTGACTCCGGTCTGGAAATCATTTCGATCTCCAATAAGTACGCTTCTGCCAAGATCACCACCAACGGTGCCCATATCTTTGAATACACCCCCATTGGTGAAAAAAATCTGCTCTGGGTCAGCAAGAGAGCCTTCTTCGTTCCCGGTAAACCGATCCGCGGCGGCGTCCCCGTCTGCTGGCCCTGGTTCGGCGCAAGTTTGATCGAAGGCCGCCCCGGTCACGGTTTCGTCCGTGTGGAAGAGTGGCAAATCAGCGACATCGCTGAACTTCCTTCCGGCGCGACAAAATTGGTTTTCACTCTTGACTCCGATATGAAGCAGTTCGCCATGGCGGATTTCCCCTTTACTGTCAACATGATCTTCACCATCGGCAAAGAGCTTGAAATGACCCTCGTCATGGTGAATAAAGGCACTGAACCTGTTAAGATCGGCTGCGCGCTCCACACCTATTTCGCCATTTCAGATATCAACAAGGTCGTTGTCACCGGTCTTGACAAGTGCCACTACTTTGACCACAAAGTCGGCGCCCCCCGGTTTGAAGGCAACTATCAGGAGGGCGATGTAAAAGTCACCTCTGAAATTGACAATGTCTATTTCCCCGCTCCCGGAACCACTGAGATCGTTGATCCGGGTTGGGGACGCATCATCACCATTGAAAAGTCCGGTTCCGACTCCACTGTGGTCTGGAATCCCTGGGTTGAAAAGGCAACTACCATGGCGGATTACGCTCCCGAAGAGTATCAGGAAATGATTTGTGTTGAAAGCGCCAACGCCAAATGTGATCCCAGGATCCTGCTGCCGGGAGTTCCCCACCAGATCAGTCAGAAGATCGGTCTCAAGTAATCCAAAGACGGAGTAAGTGTTCCATGAGTTTCCGCCCCTGCATTGATCTGCATGACGGCAAAGTCAAGCAGATCGTCGGTTCCACCCTTGATACCGGGAGTTTGAAGACCAATTTCGTTTCTGAAAAAACACCTGAGTTTTACGCAGAACTTTACCGGCGCGACAACCTTCCCGGCGGACACATCATCATGCTGGGCGGCGGCTGCGAAAATGCCGCGGCGGCGGCTCTCAAGGCGTGGCCGGGACATCTTCAGCTGGGGGGCGGCATAACTCCCGTCAATGCAGCATCATGGCTTGAAAAAGGGGCAGACAAAGTCATCGTCACCAGCTGGTGTTTTCAGGATGGAAAATTTTCCCCTGAAAAACTGAAACAGCTCCTTGCCGAAACAGGTAAAGAGCATCTGGTGCTTGATCTTTCCTGCCGCCGCAAGGGTGAAGATTACTTTGTCGCCGCCGACCACTGGCGCACCTACACCGATCTCAAAGTCAACCGCGAAACCTTGGAAATGCTTGCGTCAAGCGCCGCTGAGTTTCTGATCCACGCCGTTGATGTGGAAGGGAAACAGGCTGGGATAGACACGGAACTGCTTGAGATCCTCAGCAAGGAATCCCCCATTGAATGTGTCTACGCAGGCGGCATCAGAACTCTTGATGATGTGGAACTTATTGAAAAAGCCTCATCCGGCAGAGTCCACTACACCATAGGCTCCGCACTGGATATTTTCGGAGGTTCCCTTTCTTACAGCGATGTGGTCGCCCACAACAACCTGAAAAGGTGAGAAAATGCAGGATTTTCTTTTTGACATCTCCTCCATCAATTTTCATATTCCTGAACGCAAAGCGCTTCTGGAGTCGTTCCGTGCAAAAGCCGATGAGCTGGGTGTCAATATGGGAGTTCAGCTCCACAACGATGAAAATCAGGAGACCATGGATTTTCTCTTTGAAAACAAGGTCCCCATGACAGGGCACTCCCCGCTTCTTGAAAAGTACAACTGGAACTTTGCCGCTGAGGATATTACCCCCGTATGGCAGGGCGTGGAAAATAATGTGCGTCTTTTTGAGAAACTCAATATCACGCGCAGCTGTTTTCACGGCTTCTACATGAGCGACCTGATGGTTGAGGCTTTCGGACACGGCAAAAGTTATGCCGAATGCATGGCTCCCCTTTTCCGGGAAGAACTCGCCCTTATTCCCGGAAACTGCCGTAACAGGGATTTTACCAAACTCCCTGAATACATCATGCGCCGTGAAAGGGTCAAGAAAAATCTTCACGAACTCAAGCGCCGTTATCCCCAGATCACCTGGGTCATTGAAACCGACTTTCCGGCTTTCAGTGCAAGCTCCATGTTCCCTGAAGATATGAACGCTCTTGAGTTCCCCATTTGCATCGACACAGGTCACTTCTGGTGCATCTGCCGTCTTTTTGATCTGGATTTCCACGCTGAAACAGAAAAATTCCTCAAAGGCGGAAATGTGGAAATGGTTCATCTTCATGCTTCCATCTGCGACTTTGACACGCCCAAAGAGAAACTCCATGACGGACACCGGGTCCTGAGCACCCCCAACGTGATGGATCTGCCCCGCTTTGTCAGAAGCTGCGCCAAATACGGTGTCCGGCACTTTGTCCTTGAGATCTTCGACAGTACACCGGAAGATCTTGAACTCCTTGTCCAATGGCTTAAGGAGCTGAATTGAACTTTTTACGCCGTCACCCCCTTATCACCGTTTTCAGCACGGCACTGGTGCTGAGGGGGATGTTTGCCCTCTTTTACCTCTCTTCACCTTTTCGCTTTTTTCACTGCATTCCGGGGCTGGATATGGAAACGCTTCTGCGTTTCGGTGAATGGGGAACTCCCGGCAACAACTTCTTTTTCACACTCCACAGGCTTCAGGTCTTTCTTTTCTGGAAAGTGAACAACGGCGTCCATCCGGTTCTCTGGCACGTCCTTTGGCAAAGTCTGCTGGGAGCTGCCGGAGCGGCCATGATCGCCGGAATTTCCCTGAGACTCTTCGGAAAAAGATATCCTGCCCTTTTGGCAGGACTCCTCTGGGCACTGAATCCCGTCGAGCTGATGTATGAATTCACCACCTTGCAGGATTCTTTAGTCAACTTCGGCATCATATTGAGTATTTTCGCTTTTCTTGAAGCAAGAAAGCGCCGCTTTGCCCCTTTCTTTGCTCTTGCATCAGGTGCCGCAGCCGGCATCGCCGCCACAGGCCGCCCCGTTGCCATTGGCCTGGTCCTCTGTCTCGGGGTGTGGAATTTATACTATCTCCACCGCCGTAAACTCCCTTTGAAAAGAGTGCTTTTTTTCGCCGGGGGAGTGTTGGCGCTCTGGGGCGTCTTTTCAACTGTCAATCTGATCGTCATAAAAAAATTCAACTGTTTTTTCAATCCTGTTTCCTATGCCGTTGCGGTCAATACCACTCCGGCGGCAGTGCACGGCTCCTCAAAAAAAACTTTTGAGCTCCCCCCTCTCCTTAAAACAGTCTGCAAGATGGCGCTGAGGACGCCCCGGCTCCTGAGCCCCCAGGAGATCCCTGAAAATCTGAACATCCATTTTTTAAGAGCAAAGATCCCCTTTTTCAGGATCCCTTACGCCTTTATCCCTCTCTGCGCCGCCGCAGCAATACTTTTCCTGCTTCTGACGGGACGCTGGAAGAAAAAAGAAGGCTTTCTTCTGGTTCCCATTTTTGCCCTTGCCGTTTTTCTCTGCATCCGGGAGCCGATCGGACGTTACCGGCTTCTGCTGCTTCCCTGGTTCACCCTTCTGACAGTATGGCTTTTCAGTTACTTCAGCGCAAAAAAAAGCAGATTGCCGCTTTGTCTGATCGTCTCGGGAGTTCTCATTTTCATCGGTTGCTCCCTGACAGCCCATCCCCTGCGGGGCGCGGATCACTTTGCCTGGGGAGTGGCACTGGAAAAAGAGGCAGGAAAAACGACTCCCGAAGCGCTGAAAGAATTTAAAACTGCCTTTCTCCTCAAACCGGATCCCAACCATGCCGTTTCCCTCATAACCCGTGCCATGAAAGCCAATGACCGGGAACTTGCACAGGAAACAGCTCAAAAGTGGATGGCGGCAAGCCGCAACAGTACACTTTCCTGTTACTACGCAGCACTTGCCGCGTTCCCTGAAATGGACAAGATGGAACACTTCTTTTCACTTGTCAAAGAGAAGGAACTTCCTCCGAAGCTGTGTTTCCGCTATTACTTTATGCGGGGAGATATCAGTTACCGCAAGGGCCGTTTCAGTGAAGCGGCAATTTTCTATAAATCAGCGTTACAGCTGCCGGAAGGGACTCCCGCGCAGCGTCAATATGCAGAAAAAATGATCCAACGACCGGAGATGAAAAAATGATTGAAGGATTCCGCATCGTCGATGCCCATTGTCATCCCATCAATGACAATCTGGCAAACTCAAAATTCAATGCTTACGGCTCTCCTGACAACGCAGTTGATTTTTTTGCAGATATGCGTGCCTACGGCATGGACTTCTGTGTGGGGTCAGTGATCCGTTCAACTAAAGAGCCTGTGGATTTTACCCCTTTTGCCGAAACCAATGCTGCCGGATTTGAGCTTGAAGAAAAGTATTCCGACTTTTATCAGACAGGTATCCGCATCAATCCCCTCTTTGTGAAGGACTCCATTGCGGAACTTGAAAAATACCATAAAAAAGGTGTTACCTGGATCGGGGAACTGGTTCCTTATATGAGCGGATACACCTCTATTTCAACGCCTGAGATCCTTGAGATCTTCGGGGTTGCAAGGGATATGGGGATGACGGTCAACATCCACTCTCCCGGCACAGAGGATCTTGACAGACTGATGAAAAATCTCCCTGATTTGAAGGTGGTCGCCGCCCATCCCGGAGAACGTGCCGCTGTTCTGGAACGCACGGAACTGATGAAACGGCACAAAAATCTCCACTGGGATATTTCAGGGACAGGCCTCTTCCGCTGGGGGATGCTCCGTTATATGGTGGAACAGTGCGGCGCAGAAAAGCTCCTTTTCGGAACCGATTTCCCCATCTGCAATATTTCCATGCAGGTCTACGGCGTCTTGAGCGAAAAAATCTCAGAAGAGGCAAAGGCTGCCATCTTCTCAGGCAACTACGACCGCCTTTCAGGACGCAGCAGATAAAATGCCGGAACTGCCCGAAGTTGAAAATATCGGCAGGGCGCTGAAGAAACATCTTGTCGGAAAAAAGATCCGGAACATAGAAGTTTTCACCCCTGCCATGCGTACTCCCCTTACGCCTCTCCTTGAAGCAGATCTTATGGGCGCACAATTCCTTGACGTGCGCCGCAGAGGACGCTATCTGACTGCAGAACTTGACCGGGAATGCTGTTTTCTCATGCATTTCGGCATGTCAGGAGTGGTCAGGGTGGAGCCTGTTTCTGTACCTAAAAGAAAGCATGAACACATTTTCATACACCTTGATGACGGCAATGTGTTCCGCTTTGAATGTACGAGGCGCTTCAGCATCTTTGAAATCCACAAACTCCCTCAAGGGGGAAAGTTCCCTGCTGTGCTTGACAAACTGGGCGTAGAGCCGCTGGAAAAAGGATTTACCGCCTCTTTTCTGCACGCTGAGGCGGCAGGAGTCAAGAGTTGCGTCAAGAACTTCCTGATGGATAACGCCGTCGTTGTGGGCATCGGCAACATCTATGCCACTGAAACCTTGTTTGCCTGCGGCATAGATCCCCGGCGCCGGGCTTCAACGCTGACGCTTTCTGAATGCAGAAAAATCGTCAAACACTCAAAAGAGATCCTCACTTGCGCCATTGAATCAGGGGGGACTACCATCTCTGACTTTCTCAATGTTGACGGCAGCAAAGGTGAATTCGTCACCAGACTGCAGGTCTACGGTCGTACAGGGAGTCCCTGTTTCAAATGCGGCACAAACATTGAAAGCGTTCAGCTGGGGGGGAGAACTTCTGCATTCTGCCCCAAATGCCAGAAATGAGCTTATTTCAAGGGAGAAAAAGATCTTTTACCGCGGCACAAGCACAAATGTTTTACCGTGAGAAACTTTCTTTCCTATCCTCAAAGGAACCCATGAAGGCTGTATTTCATGTTCTCCCCAAGAGTTGGAAACGGCGATCTCTTCTGTTTCAAGATTATAACCGATAACAAGGCAGATGTGGTCTCCACCCTTAGACGGAACCTTGAGGCGGCGGAGACGCTTTACCCATTCTTTCTTTGAACGGACCATGGTTCTTACACGCCGGCTCTCCATTCTGATTTTTTCATATTCAGGGTTGACACGCATAACCCAGAAAATGGGTATTCCCTGATCAATGTACTTTTTGATCATGGAAAGACGCAAATCACCACAGGAAACAGTTCTGAGATTCACAGCACGGCAAACAGGTGAAAGAGAACTGAGCAAACTGCTGACAGATGTACCGCCCCCCTTGCGGGTGTTGGCTTTATCAGCAATAAAGTGCATATTGATGGTGGTGATCCCATAATATCTCAGAACTCTTTCCACAGTTGCCGGTGCACAATATCCTTTAGACCCCTGATTGACCATGGGGATATCGGCAATAAATCTGTCACCGAAACTGTTTTCTTTCACCTTTTGAGAAAAATCTTTATCCTTGAGATTGATCTTTTCTTTTCCGGCAGCAGAGAGATTTTTATCTCTGAAAAGAATGTGGATGATGACATACTCTCTGCGGTTATGTTCAAGAAAGATCTCCGTTTCTCCACTCATCCAGATGAGAGCGCGGCTGTTGACTTTTTTGAGACCATACTTCTGTTTCCGGGATTCACCGAATTGCGCCGTCAACTGAGCGGCAAGTTCTCTTGCACTGTGGTTGATGGTCCGGCCCATATTCTTTTCTTTTGCCGTATCGCCTTTGTTGGCATAAAAGATATCAATTTGAGAAAGCAGCCCTGAATCGTCATAAGAAACACGCATTTCCACGGCAGGGACACCGAAAATTTTCCGGTTATGCAGAAAGGCGGTACGCAACATGTTATTGCCGCTGAAACGGATCCCTTTTGACAACATGAAACTTTCAAGTTTCTGCTTTGACCAACGCTGTTCCGATTTAAGAAAAGGCAATATTGCAGAGTGCTCACCTGCCTCTCTTCCGGAGAGTGATGTGAGTGTTGCCAGAAGTCCGCAAAGTAAAGCAAGAGATATCCGTTTCATATATTCTTCCTGATGGTAAAAAATTACAGAAGCCTGTGTTCGAAAGAACTGCCGGGGCTCCATGCTCCCGGCAGCTGACTCTCTCAATGGCTGTTTTTATTTGCTGCGAAGCTGATTGAGAACAGCAATAACTTTTTCACTCTTTTTATGCATCTCAATAAACTTTTTCTGAGATTCCCCTGCCTGGAATGCTCCGGCGGCAGGAGCTTTGCCCTTGAAATACCCGGCCTTGAAACCGGGGAAAGCTGCAAACTTTTTACCATTGACGGTAAAAGGTTTGGAAAGATCAATGGCGCATCCGGCAGCGGGAGATGCCGCTTTAAGAGTCACATCCGGAAGTCCGGGAACGTTTTTGCTGTTCCACAGATTCTTTGTTTCATCAACGCCGATGACCTTGTTGCGCCTGGCGATTTCGGGGTCACGCTGCTTCACAGAACGGGCTTTGGGATCAAAGGTGTAAAGCAGATTGCCGTCAAAAAGCTCCTGACTCTTTGTGGTAAGGTAGGGACCGCCTTTCATAACGTTGTTCACGAAGAAGAAAGGCATAACCATACGAAAGCGATTGGCAAGATAATTCACTGAAAAGAGGGAGTCAATATCGTGCCCGCCCCAGAAAGTGTTGTGGTAAATATAAATTTTCCCGGCATCAACCGGATCAGGCGGATTCTTCTTATAAACTTTTGTGCCCTTTTCAAAGTTCACCATGTCAGGTCCCCAGCGATAGGATTCGCAGTGAACATAGATCTGTCCTCCACCGTTGCGCGCCTGAACGAAAAGGTTGCGATAGTGATACTCTTCACGATGAGCGCGTTTGCCGCGCAAATCATGGACACGCAAAGGAATGCCGCAGTTCATCACCAGATTGCCGGTGAAGACACCTGCCGTACGGGGACCGGTACAGATGCCAACGCTTGACATTTCACGGACCACATTGTCTCTGACTTCACAATTGGCGCCGTAGGCATCCATGCCGATCAATCCCTGAACGATGATGTTGTTGATGATACGGGTATTGCGCCCGTTATCAGCAATGCCGATATCGTCAGAGCTTGAGGTGCCGATGATATATTTGAAAATAAGGTAAAGCAGTCCGCCCCGCATATCTTCAGCACTGCGGAGCTTGAAAAGATCATTGCGGATGAATCCGGCTGTGAGAACGGAGTTTCTGACCGTGGTATCGGTCACTTTTTCATCAATACGCACCCGGGCGCCGCCGTGCATCAACAGACAGTTGTCAATGGTGTTGTAAGAGCTCTTCCCCACCAGACGGAACTGACGGCGGCTGCCCCGCATGTAAAGATCTTTGAAGTTGAGGTAAGAAACACTGCTCAGAATGAATCCCTCGCCCTTTGAGGCTGTAAATGTGTGATTCTGAGGCTTGTCGCCGTTGGCAAAGCGCAGATAGAGATACCCTTTGCTCCAGCCCGCCATGACGTAGTTGATAACGGGCCAGAACTGCTCTTTGCGGCTGCGGAAATACTGGTGTGTCACCCAGAAATCTTTGGGCATGTTCAAGAGATCGAATCCGGGGAGACGTTTGCATTCAGGGCCGAATTTGCTCCAGAACATATCGGCATTCATTTCAACCGGGAGCTTTTTCCAACGGGGAAGCTCCATGGTGTAACGGTTGATAAAGGTGATCATTTTCCCGTCCATCATCACAAGATCAGGACGGTTGGGGAGCTTGGCTTTCCAGATTTCAGGCCCGATCTCAGGAGCAGGGATCCACTTGGCAACAGGAATACCGGGAGCCTCCACAATGGAAAGATACTCCCCTTTTTTACCTCTTGTTCCGGCAAAGGTGATGGGGGCGCCTTTTTTCCCTGATTTTCTGAAAGTGATCTGTTCACGGTAAATTCCGGGGCCGATCTTCACCATATCGCCTGGTTTCGCCTTGGATGCGGCAAAAGCGATGGTCTTGAAAGGCGCTTTGGCACTCCCCGGATTTTTATTGTTTCCTGCAGGGGAAACATAAAACTCCGCTCCTCCCAGCACGAAAGCAAGAGAAAAGCCTAACAAACACACTGTTTTCTTCATCTTGATCCTCCTCTGTTTATTTATTATTTCTCAACATCTTTGCAATATCTTCAGCACGTTTGTGCATCCTGAAAAATTTTTCCTGAGATTCTCCCTGCTGGAAGGCTCCTGCGGCTGGTGCTTTTCCCTTGAAATAGCCGGGTGCAAATCCGGGGAACGCCGTAAATTTTTTGCCGTTGGCGGTGAAAGGCTTTGAAATATCAATGGCGCACTCAAGAGCCGGAGAACCGGCTTTCAGGGTCATATCCGGCAATCCCGGAACATTGCCGCCGTTCCAGAGTTTCTTTGTCTCCTCAACTCCGATGAGCTTGTTGCGCCGGGCGATCTCAGGATCACGCTGGGGCATGGCACGCATGGCAGGGTCAAAGGTGTAAAGCAGATTGCCGTTGAAAAGCTCCTGACTGCGGCTTTCCATGCGGGGACCGCCTTTGATCACGTTGTTGACAACAAAAAAGGGCAGCACCCGTTTCAGCTTGGATGCAATGACCCGCACAGTGAAGTTGGAGCCGAGATCAGGGCCGCCCCAGAAAGTGTTGTGATAGATGTAGATGTGTCCGGGGTCAACCAGAGTGAGAGGGGTCTGGGGAGCGTTTTTCGCTGCCTTAACGATTTTTGCTTCGTCAGGGTTAGGCTCATAAGAAGCGCAGTGAAGGAAAAACTGGGAACCGGCATGGCGCGCTTGAACATAGAGGTTGCGGTAGTGGAACTCTTCACGTTTGGTTCCCACTTTGCCCCGCAGATGGTGGATCCGCAGGACGATACCGCAGTTCATCACCAAATTGCCGGTAAAAGTCCCCGTACAGGCATCCCCGGTGGAAATTCCCACACTTGCCATTTCGCGCACAACGTTGTCCTGAACATGGATATCAGGACCGTAGGCACGGATCCCGACAAGACCTCTGAGGAACACATTTCCGGTGATCCGGGTAAACTTTCCATTATGGAGCACCCCCACATCGTCAGAAAGGGAAGTCCCGATGATATATTTGAAAATGGTATAAACAAGACAGCTCCGCATATCGTGGCTGCCCCGGAGTCCGAAAAGGTCATCGCGGATAAATCCGGAAGTCATGATAGAATTCTTCACCTGAGTATGGGTGACTCCCTCATCAATACGCACCCGGGCACCGCCGTGCATCAAAAGGCAGCTGTCAATGGTGTTGTGAGAACTCCTGCCCTGCAAACGGAACTGACGGCGGCAACTCCTCAAATGAAGATCTTTGAAATAAAGATGGGATACATTGTTCAAAACGAACCCCTCACCTGTTGAAGCAACGATCTTGCGCCCCTGAGGCTTTTCCCCATTGGCAAAACGGAGATAGAGAAAACCATCTTTCCATCCGGAAAGCACATATCCTAAAGCGGGCCAGAAAAGTTCCTTGCGCTTGCCGAAATAACGGTGACGCACCAGAATATCTTTCGGGAGCGTCAGCAAATCCAATCCGGGCAAACGCTTGCAGTTGGGACCGAACTTGCCCCAGAACATATTTTCGTTGAGTTCAGAGGGCAGATCCTTCCACCGGGGCAGTGCCATAGTGGAAGCGTTTATAAAAGCGATCATCTTACCATCCAGCGTAATAAGATCCGGACGTTTTACCAATTTGACCTTCCACACATCCGGAGCGATCTCAGGCGCGGGGACCCATTTGTCAAGGAGTATACCGGGCGCTTCAATAATGGTCAGATATTCCCCGTTTTTTCCCCGCGTTCCGGCAAAAGTAATGGGAGCACCCTTTTTTCCTGATTTTCTGAAAGTGATCTGTTCCCGGTAGACACCGGGGCCGATCTTCACTGTATCGCCGGGTTTGGCTTTGGAAGCGGCAAAACCGATGGTCCTGAAAGGAGCCTTGGCACTCCCGGAATTTTTATCGTTTCCGTCAGGGGAAACATAAATTTCAGCAGCTCCGGCTGCAAAAGAAAGTAATAAAAGCGGCAGCCATATTCTCTTTTTCATTGTTTACAATTCCCCTGTTGTCAATTTCTGTTTGATTCAACTTTCCAATTCTTCCGGCAGCGGTCCGTGAAGTTTTCTCATTCCCTCCACGGCGGCGTTGACCAGTTTCAAAGATTCAAAAGGCTGGATAAAGGCCGAGTTGACAGCAGTTTCATATCCCCCTGCCACATAGCCGTTGGCATGAGGCAGATAACTCAAGTATGCTGTGGAGTTGTAAAGAATGAATGTTCTTTTGTAAGGCGAATGCCACTTGATCTCCTGACCGATCTCAGCAAGCATTTCTCCCGGAACTCCCACAAGGCAGACATCATTGTTGAATGCAAGAAACTGGAGTTCAACTTCAGTTTCTCTCTTCCCGGCATACTCAGGCATCTCCTGCCGCATCTGCTGCCGGTCGCGGCGCAATTTCACAGTCAGACGCTCAATGGAGCCTTTGATTTTCGGATTTTCAATCAGATATTTTTCCTTGTTTCTGCGGGCGTCGCAAACTCCTTTAATGGCAGCAACAGCAAGGTCTGAGGCGCACTTTCTGACGCTTTCCCAGCCGCATTCGGAGTCTTTGGGAAACTGGTCTCCTGCGGCACCGTCTACAAAGACGCACCAGCAGCTGTTATCTTCCATGATCTCCCGCAAGGCACCGGGGTAGTCCGCTGAAATCTGATGAGACCCCATTCCCGGAGCATGTGACGCAAGGGGATGAGCGGCAAAGTTGATAAGCACTCCCTGGGGATGTTTTGTTTCAGGAGAGTTGAAAATCAGCATTCCCAGCTCCTGATCCGTAAAACCGTTGCTCAACGGCTCAAGAGTACGCTGGTGGGGCAGAAAAGTGCAGCTGTTTGAACCATCCACATAGCGGCGGTTATAGTTGGCATCGCACTGACAGGAGTAAAAATAAAGTTCTGTTTCCTGCCACTTTTCCATGGCGGCACTGACAGCCGAGGAGCTCCACCTGTAAAGTTTTGCAATGTACTCAAGATTGGCGCTTCTGCGTCCCAGGGACCGGGTATGGGGACCGCTGTGGGTATGGGTGCAGCTCAATATCACATTTTCTTCAGGACATGCAAGAACCGCTGCCGTATCCCGCCTGATCTTGCGGATGAATGTTTCATCCAGTCCCAGAAGATCGTAGCCGAGAACGGCCCCTTTTGTTTCACCGTCGTCCAGCAGCAGAACAGAAAGTTTCAGGTCATCGTGGATCCTGACCGTTACATCATTCACCCCATACCCTGCGACGGGTTCTCCCACCTCAGGAGTGATTATTTGTTCGTAATGTGCAATTTTCATAAAGTTTTTTTCTTATGCTCCACTCAGGGGAGTTACTTTCCCGGATTTCTTCTGAGCATGGCAGACACTTCTTCAGTTTTCTTGTGCATTCTGAAGAATTTTTCCTGGGATTCCCCAACCTGGAAAGCTCCGGCAGCAGGCGCTTTGCCCTTGAAATAGCCGGGGACAAATCCGGGCAGAGCCGGCATGACGCGTCCGGCTTTTCCCGGTCTGGATTTGGTGACGTCAATACCGCACTCAAGAGCAGGAGAACCCGCCGTCAATGTCACATCAGGAAGTCCGGGAACAGATTTTTTATTCCAGATCTTCTCATGTTTGACAATGCCGATGCTGCGGTTGATCTTGTAAAGTCCGGGATCGCGGATCGATTTGTCTTTCATGGCGGATTCAGCAAAGAGGTAGAAAAGATTGCCTTTCATAAGGTCAAGAGTCTTGCTGTTGTGACGGGGAGAGAACTTGACGATGTTGTTGACAAAATAGAAGGGCATGACAGTGCGGAACATTCTGGCAAATTTGTCAACCATAATACCGTAACCGCCGTCGGCACCTCCCCAGAAGGTGTTGTGGTAAATATAAAATCTTCCGGGGTCAACAGGGGAAGGCGGATTTTTCTTGTAGACTTTTTTACCCTTTTTATCCTTCTCAAAGTTGACCACATCATCGCCGATGGTCATGGAGGAGCAGTGGACAAAGACATTACTGCCGCCGTGAGGCGCCTGCACAAAAAGGTTACGGTAATGGAACTCTGTGCGAAGCGGATTCCTGTGCTTTTCACGGATCCGGTGGATCCGCAGCGGAATGCCGCAGTTCATTACAAGGTTTTCATAAAATCTGCCGCCGCCCAGAGGTCCGGTAACAATGCCCACGCTTGACATTTCACGGACCACATTGGAGTGCAGTTCAACACCGGGACCGAATGCCTGGACTCCGATCAGTCCCCTGATGATGATATTGCCGGTGATCAGAGTTCCTGTTCCCCGGTTGATGACACCCACGTCGTCAGAAAGGGAGGTTCCGATAATGTACTTGAAGATGAGATAGAGCAAGCCGCCGCGCATGTCTTTACTGCTGCGGAGACCGAAAAGATCATCGCGGATGAATCCTGCGGTCATGATGTTGTCTTTGATCACCGCATTTTTCACTTCGCCGTCAAGGCGGACCCGGGCGCCGCCGTGCATAAGCAGACAATTTTTGACTGTAACAAAAGAACTTTTACCCTTAACATGGATCTGATAACGGCTGCCCCGCATGTGAAGGTCGCTGAAAGTCACATGTGAGAGACCGTCAACGGTGAAACCTTCACCGTAAGCTGCAGTAATAAGATGTTTTTCAGGTGTACTGCCGTTGGCAAAGCGCAAATAGAGCATTCCATTCTGCCATCCGGAAAGCACATAATTGAGCACCGGCCAGAAGTATTCCTGACGCTTGCCGAAATAGTGGTGTTTCACCTTGATATTTTTGTCAAGTGCCAGAAGATCAAGTCCGGGAATGCGTTTGCATTTGGGGCCGAAACCGCTCCAGATATCATTTTCAATAATGAGAGAGGGCAGTGTTTTGCGGCGCTTGAGTTCCATGGTGCGTGAATTGATGAGAGCGATCATCTTTCCATCGACCATAACAATGCTTGGACGCTGAGCAACTTTTGTTTTCCAGACGTTGGGTGCGATCTCAGGAGCAGGAACCCATTTGTCAAGAGTGGTTCCGTTGGATTCAACAATGGTCAGAAACTCACCTTTCCTGCCCCTTGTTCCGGCAAAAGTGATGGGGGCGCCTTTTTTACCGGATCTGGTAAACTGGATCTGTTCCCGGTAAAGTCCGGGAAGAATTTTCACAGTATCCCCGGGACCGGCTTTTTTGGACGCAAAAGCGATGGTTTTCCAGGGGGATTTTTCACTTCCGGAGTTGGCATCACTTCCGGAATTGGAAACATAAAAGGTTTTGGCATCAGCGGAGCAGAAACAAAGTACAAACACCGCTGCCGGCAGAATTTTTTTAATCATAGATAAGATTTCTCCGTAAAATTATTTGTAACTCATTTTTTTCATCATATCAACAGCACGCTGTCCTTTATCATAGAGCTTTCTGAAAAGGGCATCGGATTCATTTTTCTGCAGAGCGCCGGCAAAGGGAGCTTTGCCCTTGAAGTAACCGGACTTGAAGCCGGGGAGCGCGTCATATTTCTTACCTTTGTAGGTGTAGGGCTTTGAGATGTCCACGCCGCACTCAGCAGGGGAGAAATCAGCCGCAAGCGCCATCTGAGGCATACCTGAAGTTTTTCCGGGAGCCCACATTTTTTTGCTTGTTTCAAGGGACAATGCACGGTTGTTTTTGGGGACATCGGTATCCTGCATTTTTTCCTGAATAGGGGGAGTTGTCAGGTAAAGCAGATTTCCTGCCATCACCTCATGGCTTTTGGCATTGTAGCGGGGAGTATTTTTTACAACGTTATTGATGAAGTAGAAGGGCTGCACACTGCGGAATCTGCTGGCAAGCCGTTTCACATCAAAAAACGCCGCCTTTCCGCCGCCGCCCCAGAAGGTGTTGTGGTAGATATAGATCTTACCGGGATCAACAGGGTTGGGGGGATTCTTTTTATAAACTCTTCCGTCAAAGTTCATGCCGTCCGCCTTGGTTTTGTAGGACTCGCAGTGAACGAAAATAAATCTGCCGCCTTTGGCACCCTGAATGAACACATTGCGGTAATGGTACTCTTCACGTTTGGTGCGTTCATGGCGATAGTTGTGTATACGCAAAGGGATCCCGCACTCCATGATAAGGTTTTCGTAAAATCTGCCTGTGGTGGCAGCACTGGTGCAAAGTCCCACGCTGGCAAGTCCTCTGATGGTGTTGCGGCGGACAATGTTCCGGGGGCCCATAGCATCAATGCCGATCAACCCTTCAAAAATCACATTGTCCTCTACGAGTATATCTGAACCGTAAGAGTAGACTCCCACATCATCAGAACGGGAGTTGCCAATGAGATATTTGAAGATGGTGTAGATCAAACCGCCCCGCTGATCACTGGAATCCCGGTGTTTGAAGTGATCCCCCAGAATAAATCCGCAGGTCATGAGATTATTTCTGATGGTGATGAAAGAGGCTGTTTTTTCAATTCTGACGCGGTATCCGCCGTGCATCAGAAGACAATTTTCAATATTAACGTGAGAAGTTTTTCCACTCAACAGGAACTGAGTGCGGCTGCCCCGCAGAAAGAGATTACTGAAATTGATATGCGAAGCACTTTCCAAAGTGAATCCGTTACCGTAGCTTGCTGTGAAAGTATGATTTTCAGGTTTGTCCCCATTGACAAAACGCAAATAAAGATATCCATCTTTCCAGCCGCAAAGCACATAAGCGATAACGGGCCAGAAATCCTGTTTCACATTACCGAAGTAGATGTGTGAAACCGTGGCGTTTTTGGGCAGGATAAAGAAGTCCATGCCGGGCAGACGCCTGCACTTCTCCCCCAAAGCCAACTTGCTCATAAAGTTGGTCTGGGTCAGGTGGGTCGGAACCTTTTCCCACCGTTTGAGCCCCATGGAACCGTTGTTGATCTTGGCAATACTTTTTCCATCCATCATCACCAGAAGAGGATTTTTTGCCAATTTGATCTTCCACACATCGGGACCGATCTCAGGAGCACGCTGCCACTTCTTGAGGGGAACGCCGGGGGATTCAATAACGGTCAGCCATTTTCCATCCTTGCCGCGGGTTCCGGTAAAGGTGATGGGGGCGCCCTTTTTACCTGATCTCTTCAGCGTGATCTCTTCACGGAATATACCGGGACCGATTTTGACCGTATCACCCGCTTTTGCTTTTGACGCGGCATAAGCAACCGTCGCAAAGGGAGCATCGGCACTTCCGGAGTTTTTGTTGCTTCCATTTACAGACACAAACAAATCTTTACCGCAAAGTAAAGAGAGCGGGAGCATCGCTCCCAACAGCAAGAATTTTTTTTTCATAAATCCTTTTTCCTTAAATAAAAAGACTATTTGGCATTTTTTATGATTTGCACCGCTTTTTCAGCTTTGCGGTACATGTCAATAAACATCTGCATGGACTCTCCTGCCTGAAAAGCGCCTGCGGCAGGTTTTGCGCCCTTGAAATATCCCGGTTTGAATCCGGGGAAAGCCGGATATGTTTTGCCGTTGAAAGTAAAGGGGCGTGAAATGTCGATTCCGATACCGAGAGCGGGAGAATTTTTGGCAAGAGTCACATCATAGAGGCCCGGAATTTTTTTATTGTTCCAGAGTGTATTGACCATTTTTTCCGGAATCAGAACATTGTGTTTTTTCACTCCGGGGTAGCGCAAAGGCTCCTTGTTGGCGGAACCGGGATAACCATAGAGGAGATTTCCTGCGAGGAGTTCCTGAGAATGATCCTCAAAGCGATGGCACCCCTTGATCACGTTGTTGATAAAGAGGAAAGGCTGGACACTTCTGAAACGGTTGTAATAATATCCCACATGGAATCCGGGATTGAAATCATTTCCCCCCCAGAAAGTGTTGTGATAGATGTAAAATCTGCCGGGATCAACAGGGTTGGGGGGATTCTTTTTATAAACAGGATATTTATGTTTGGGTGACGGAGGCTCAAAGTTGATTTTATCAGGTCCTCTTACATGAGATGAACAGTGGACAAACACCTGGGAACCGTCATGGGGAGCCTGGATCACAAAGTTGCCGTAATGATATTCAACACGCTCGGCACGGGCGGCGCGCAGATCGTGGATGCGGATGGGAATACCGTTGTTGATCAGGAGATTGTGATGGAATTGACCAATTGTCCGGGGACCGGAATAGACACCGACACTTGACATCTGCATCACAACGTTGTTGTAAAATTCAGAATGGGGAGCATCCGTATGCACACCGATAAGTCCCTGAAGGATCACGTTTCCGTAGATCTTCGCTCCGGGGCCGAAGATCTGGATCCCCATATCATCAGAAAGAGAGGTGCCGATGATGTACTTGAAAAATTCATAGAGCACGCCGCCGCGCATATCATAACTGGCCCGGAGCTGAAAGAGGTCGCCCCGGAGGAATCCTGCGGTGAGGATCGAGTTTCTGACAACAGTGTTCGCAGCGTTTCTCTCGATCCGCACCCGGGCGCCGCCGTGCATCAGAAGACAGTTGTCGATCACATTGTTTGAACTGCCGCCCAATATGCGGATCTGATAACGGCTGCCTCTCAGGTGAAGATTTTTAAACTGCAGCCATGAGGCTCTTTTCAAAGTGAATCCGTTGCCGTAAGAGGCGGTAAATTTGTGTTTTTCAGGCGTACTTCCGTCTGTAAAGCGGACATAGAGTTTTCCATCGCTCCAACCGGTCAGAACATTGCCGATGGTGGGCCAGAAAAGCTCCTTGCGTTTTCCGAAATAACGGTGACTGATAAGGATATCCTTTTTCAGCGCAAGCAGATCCAATCCGGGACAGCGTTTGCAGCCGGGACCGAACTTGCTCCAGATCAGCTCTTCAGTGAGCTCCTCCGGGAGCGTTTTCCCCCGGGGAAGTGCCATGGTCAACTTATTGATAAAACCTATCATCTTGCCGTCCATCATCATCAAATCAGGACGTTTTTTCAGTTCTGTCTTCCAGACATCAGGAGCTATCTCAGGAGCAGGTTTCCAGTTGGTAAGAGTCGTTCCAATACCCTCTACGATGGTAAGAAATTCGCCGTTTTTGCCTCTGATGCCCTCAAAAGTGATGGGGGCATCTTTTTTGCCGGAACGGGCAAACGTAACCTGTTCCCGGTAAACTCCGGGAGTGATTTTCACAGTGTCTCCCGCCTGAGCTTTGCCGGCGGCGTATGTGATGGTGGCAAAAGGAGCTTGAGACGTTCCGGGGTTTTTATCGCTTCCGGAAGGTGATACGAACCACTCCCTTCCCCAGAGCAGGGAAACGGGAAGAACAACTCCCAGCAAAAACAAGCGTCTTTTCATGACTCAGGCTCCTCTTGTGTTTTTATTTGGCGTTTTTGATGATCTGCATGGCTTTTTCTGCCTTGCGGTACATGTCAATGAACATCTGCATGGATTCCCCATCCTGAAAAGCGCCTGCGGCAGGGGCTTTGCCCTTGAAATAACCGGGTTTGAATCCGGGGAAGGCAGGGAACTCTTTGCCTTTGTAGGTAAAAGGTTTGGAAATATCAATTCCCACGCCGAGAGCAGGAGAGTTTTTGGCAAGAGTAAGATCGTAAAGTCCGGGGATCTTTTTATTGTTCCAGATGTTCCCGCTCTGAGCTTCGGCAAGCAGAAGATTATCCTTTTTCATGCCGGGGTGACGGATGGGATTTTTATTGACGGCACTGGGATAACCATACATAAGATTGCCCGCCTGAAGGATCTGGGCATCAGGATTCCAGCGGTGGCATCCTTTGACAAGGTTGTTGACATAATAGAAAGGCATGACTGAACGGAACCGTCTGGCAAGATATCCCACATCAAATCCGGGAGTCCAGTCGCTGCCGCCCCAGAAGGTGTTGTGGTAAATGAAGATCTTGCCGGGATCAACGGGGGCGGGAGGATCGGTTTTGTACTTGGCAGTTCCCTTTTCAAAGTTGACCATATCAGGTCCGTAAAGGTGGGAAGAGCAGTGGACATAGACCTGAGAACCGTCATTGGGAGCCTGGATGAACACATTTCTGAAGTGATACTCCTCACGCTTGGCACGCTCGTGACGGAGCGCATGGACCCGCAGGGGGATAGCGGAGTTCATAACAAGGTTATGATAGAATTTTCCGCTGGTCTGAGGTCCGGTACAGATTCCGACACTTGACATATTCATGACAACATTTCCGGCAAATTCGCACTGAGGACCATAGGCGTCTGAACCGATCAGCCCCTGGGTGATCACGTTGTTCAGCACCCGGGTACCCGTTCCGTATTCTCTGACGCCGATATCATCGGAACTGGAGTAGCCGAGAATGAATTTGAATACCTGATAGAGCACGCCGCCGCGCATATCATTTGCAGCACGGAGCTGAAAAAGATCTCCGCGGATAAATCCCGCAGTCAGGATGGAATTCTGAACAGTGTTGTTCCGGGCGCCCTGATCGATCCGCACCCGGGCCCCGCCGTGCATGAGAAGACAGTTGTCGATCACGTTGTTGGAGCTGCCGGCCGATATGCGGATCTGATAACGGCTGCCCCGCATGTGGAGATTTTTGAATTTGAGCCATGATGCCCGTTTCAAAGAGAATCCTTCACCGAAAGAAGCGGTGATGTTGTGCTTCTGAGGAGTGCTGCCGTCGGCAAAGCGGATATAGAGTTTTCCATTGCTCCACCCTGTCATCACATTGCCGATGGTGGGCCAGAGCAGCTCCTTGCGCTTGCCGAAATAGCGGTGACGGAAAAGAATATCCTTTTTCAGAGAGAGCAGATCGAAACCGGGACAACGTTTGCAGTTGGGTCCGAATTTATCCCACATAAGCGTTTCATAAAGTTCATCGGGGAGCTGCTTCATGCGGGGCAGCGCCATGGTGGATTTGTTGATATAGGTGATCATTTTACCATCCATCATCATCAGATCAGGACGGTTCGGCAAATCGGTTTTCCAGACATCCGGAGCGATTTCAGGAGCCTTCTCCCACTTGGTCAAATTGGTTCCCACACCCTCAACGATGGTCAGAAAAGCACCATCTTTGCCACGGCTCCCCTCAAAAGTGATGGGAGCGCCCTTTTTCCCGGAACGGGTGAAAACGATCTGTTCACGGTAAAGTCCGGGAAGAATTTTCACCGTATCGCCGGGTTTGGCTTTCTGAGCGGCAAAAGCAATCGTTTTCCAGGGGGCCTGCTCCGTTCCCGGATTTTTATCATTTCCCTGCGGTGAAACGAAAAAATCTTTTGCAGCCAGAGGAAAGAGCGCACATAAAGCAGCCCACATAAAAGGCATTTTCTTCATCATACTTTTCTCCAAATTTAAACTCCATCTCAAAGGACAAATTTTCTAATGTTTGAAGTAATATAGCATATCTATTCGCTCAATGCAAACTCAGCCCTTAAAAAAAATTCTCTCGAGGTGAGTTTTTTTTGAAAATCCTCACCACTTCACTTGACAAAAAAGTGATCTTGTGCTAATTTTACCGTAAGCATTATTTTGATCTGAAGAGAAAGGAAAATTCCCTCATGAAAACAGCGATCGTCACCGGCGGCAGCCGGGGTATCGGCTACGGTATCGCCGAAGAACTGGCAGCAAATAACTGGAATCTTGCCATCTGTGCCCGTCAGGAGTCCTCCGACGCCGCAGAAAATCTGATAAAAAAATTCCCCGGAGTCACTGTCCGCTATTACAAGTGCGATGTTTCAAGCGCCGCTGACCGCGAAAATCTTCTCGCCTCAGTGATCCGTGATTTCGGTTCCTTTGAAGCACTTGTCAACAACGCAGGCGTCGCCCCCCTTGTCCGTGCGGATCTTCTTGAAATGACAGAAGAAAGTTTTGACAGGGTCATGAACATCAATCTGAAAGGACCTTTTTTCCTTTCCCAGAGCGCAGCCAAAATTTTTGCTGAACGCAAAACCGGCGTCATTGTCAACATCGGCAGCTGCTCCGCCACAGTTGCCAGCATCAGCCGGGGTGAATACTGCATTTCAAAAGCCGGCATCGGCATGATGACTAAACTTTTCGCAGTCAAGATGGCTGAATTCGGCGTCAATGTGTATGAGATCCGCCCCGGTGTGATTTCAAGCGATATGACAAGCACCGTTAAAGCCAAGTACGACAAGCTCATCGCCGAAGGACTGACGCTCCAGCCCCGCTGGGGAGAGCCTTCTGACATCGGCAAAGCCGTCGCCATGCTGCTGCGGGGAGACCTTGCCTACTCCACCGGTACAGTAATCGACATCGGCGGCGGAATGGAGATCGCAAGACTGTGAAAAAGCGTCATGTAAACACTCTTGTCATCGGCTCCGGAGCAGCGGGTTTGTGCGCTGCGCTCCGTCTTTACCGCGAAGGGGTCAAAGATATTCTTGTCATCACCGAAGGTGTGAAGATGGGGACCTCCATCAACACCGGCAGCGACAAGCAGACATATTACAAACTGGGCATGTATGGAACGGAGCCGGATTCCCCTGCGGATCTTGCCAAATCTTACATGGCAGGGGGAGCCGTTCACGGTGATATCGCTCTTGTGGAGGCGGCACTTTCAGCCAGAGGATTTCTTCACCTGTGTGATCTGGGAGTTCCCTTTCCCCATGATGAACTGGGACAGTACATCGGATACAAAACGGATCATGACCCCAGAAGACGTGCCACCAGCTGCGGTCCTTATACCTCAAAAGAGATGTGCCTTGCCCTGCTCCGCGCTCTGAAAGAAACAAGCGTTGAAATCGCCGAAAAGCGCATTGCAGCAACTCTGCTCAAAGTTGACGGACGTGCCGCAGGTGCCGTTGTCTACAACGGTGAAAGCTGTGGATTTGAAACCGTCACCGCTGAAAACACTGTCTTTGCCGTGGGCGGCCCCGGCGGTCTTTATGCCAACAGCGTCTATCCTCCCTGTCACACAGGTGCCATCGGCATTGCCATGCGTATCGGTGCAAAGTGCCGTAACCTGCCGGAGTCCCAGTTCGGACTTGCATCGGTCAAATTCCGCTGGAATGTCTCCGGAACTTATATGCAGGTTCTGCCCCGCTTTGTTTCCACAGCCCCTGACGGCAGCGATGAAAAGGAGTTCCTGCGCGAAAGATTCACTGACGCTGATTTGAATTCCCGTGTCTTTCTTAAAGGCTATCAGTGGCCCTTTGATGTCAAAAAGTTCCCTGACGGTTCTTCTGCCGTTGACGTAGCTGTCTTTGAGGAAAATGCCAAGGGCAGACGGGTTTTTCTGGACTTCAGGAGCAATCCGGCAGGACTTGATATGAAAGCCATTTCTTCCGAGGCGAGAGAGTATCTTGAACGCTCCAAGGCCTGTGACGGCACCCCCATTGAACGTCTGCGGAAAATGAATCCCGGCGCCATTGCTCTTTATGCCGACCACGGTATCGATATCGAAACGGAAATGCTTGAGATCGCTGTCTGTGCCCAGCACAATAACGGCGGACTGGCAGGAAACACCTGGTACGAATCAGAAAATATCCCCCATCTCTTCCCCATCGGCGAAGTCAATGGTTCCCACGGCGTCACCCGTCCGGGCGGCTCAGCTCTCAACGCCGGTCAGGCGGGGGCGTTCCGGGCGGCTAAGTTCATTGCCGGTGTCTGTCAGAGTGACACTCTTGACCATGCAAAAGCTGAGGAACAGGCGGCTTTCGAAATCAAACGTCTTGAAAAAATTATCTCAGGCACCAGAGATGCCCGGAGCGATTTGCAAGATATCCGGCAGCGCATGTCCCGGTGCGCCGGTTTTCAGCGCCGCATCACTGAAGTCGAAACAGCTTTGGAAGAGGCGAAAACATTGCTTGAAGCTATTGAAAAAGAAGGTTTCTGCAACAGCTCCGGCGTTCTGGCTCTGACCACGGCACAGCTTGCTTTCAGTTCAGTTATGTATCTTTCTGCGATTCGGTATCAGATCCTTGCCGGTGTCGGTTCACGGGGATCTGCAGCAGTTTTCGGATACGACAATGCCCCTGTTTCTGAAAACGAAACATTCCGTTCTCAGATCCTCACAAGCTCTTTCAAAAATGGCGAAATCGTTAATGAATTTGAAATGTGCCGGCCGCTGCCAACTCCGGACGGATGGTTTGAGAATGTCTGGGCAGATTACCGCGAAGGAAAGATTTTTCTTTGAAAGATGAATAAAAATATCGCTTTTTTTCTGACGGTGATCGCCGTTATCATTTTGGGCGCCGGATGTAAAACTCATCCGGCGGCAGAAAAACGGCTCGCCAAATACGCTCCGGCTGCCACTGAGGAAAATTGTCTTTTGAAGTGGCGGAACAACACCTTCAAACTTCATCCCAACCGGCAGTTTGCAGTGTTCAACGGAATGCCCATCCAGCTGCCTGCGGCGCCCCTTTACGGTGAGGACAAAGTTTACAAAGTCACCCCCATGACCTTGCGGAACATCATAGATCCCCTCATGACCGGACACATCCCCCCCCGTCAGATCCGACGGATCCTTGTAGATCCCGGCCACGGCGGAAACGATATGGGGGCACCGGGAAAAATAAGCAAAGAAAAGGATTTGAATTTTCTTCTGGCGCGCGAAATAGCTTTTGCCTTGCAGAAAAAGGGATTCCAGGTGGCTATGACCCGTACCAGGGATGTTTTTCTGCCTCTGCGGAGCAGGGTCGATCTGGTAAAAAAGTACAAAGCGGATCTTTTCATTTCAGTTCATCACAACGCCTCAAAACGCAATCCTGCCGCATCGGGCATTGAGTGTTTCGCTTTCAAAACGCCCCGGAGCGAAGATACGCTTCTTGCTGTCATGATCCAGGAGTCACTCATCCGGCACACCGGCAGTGTCAACAGGGGAGTCAAATTTGCCAACTTTTCGGTGCTGCGCGGCAATCCTGTTCCGGCCGTTCTGATCGAAGCGGGCTTTGTCACCAATGCCGCTGAAGAAAAACGTCTTGTGGATCCCCGCTGGCGCCGGAAGGCCGCTGCTGCCGTTGCAGGTGCCGTCACTTCTTATGCACGCAAGTCAGGGAAACGCTGACGGGAAAAACTCACTTCTGCTCCGGAACGGATTCAGGCTGTTCCGGAGTTTTTTTGTGTCCGGCAAGGATCACTGAGATGAGTCCGCAAAAAACCAGCACCATGCCGAGAAGATTGAAGAGCGTCAGTTTTTCCCCCAGAAGCAGAAATGAACCCGCCATGGTGAAAACAGGAGTCAGATTCTGGGTTAGAAGCAGTTTCCACATTTCGCACTGTTTCAAGGCGACGCTCCAGGCGATATAGGCAAGAGCTGAGGGAAAAACTGCCATAATGATGACTCCGCCCCACGCCTCAAAAGTAGAAGGCAGAATAAGTGCCGGAGCGGCAGGGATCATCACCAGCATCGCCATAATACCCGATATCAGTTCGCACCAGCCGGTCATGACAAGAGAATCTCCCCCGGACTCCATCAAAGCCTTGGTACAACGTGAACCGGTGATCCAGAAGATGGCAGCAGCGACGCAGAAAAGCTGTCCCGTCAATCTGCCTCCGTCATAAATAAATCCGTCAGGCGTCAGAATGTTCAGAACCATCAAAGCCCCCGCTGCAGCTATGATCACCGAAAAAAATTCATTCTTTGAACTTTTAAGCATAAAAAGGTTCCAGAACGCCAGCAGTATCACAGGTCCGGAATCCACAAGAAGCGCCCCAGCTGTGGCGCTCACGCTTTTCTGTCCCGTAAAAGAAAGAAAACTTGTCAGCAGATAAAGCTGCAGCGCCGTTCCCAGTACAAGAAAAAACTGACGCTTTGAATTGAACCACAAAGGGCGTTTTGTCACCCGCCCCACACAGAGAACGATCAAACCGCCGATAAAAAAACGCAGCGCTGTCAAAGTCAGAGGATCTATTCTTTTCGCCCCTCCCCCCAGAAGAAAGCCTGCCGTCACAAAGGCAGAACTCCACAGAAACGAGGCACATCCGGCAAGAAACATTCCCTTCAGGTCTTTATTGCACATCTCTGACAAAACTCCTGTGTACCGCTTTATCGTTGTAAGGATCTTCCTGAGAAGCAAGCTCCTGCGGCGTATAACCTGAAAAAATCTTTTTCACTGTTACTTTTCTTTCTTCTCTGACAAAAGCGATCCTCCAGGTCCGGTAAGCGAGGATCTGTTCCTCCCCCGGAACGCCGGAAAGACGCTGGCGCTCAGGGTTCCCGCTCTGAAGCGTCAGCTGTATTCTTGCCACATCGGCAAGATCCGGGCCGCCGCAGACGAGAAGACGCGAAAGCTCTTCTGAAACACCGGGCGCAAAGACAAGTTCCGGAACAGGCGGCACCTGATCCCGCCATCCGGCACGGGAAGAGGGAAAAGAATCTGCTTCGGGGATGTAGGGCTTTATATCAAGGACAGGGGTACCGTCAAGAAGATCAAAGTTCCTGATGTGAAGCTTCACCCCTTCTATTTTCACCAGTTCCACAGCCGAAAGTCCGATGGGGTTGGGACGGTAAGGAGAACGACTGGCAAAAAGTCCCACCTTGCGGTCAATGCCGTAAGGCGGGAGAACTTTTGGTTTCCAGCTGTGGTTCCGGTCAAAAACAAAAAGGATCCAGATGCGCTCAAACCCGGCAAGATCTTCCAGAGCCTGTTCATAGTTGCAATGGGGAAAAAGTTCAATGAATCCTTCGTTCCGGGCATAAATGCCCTGCCGGGGCGCCTGCTGGGGAAATTTCCCGCCGCCCCGAAGTACTCCGATCGCTTTGAAGTTGTAGCTTGAATTGTTCATCTCATAAGATAATACGCAAAAGGAGGAAATTCAAGTTTTTCATAAAAAAAAAGGACTTACTGCAAATTGTCGACTTGACTTCAGACTCTTCCGGATGTATAGTAACCACACAGAATGATAAACAAAAGTTCATCAATGATATACACCAATTAATACAGGAGATGTTATCATGGCTATCATGACCAGAGATTTCAACAGTGTTGACCTGAGCGATCCCAAGGCCGCAGCACTGGCGGTAAAACGCAAAGCCCTTGAAATGGGCGCAGATGTTGTGGGTATCGGTAATATTGAACGCTGGGCAAACGCCCCATTGCAAATGGATCCCAAACAGATCATGCCTGAATGTAAAAGCATCATCGGCATGGTGTTCAGGGTGGAACGGGGCAGTCTGCGGGGCATTGAAGAGGGAACTTTTTTCAGCAACTACTCTGCCATGGGGTACGGCGGTCTTACCTATCTCTACATGCCCATGACAGTCATCAATCTGAGCAAATTCATTGAAGACCAGGGGTATGAAGCAATTCCCATGGGACATCAGAGCGATTGGCGTGCCATCAGCAATAACGGTGAGCTGAAGGCTAACTTCAGCCGTCCTGCCCGTCCCGGTCAGGCGCGTCCTGATATCATGATCCATCTGCGTGTAGCCGCCTATCTCTGCGGCTTGGGCGAGATCGGTTTCAGCAAGATGTTCCTGAGTCCTCAGTTCGGTCCCCGCTGCCGGGTCGGGATCGTCCTCACCGATGTGGAACTTGAACCCGATCCCATCTACGACGGTCCCCAGCTCTGCAACCGCTGCATGGCATGTGTCAAGGCTTGCCCCGGAGCGTGCTTTGACCCTGAAAAAACCATCAAAGTCAACCTTGCCGGTCATGAAGTGGAATGGGCCGACATCGACATCACCAAGTGCGCCATCACTTTCAGCGGAACAAAATACACCGGTGTCGTTCAGGAAGATCCCTATCTGAGGGGCAACCCCAATGACACTGTTCCCGGCGAATGGTCCCCCTTCCGCCACAAACCCGTCAACCTTTATCAGTCCGGACAGGCCGTCTGCGGTGCAAGGGGATGTACCCGTGCCTGCATGATCTCTCTGGAAAGCCGGGGCGTGCTGCAAAATACCTTTAAGGAAAAATTCCGCCGCCGTCCGGTGTGGAGCGTTGACTGGAACACTCCTGACGAAAATGTCACCGATCTCAAGTTCACAGAAGAAAAGAAAAACGAAGCAGATTGATTTCATGCCGGGATCAGAACTTGTCCAATCATTGCTGCGAGGCATGGATATACTGAAGCTCATCTCCTCTAAACCGGAGGGGATGAGGCTCAGTGAACTCGTTGATGAAACGGGATTGCAGAAAAGTACGCTCCACAATCTGCTGCGGACTCTGGCGGCACGGGAATTCATTGTCAAAGACTCCCTCAACCGCTTTGCGGTGGGACCGGCAATCGTGGAAATGGCCAACGCCGTCAGCAAAAATGACATCCGGGAAAAAATCAAAAAACACCTGCTCCACCTTGCAGAACTTTTTCCCGGACATGTCGTTACTCTTGCTACGTTGAAAGGAAGCAAGATCCAGCGTATCATGCGGGTATCACCGGATCTCCCCGGTATGGTCCAGACGCCCTCAGAGCAGATGCTGATGCCCTATATTTCAGTAACAGCGATCGCGCTTCAGGCAGGGAATCCCGTCCCTGCGGCTGAACTGGAAAAAAGATTTCCATTTGAAGATTACGGAGTGGGAAAATGGGGGACACGTGAACGCTTCGATCTTCTCAAGAAACAGGTCCTCAAAGACGGATTCTGCTGCCAATTTTCAGAAGAACGTACAGCGGCAGCATTCATTATGCCAGATACACTGGCCCTTGGATTCAGCATTGGGAAAAAAATGGTCAATATGCTTGCCGAATATAACTCAGCAGCACAGGAAATGCGAAGGATCGTATGGAACCAATGAGGCGGAACGTGTAACTCCGGCGCGGAATTATCTGACTGCCTGAGCGATGGTCTCACCGCAGCGGATCAATGTCTCACAGCCTTTTGCACTGTTTTCCAGAAGATCAGGGGACCATTTTATCTTCCCGTTGTCAAAGATCAGTATAATGGTGGAACCGCCGAATTTGAAATAGCCCTTCTCATCCTGTCTGCCGTGCTTGCCGCTTCCTGCGGTCTGAACGATGGAGCCGACACCGAAAGCACCTACCTCAAGAAAACGGAACGAACCGAAGATCTCTGATTCAAGGGCAGTGATCTGCCGGGTGTTTTCAACGTAAAGATCCGGATATTTCGCCAGTGCAACAGGGTTCACCGAGTGATATTTACCTCTGACTTTCAAGGGCTCTGCGGCCTGAAAACATTCACAGGGGAAGTGATAACGGTGGTAATCCACCGGCGCCAGGCGGATGACTGCCGCAGCAAGACGGGAAGCGGTCAGTTTTTCGCAGCAAAGATCATTCAAAGTACGTTCCGCTCCTTTGACAGGGATGGGGCTTTCGCCTGTCAAGTCTTCAAATACAGCGATCCTTCCATCGGCAGGGGAAGAGAGCATTTCCGGGGAATGATCAAAGGGACGGACTCCCTTTTTCAAACGGCGGGTGAAAAATTCATTGAAACTTGCGTATTTTTCCGGAGGAAGTTCCGCCTCAGAGGCGTTGCAGCCCGGAATCGAAGCAAGATCATTGATATTTCTGCGGGAAACAGAGCGGTCATAATACCACCCCATAAGTGCGGAAAGTCCGGAAGTGTTGAAAAGCACTCCACTGAGGCAGTGACCGAGGAAGGTTTCGTATGCAAAACGCAAGGCGCCGTCACCCATAACGGTCTCCTGAACAAGTTCGCCTGTCTTACGGTTGACTATGGTAATGGCTTTTTTCAACTTTCAAATCCTGTTTGTTCTATTGAATTGCTCTCTTTATTTGTTCCGGGAGTAATATACCACATGGTTCGGAAAAAATCAATATACCGCAGAGAAAAAAATCTCTTTGAAAGAGTTTGCACCGCTCGTGCACAACAGAGGACGCGCTCAATCAACTCTTCAAAAAGTTTATTTTCGTCAAGTTCAGGATTTTCGAGTATCTTGCCGAATTTGTTCCGCTGCTGCACGATATACTTGTTTTACCTCTTCCAATTGTTTTCAAATCAAATTTTCAACTGCCGCGTACCGCATTTCACTTGTAAAATCTGTAAACTGGATGTATTATAGATAAGTGACACTGTCTTGTGCCTTCTTCTCCGGCAAAGGGCTGAAGAGGGAATACCGGACTTTGTCATCCCAGATCCATCACCATCTACTTAAGGAGCTTCAGCGCTTTTATGAAAATTCTTTTTGTCGGCAGTTTTGATTCCTGGAAAAAATTGCATTTGGAACATCTTATTTCCGGTTACCGTCAGGCAGGATTTGATGTCCTTGCTGCCGATAAAAACAAGATGTCAAAATTTCACGGTCTGCCTCTGCCGGAAAAAATGGCAGAGGAACAGAGGCAGCGTTCTCTGGAACAAATCATCAAGCGCCACTCTCCTGATATCTGTTTTTTCCCGGGGACAGTTCCTTTTGACATCAAACGTCTGAAAAGTTACTACAAAGGTCTGGTCATCTTTCACGATTATGATGGTCCCCGGCGCAGTGATCTTGAGAAGTTCTGCAAATTGAGCAGAGAGTGTCTCTTTCTGACTGTTTCAAGGTATGTTGAAAGGGAACTTAAAAAACGGGAGTGTCAATGCTTTTATCTTCCTCACGGTGTGGACACAGAATACTATGATCCGTCACACGGTTCACAAAACACTTATTCTGCCGATATTTCATTTATCGGCAGAGCAACCGACAGAAGAGTGAGTATTTGTGCTTCATGCAATATGGACATTGCTCTTTACGGCGACAGGTGGAAGAAGACCTCTCTGGCAGGCATGTGCCGTTCAAAAAAGAACATATATGAAAAAGAGGTGGTTTCCATTTATCGAGACTCCACTGCCATGATCAATATCCTGCAGGAGCCTCTGGAACAATTTCAAACGATCATGAGTTTGCAATGTTTTGCGATCCCTTCGACTGCGGGGTGTCTGTGTGCCGAGTTCGTGGAGGAGTTTCCGGAAGCATTTGAAGAAAACAAAGAAGTTTTACTTTTCCGTACCCCGGAAGAACTGCCGGAGCTGCTGCAGAAAGTCATCAAAGATAAAAAGCTGGCAGCTCAGACAGGAGCTGCCGCAAGACAACGTTGTCTTGCCGAACATACCCATCGCCACCGCGCCATACAGCTGAAAAAGCTCATATCCTGAAGGACAAAATCAAACAGACAGCTAAACGTTTGAAAAAAGAAGAGTTTCTTTCACCGGGGTTGATTTTTTTCTGCAGAGGTGGTACATTATAGAACAGAAAAAGTTTATTATATCCGGCTTTGATTCAGGAGAATGAAAATGAAAAAATTGTATCTGTTGATCCTGCTGGTTGCCGCTGCCTCCCCTCTGGCGGCGCTCCGCTGCGGAGAAAAAGCGGCAGAACTGCCCAATTTGAAATACCTTCACGGCAGCCGCATTCAGGTATCGGCTCCCGCTGCCCCCGGCACCCTCAGGATCCTGACCTTTGTCCATACCCGGGCACAGGGGGCGCAGGGAACCGCTGCCATGCTGACGGCGCTGGATTCCATACATAAAAACAGAGTGACTCAAATCATGATCACACCGGATCCCGAGTCAGATGCAGCCTCATTGCTTCCCCTGATCCGCCGGAGCAGGACCGCCCTTGCTCTTGATTCCAGCCGCAGGATCACCATGCAGTACATGGCAGGCTCTCTGCTCTTTCCCAAATCCTTTGTCATCGACCACAAAGGAACCATCATCTGGTGCGGAGAAAGTGTTGATCTGGGCGAAATGCTCCAGAACTATTTTGCCGGAACCTTTGACAGATCTGCGACAGAAAAAGTGTGTCCCATGCTGGATGAACTGCAGACTCTGCTGCGGGAAAGCAGTGAACGCAAAATGAAACAGCTGACCGATAAGATCTTTGCCATTGTGCCTGACCATCCCGGAGCTCTGCGGATGCGTCTCTTTGCTCTTGAAAACTCCAGCCGTATTCCTCAGGCATGGGAACTGCTTCAGAGCCGTCTCAAAGCAGCTCCCGGCTCAGCGAGACTCTATTTCACCGCCGTTGACTTCGTGAGCCGTTACGGTTACTTCAGAAGCCGTCTGGGGGATGTTCTTTCACACTTTGACCGGAACGTGAAGAGCGGGGACTCACGTTGTATGATGGCGTGGGAACTGCTCAAGCGCTTTCAGTACAACCTGCAGGCTCTTGAATACGCCAACAAACTTCTCGGCACCCAAGCGCCCCGTTCCTTTGAGCTCCGCAGAGTCTGGCTCGCAGCCAGAGCGCAGGTCGCCTATCTCGCCGGAGATCTCCCCAAAGCCATCGCGTATCAGAAGCAGATTTCCGCTCTGAACCTGAGTTTGGGCATCAAAACGCCGGATCCTCTTCTCGAATATTTCACCGGAGCAGAAAAACTCAAAAAAGCTCTTCCCTGAAATCGGGAATAAAAGACTTTGAAAAATCACCATCCCGGGTGTATATTATATGAAACGAATTTTGAACAAATTCCGGAAAGACATTCCGGATAAATCTGGGAGATTTTGACAAATGAACTTTTTTGCCGCTTTGAAAGAAACTGTGCGCCGTAACGACTCTCTGGTCTGCGTAGGACTTGATCCCGATCTCGCAAAACTTCCTGAGTGCGTAAAAAAGAGTACCACTCCTCTTTTTGATTTCAACAAGGCGATCATTGACGCCACCAAAGATTATGTGTGCTGCTACAAACCCCAGGCGGCATACTATGCCGGTCAGGATCGTGACGATGAACTTAAAAAGACCATCGCCTACATCCACGAAAATGCCCCCGGCATTCCCGTCATCCTTGATGTAAAACGGGGAGATATCGGCTCTACCGCCTCCATGTATGCCAAAGAGGTCTTTGAACGCTACGAAGCTGATGCCGTCACCGTCAACCCTTACATGGGTTATGACACTCTGAAACCCTTCCTCGACCGTGCCGACAAAGGTGTTTTCATTCTGTGCCGCACCTCCAACCCCAACTCAGGGGATCTGCAGAACCTTGTGGCTGACGGCAAACCCCTTTTCCAGCATGTGGCTGAACTTGTCCGCGACAGCTGGAACGCCAACGGCAACGCGGGTATCGTTGTTGGCGCGACCTATCCTGAAGAACTGAAAATGCTTCGCGAACTCTGCCCCGAACTGCCCTTCCTCGTTCCCGGCGTGGGCGCTCAGGGCGGTGATGTTGAAAAGGTGGTCAACTTCGGCTGTACCGCTGCCAAAGACGGTATTGCCGTAAACTCCTCAAGAGGCATCATCCACGCCGGAAACGGCGAAGATTTCGCTGAAAAATCCGGTGCCGCAGCCAAAGCTCTGCGGGATCTTATCAACTCTTTCCGGAAGTAATGATTTATGGCTCAAACTGAAAAAAAATCGACTCTCCCCGCCATTGCCATCGTCGGACGGCCCAATGTGGGCAAGTCCTCACTTTTCAATGCCGTGGTGGGCAGACGTCTTGCCATTGTCCACGAACAGGCGGGGGTCACCCGCGACCGGGTCATGGCGACTGTTGTCCGCGACGGGCGCAAGTTCCGCCTCATTGATACCGGCGGACTCGGATTGATGACCGGCGAAAAAAAAGGCGGCGAAGTGTGGGATGCCGCCATCGCGGATCAGGTCGAAGCAGCTGTTGCCGATGCCGATGTGCTGATTTTCCTCGGAGACGCTCAGGCGGGCGTCACTCCTCTTGACAGTGACATCGCCGTCCGGCTCCGTGCCACAGGTAAAAAAGTCATCTGCGCCGCCAACAAGTGCGACAACGGCAAGATTGCCGATGATGCCGCAGAGTTCTCGGTTCTGGGATTTCCTGAAGTGTTCCCCGTCTGCTGCCAGCACAGGGGCGGTCTGGGGGGACTTTTTACAAAGGCTCTTTCTCTGCTGCCTGCTTACGAAGGTCCCGCCGAAAATGACGCCTCTGTGGTAAAACCCCTCAATATCGCCATCGTAGGTCGTCCCAATGTGGGCAAATCCTCTCTGGTCAACGCCCTCATCGGTGAAAAACGCATGATCACAGCCAACATTGCAGGCACCACCCGGGACGCTGTTGACGTGGAGTTCACTTTGCGCTCCGGCGATGAAAATTATCCTGCCATTCTGGTCGATACCGCAGGTCTGCGGAAAACCGGAAAAGTGGAAAATGTGGTTGAATACTTCAGCGCCATGCGCGCCAAAAGCGCCATTGACCGGGCGGATATCGTGGTCTTCATGATCGAAGCCTCTCCTGATGGCGCCACCGCTCAGGACCGGAAGATCGGCTCCATGATCGAAAGCGCCGGCAAAGGCGTGGTCATCGCCGTCAACAAACGGGATCTGAGAAAGGAAAGCGATGAGGAACTCCTCAAAGCCGTTGACCGGACTCTGCCCGGATTGAGTTATGCTCCTGCGGTGCTGGTTTCCGCATTGAAACAGAACCGTTTTGATGAACTTATCAGCAATATCGCACGGGTGATGACCAACCTTGACAGCGAGATCCCCACCGGCGTCCTTAACCGCGTCCTGGCAGATGCCTTTGCACACCATACGCCTCCTGTTGTGGGTACGGCGCCCCTGAAACTTTACTACGCAACCATGACCGGAAGCCGTCCTCCCAGGATCAAGATGTTTGTCAACGCCAAAGAGAATGCGGCGCCCAACTATATGACATTCCTGAAGCGCCAGCTCAGAGGAGCTTTTGAACTGACAGGCGTGCCTCTGATCCTTGAAGCCGTTCCCCGCCCCAAGAAGGTGGAAAGCATCAAGCGCAACATGAACAACCGTAAACACAAGTAACTTTATTTCACACGGAGTTAATTATGGATAAGGAACTTGAACAGCAAATCGCAGCTTTTATGAGCGAAGAACTTGCCAAAGGCACAGGTCTTTCACAGCTGCAGAACATGGTCAATGAGAAATTTAACACCCATCTGACCTACATGGAGATCCGTATCATCGCTTCTGAACTTCAGATCGACTGGAACGCCACCGACCCTAAAGCCATTGCCGCCGCCAAAGAAAAGGCGAAAAAAGAAGAAGAAGCCAGAAAAGCTGAAGAAGAGGCACGCCTTGCCGCCGAAAACGGTGAAGCTCCTGCGGCAGACGCTCCCGGCAAGTGTTCCGTCACCGTGAACAAGGTCAATCCTCCCGGCATTTTCGCTTCAGGAACCGTCACCTTCTCAGGGGGTTCCACCGCCGACTGGTACGTTGATCAAACCGGCAGACCCGGTATCAGCAATCTGAAGGGCGATCAGCCCACCCAGCAGGAAGCTGAAGAATTTATGATGGAACTGCAAAAAGTCTTGAGGTAATGGATCATGGAAAAATTCCCCGCTGAATTCAATATGCTTGACAGTGACGCACGGCGCAAGGCGCTTGAAGAGATGACGCCTTATCTGCGTCCCTTTAACATGCACTGCCACAGCTTTTTCTCTTACAACGGCTACGGCTACTCCCCCACCTATATCGCCGCTCTTGCAGCGAAACTGGGATGGCGCGCCGCCGGACTTGTGGATTTTGACGTCCTTGACGGTGTTGATGAATTCCTTGCCGCCTGCGCCGCCTTGCGCGTTCCTGCTGTCGCCGGTATGGAAACACGCGTTTTCGTCGCAGAACTCTCTGACGCCGAAATCAACTCTCCCGGCGAACCCGGGGTTGCCTATCATCTGGGAATGAATTTCCGTTCCTCCGCCGTTCCTGCCCAATGGCAGAACTTTGCCGCCGATTTGAAAGCCAAAGCCAACGGACGTACCCGTCAGGTGGTTGAAAAGGTCAACTCCGTGCTGCCTGAGATCGCTCTTGACTTTGATGCCGAAGCTCAGAAACGCACCCCCGCAGGCAATGTGACTGAACGTCACATCTGTTCAGCCTACCGCGAAGCTGCCGAAGCAAAGTTTCAGGGAGCAGAACTGGAAAGTTTCTGGACCGCCAAGATCGGCGGATTTGCGGCAGATCCTGTAAAACTTGAAGGCAATATCCGCTCCAAGCTGATGAAACAGGGGGGCGTGGGTTATGTTGCCCCCAAGCCTGAGAATTTCCCCACATTGCAGGAAATGAACGCCTTTATCAAAGGCTGCGGAGCTGTTCCCACTGTGGCATGGCTCAATGGACTTTCTGCAGGAGAAGCCGATCCTGAAGCACTTCTTGAGCTTCATGTGAAAAACGGTGCCGGTGCCGTCACCATTATCCCCGACCGCAACTGGCGCGCCGCCGATGCGGAAAAAGCGGCAAAACTGACCGCCGCTCTGGATAAATTCCTCGCCGCCTGTGCCAAGTTCAAACTCCCGGTTCTCGCCGGAACCGAGATGAACGCCCCCGGTCAGCTGCTGGCTGATGATTTCACTGTTCCCGCACTGGCAAAGCATTACAGCCAGTTGGCTGCCGGTGCCGACACTTTCAGTTGTTAAAGGAGAATATTTATTATGAGTACCTTTGTTGGAATCGGACTTGGTCCTATCCAGACCGGCATTTTCCTTGCCGGAGCTTTCAAGGGAGGCTTTGACCGCATCGTCATCGCTGAAGTCAACAATGATCTGAAAAACGCCGTCAACGCCGCCGGCAGTGTCACCATCAACATCGCCAACCGCGACAGCATCACCACCGAAGTCTACGGCAATGTGGAGGTCTACAATCCCCTTGATCCCGCTGAACTGCCCAAACTCATTGATGCCGCCGCCGAAGCAGAAGAGTTTGCAACAGCTCTTCCCAGCGTGAAGTTCTTTTCCTCCTGCGCGCCCTGGCTGCTGGAGGGCTTCAAGCGCTCACCTGAGCGCAGACGTTTCATCTACACTGCCGAAAACAACAATCACGCCGCAGAAGAACTGGAAAAGGCGGTCGGTGTCGCCTTCCCTAACACTTATTACCTCAACACCGTTATCGGCAAGATGAGCGGCGTTCTGAAAGAAGGTTCTCTCCCCATGCTGGCTCCCGGCGCCGCTGTGGGACATCTGGTGGAAGCCTTCAACACCATCTACATTTCCAAGTGTCCCGGCATCGAAGAGCGCAAGACCGCTTCTCTCTATGTCAAAGATGACCTCTATCCCTTTGAAGAAGCCAAACTTTACGGACACAATGCCACCCACTTCCTGCTGGGAACTCTGGGTAAAGCCAAAGGTTTCACCACCATGGACGAGCTCGCCGATCAGAAAGATCTGCTTGCCATCGCCCGCGCCGCTTTCGTTGAGGAGTCCGGCAAGGCTCTGGTGAAAAAGTACGCCCACCTCAATGACGAACTTTTCACTGAAGCAGGTTTCACCGCCTACGCGGAAGACCTTCTTGTCCGTATGACCAATCCTTTCCTCAAGGATGCCATCGACCGTATCACCCGTGACCTTGAGCGCAAGCTCAGCTGGGACGACCGCGTCATCGGCACCATGCGTACCATCCTGAGCCAGGGGGTCACCCCGGTGAACTTCGGCAAAGGCGCCAAACTTGCCGCCGCTGAATTCGCCGAAGGCGGCGACGCCAAAGCTAAACTGGCAGCTCTCTGGCCCCAGCCCTGGGGCGAAGAACACGAGACCCTCTGCAAGATCATCGGTCTCTGAAAAGAGTATCATTGAAATTACAGGCTGTTGTAAAACTTCCTCCTGAGGTGAACAACAGCCTTTTGATTCCCAAAGGAGTTTTTATGAAAGTCAAATTCGGTCTCGGCAGAAGATGTACGACCCCACAGGTGCCTATTTCACTTGCAGGTTACTTCAACAAGCGTATGTGGGATCATGTCATTGATGACATTGAAGTCAGGGCGGTTGCATTCAAGGATGACGGGGAGTTCCGCTGTATCATCCAGTTTGATCTTCTGAGCATCCACTATCACCTTTACAATCAGATCTTTGATGCGATCAAAGAGATCGGCCTCAAAGGATTTTCCTCAAAAAATGTTCTCATCTGTGCCACCCACAGCCACACCTGCCCTGACAACTTCAATGACCCCAACAGCAAAGAGTACTGCCGTTTTATTGCCGCCAAAGCCGCAGAAGCGCTGAAAGAGGCTGTAGAAAATATGCAGAAGGGTGAACTCTTTTACACCATGACTCAGGATCACAGGTTTCAATTCAACCGCCGCTACTGGATGAAGAATGGAACTGTTGTCACCAACCCCGGCAAACTCAACCCCGATATTCTGCGCCCTGAAGGGGATATTGACCCCCAGATCCCTGTGCTGGCGGTAAAAACAGATGCAGGAGTTGCACTTCTCATGACCAGCATCGTCAACCACACCGACACCATCGGCGGATGCGGTGTTTCAGCCGACTGGCCCGGCATCATGCGGCGCAAACTTGAATCCCAAATGGCTCCCGGAGCCATGATGATGCCTCTTATCGGAGCTTCAGGCAACATCAACCACTTTGATGTGTCAACGGATATGAATCAGACCTGTCCTGAAGAGCCCAAGCGCATCGGTGAAGGTTATGCTGAAACTGTTGCCGCCGCCCTTGACAAACTCATTCCCGTTCCCGGTAAAAAGATCCGGATGGTGACAGCAAAGGTCAAAAGCTCCCCCCGGATCGTTGATCCTGCGGATGTGGCAGAAGCCAGAGCTGTGGTGGAAAAATTCAAGGAGATCGACACTTCAAAGGTCGGCAAAGGTGTTGATATCACCAGTGAAGATCTTGCCAAGGGCGCTCCTTTTGCCCTGAAGTTCTTTGCCGAAAAACTCCTTGATCTTGCGAAACACCCCAGAGTCCCCAATTTTCTTCTGACCAAGATAGAGTTCGGTTCTCACGTTGTACTTGCCTCGCTCCCCAGCGAACCCTTTGTGGAAATAGGTCTCACCTTGCGCCGTTCCGTCTTCCGTGACAAGTTCTGCATCGTCACCTCTCACGGCAACTACAACGGAGGCAAAGAGATCTTCTCAGGCTACATCCCCAACGCCTGGAACTACGGCCGGGGCGGTTATGAAACCACTCCCCGCAGCAGCAACTTCGGTCTTGACACAGCAGATGTGCTCATCGCCAAATGGAGAAAACTTGCTGAAAAGTAATTATCTCTGAAAAAAACAAGGGGGCTGCCAACAAAGAGCAGTCCCCTTTTTTTACTTGAATCTTATTATGCCTTTGCAAGAGGAAGTTTGAAAAAATCAATCGCGTTGTTGCGGCATATCTTTTTCCACACCTCATCAGGCAGTTTTCCTGAATCGTGCATCCGGTCAAACCAGAGCTTCAGCTGAAAATTGGCATCCACTTCGCTGTTACAGCAGTCGGTGCCGAAGAAAAGTTTGTCCTGAAACTCCGTCAGGAACCTGACCGCAAACTCTTCATCCCGTCTGAGCCAGCCTGCGGCATCTGAAAGCTCCCCGTAAAGATTGGGGAACTCCCGCAGCAGCTCCTGAGCCACGCCCTCACATTCAATGGGGCCCTCAGCTCTTGGAGAACCGTACTGGAGTCCGTCATTCCGGAATATGGCTTTGCAGCGGGCTGGACGGGTGCGGGTGGTATACTCCGCCCAAAAAATGGGGCCGTGAGCAATAAATTTCAAATTTGGGAAACGCTGTAAAGTATGTTCCAGAAAGGGCAGTCCCATCTCATCGTAAAGTCCGAAATCTCCTTCCGGACGGTCGGAACCGTCGGTGGTGACAGGGAGTCCGACTTTCTCTGCACAGCCGAAAAGATTCTGAACTCTCTCATCGTTCATGGGCATATTGGGCATGATTTCGCCCACTCCCAGACACCCCAGATCTTTGTAGTATTGAAGCACCGTATCAAGGCGGGCATCTGCCCGGTTGATCAGAGCGCGGGGGTCTACATTGCAGAAAGGAAACAGACGTCCGGGATAGATCTCAGCCATTTCCAGAATATCTTCATTTGCCTGGGGCAGATAGATCTCAGAGTTGACAACAGGAAGCACGAATCCGGCTTCAATGCCGTAGTGGTCATACCGCTCGATCAATCCCTGCGCCGTGCAGAAGGGCGTCACGAAAGGGGTGGGTTTCCGGTAGGCATGGGCATGGATATCTATATATTTCATCTGCGGTTCTGCTCCTTACGCTTCAACACTCTGAAATCTGGCAAAGATCACAGTCGGCTTTGTTCCGATGGTGATTCTCACATTTTTCTCTGCATCGTGACTGATATCAACAGGTTCAAGATTTCTGCCGATATCCACGGCTATGGCCTCTTTCCATGTCAGCCACTTGTCGCTTTTGAGGGTGATCACATTACCCCGGACATGGAAAACACTGATAAGCAGAGCGATCTCGCCGGCGGGATCTTTACAGGCAAGAGCGTAAAGATCACGGTCGTTGGAAACGACTTCAAGACGTTCCGGGAAATCCAGCATCTTGCCGAAAGCCTTCATGCAGTAATAACTTTTGGAGGGAACTCCGAACATGGAAAAGAGTCCGAAAGCGCCGCAGGTGAGTGTATAGTAGTTCGCCATATCCAGCGGCGTATCCTGCCAGACGGTCATGACGGCAGTAAGAAAAGCGCCGGCATCCAATTCTTTCATGCGGTGCTCGTAATGGAATGCTTTCTGATCTTTTGAGATCCGGCTCCATGAACCGGGAACATAGTGCCACTCATTCAAATGCAGTTCCGCCTCCGGATATCCGTAGGAGTCCACCACCTCTCTGGCATAAAAAACCTGCTCGCGCATAAACTCCACATTATCGGTGTAACAGTGCCATGAATAGAAGTCCAGCGGCGCGTTGTTATCGGCGCAGCACTGAAGAAATTTCCCCGTATGTCCCTCTTTTTCACAGCGGACATGGGCGGGGCCGCCGATCTTGATATCGGGACACCGGGACTTGATGATCTTTGAAATATGGCAGTAAAAGTCATTGAAGTCCTCAATGGGGCCTGCCCACAGACCTTCGGGTTCGTTCCAGATCTCCCAGTATTTGATGCCGAAACGGAATCCGTCGCCCCATCCCTCATTGTAATGGCGGATGATATTGCATGCCACTGTTGCCCATTTATCCCACTGATCCCGGGGAACGGGGCGGGTGTTGTAGCGGGGGAAGTGGTGCTCAATGGAGGGCCCCAGACGGTAAATGACCTGAGTTCCCAATCCGATACAGTGGCCGATGTATTCATCGGTTTCCTCAAAGTAGTAGTTCCGGGGATCCTCCGGATCAAGGTGCATAAAAGGGAAGATCATGTTGAAGTCAACGATCCGCCAGCCTCGGTTGTCAAGAGGGGTATCATGGAGTCTTGCATAAGGACAGCGCAACTCTTTGTAGGGTTCAGAAATATCGTTCATGGAAGAGCCGTACAGGGGGGGAGCCATATTGCCGCCATTGAGAGCTTTAAGGGGGCCGATCACTTTAGAAGTGTTGAGTGTCAATTCCGGACGGTGCATTTTTTTCCTCACAGATATTTTTTACTGTTATTCAGCACAATTTCAAATTAAGGTATATATAGAATATATCGCAACTTTCTGCAAAAACAATAGTTCAAGCTGAAAAAAAGAAACTTTTTACGAAAAATCCGGAGCCATTGTCTGTAAACTTCAGCTTTTCTTCCTGACGCTCCCCGGAGAGATCCCGAAAAACTGTCTGTAACTCTTGGAAAACTGATAACGGTTGGCAAAGCCTGTTTTCAAAGCAATTTCATCCATGGTCAAAGTTGAATGCTGCAAAAGCTCCTGAGCCAGTTCCATGCGTCTGCTGATCCGGTACCGGCAGGGAGTGATGCCGATACAGCGGCGGAATGTGCGCTGAAAGTTATCTCTTGACATATTTACTTTGGCTGCGACTTCGCTGCTGCTGAGGGTCAGATCTTTGTTGATGATCTCAAGGGCTTTACCGATACGGCTGTCGCACCTCATCCCCTTCTCAGTCTGAATACGGCCCCGAAGTTCAGAAAGATAGTAGAGCAGCATGGCATACATCCGTACATCAAAGTGTTTTTCGGCGCACCCGAACCACTCTTCCGTCTCAAGCAGATGTTTCCGGAACGGAGCTGAAGAAAAAGCAAGGGGCCGTGAAACAGGAACAGGATCATCCCATTCAAAGTGCATATAAAGCTGCCAGAAACGTCCCTCTGCAAAAGAGGCATAGTTGGTATTCGGAGGAATCAAAAGTATTTCATCCATCTTCAAATCTATGCGTTCATCCTGAAAAACGATCCACGCCCCGGGGTTTCGGTTCCAGTAAAAACGCCAGAAAGGGGCATTGCGGCAGGGATTGTTCCAACTGGTATGCACATCCACATAAGAGTAGTGCAAGACCCTTATTCCGGGGAAAGACAGATCCCGGTTCTGTTTGTTGATCTCACCAGTTTTTGACATATTAAATTTCCTGAATAAATAATCAAAATAACATTACAGCGCCACATACATAAGATACTTCATATTTTCTGATGTGTCAATAAAAATTTTGAATACAACACCATAATTTGACATCTTTTTTCCATGATATGACATTTTATTTTTACGATTCCCCGGTTATATTGTACCATGTCCTCAAAAACAATGGAGAAAACTTAAAATGTCAAAAAGAGCCTTGTTTCCCGGAAGAAATCTTAAGTTGAGCAGCTCTTCATGCCCCAAGAGCAACTCTGTCCCGTCAGAAAATCCTTTTGCCAAATCAGTGTTCACCCTGATCGAACTGCTCGTTGTCATTGCGATCATAGCCATCCTTGCTGCCATGCTTCTGCCCGCTTTGCAGCAGGCAAGGGAAAAATCAAAACAGATCAGCTGCCTGTCAAAGCTGAAACAGATCGGAACTGCGACACAAATGTATGTAAGCGGCAACGACGGCTGGTTCATGCCGGCAAGCGCCCCCATCAAGACGCCTTACAACACTTCAACCACCTTGCCCTGGATGTTTTTCATTTCAAGGGAAATGGGAATTGCCGACGACTCCCCGACATTCTGGAACGCCAACACCTCCGCAAACGGTGCAGCCAAGATCCCCCACAAGACTTTCAACCGTTACGTCTGTGATGCAAACCCCATAAAATACATTGGAGCTGTCGGAGCCAATACATACAATCACCCCTATGCTCTGACCAATTATGTCATCAATCAGTGTCTCGGAGCTGTTTACCGCAAAGATGACGCCTCGCCTTTCGGACTGTATCCGGGGAAAAAGATCAGCCAGATCAAGCGTGCCTCCCAGACAGGGTTGCTCTGGGATGCGCTCCCCACCAACACCCAACCCTACCGGGACAGACTCAACACCGTTGATGTCACCAATCTGACCTATAACTGCGTCGGCCGTCCCCATGGCAGCGGACGTATTACCAACCTGCTCTACGCCGACGGCCACGCCATCAGTGCCATCCCCGCTCCTTTCCTGCCGGTTATTTTCAACGGCAATGCCAATTCCCCTGCCGGTTGCTATTTGTGGGAGGGATCCGCCCCCGATTCACGTTATTGTCCGTAAAACACTTCAAATAAAAAGTCAATCAGGAGAAAAACATCTATGAAAAAGAATATCGCCCTTATGCTGTCGGTTGCCGCATTTTTCACTTTGCAGGCATCGGAAGATAATCTCATCCGCAATCCGGAGTTCAAAGAACAGAAGAAAAACTGGTATATCACAGGCACCCCCTCCTTTAAGGACGGCATTGCAACGGTCCCCCTGACCAATGTCAGAAAGAACGATCCTGAAACCGTGACAGCCTCTATTGCCCAAACTATCCCTGCCATCGCTCCCGGGAAATATGAATTCGCCGCCTATTACAAAGGTGAATTCAGAAATTTGTATGTGGTTCTGAGGGGATATACAAAAGATAAAAAGAGCGTCAACATCATTGCCAAATGGCTGGGGAAAAAGGATTTCATCAAAGCCGGAGACAAACCCGGCTGGAACAAATTCTACTTTGTGGGCACAGTGCCTGCCAATGTCGTGCGCGCAACTCTTCACATTGAACCCTGGGGCTCAAAAGGCGCGAGCATTCAGGTCACAGGCATTGAACTTGCCGAAGCAGAATAAAATCCTCCGGATCATCAGAGAAAGAAAAAAAACATGAACAAAAAAATTCTCTTTGCCGTATCAGGTATATTTGCAGCAGGAGTAATTTCCGCTGCGGAGATCATCACCTTTTATCCCCAGGGAAAACTTGGAATATTCTTCCCCGGAGAAGCCTTGGAGTTTCAAATCAAACTGAAAGACAAAGCTCCAGCAGCTTCAGGTTCCATCACCGTCAAAAACTCCGGCGGTAAGATCATCAAAGTTGTCAAATTGGGTCTGCCCACCGGAAAATTGAACAAGATCAAACTGGACTCCCCCGGCAAAAACGGTTTCTTTGAAGTAGAAGCCAAATTCGGCGGAGCCCCTGCCATTGCCTCAATGGTCATCACCCCGAAACAGGAAAAGCCGGATCCCTTTTTCCTGATCCATCCTTTCCACTGGAGCAATCTTGACACCTTTGCGGCAGTCAGAAGGATCGGCTTCGGCGGTCTGAAAGTCAACTTGAGCAACTATCAGCCCTATAAGGAAAATTTCAACCCCGAAGAGATGCGCAAAGAAATGCGCAACTCTCCCTATTTCACCCGTATTGCAAAGTTCATGGATAAAAATCCCGATTGGCACTATATCGGATCTTTCGGCTTTGATGCCTACACCGGCAGACAACATCTGGCGCCCTCCGTCATCAAAAAGCGCCGTGATGCGGGGTACTACTGCTACCCCAAAGAGTATTACGACTGTTTCATCATGAAAATCGAAGAGCTCCACCGTATTTCCAAAGGCAGGATCAAATTCTGGGTCCTCTCTCAGGAAATTGACTCTGCGATCCATGACCCCAAACGCATCTCTTACGGCGGTCCTGTTGAACTTGCCCATCACCTGATTTCAGCAAAACTTGCCTACAACACGTTGAAACGGCTTGATCCTGAATGCCGTGTGGCTCTCATGTCCACCTCAGGGAAAGACTACCATTTCACCACGCCCCGCTTTCTCCTGACCCGTTTTCTCCTTACACATCTGGAAGGCAAATTTGATGCCATCGCTCTTGACGCCTACAACGGCAATTACAGTTTGAGAAACGGACGCACCCAGATCGAGCCTCCTGAAAACGGCCTGCGCCAGCACTTGCTGGATGCCAGAGTGCTCTGCCGGGAATTCGGAAAAGACGGCACCGTTACGGTGGAAGAAAGACAGAAATTTGTTCCTGAAGCAGCCAAAAAGACTCCCATCAACGGCGCGATCATGAAACAGGTCGCCGCCATTGAGGCAAGGGATATCATTATTATCAAATCCGTCAGCGGTATCCCCCACTACTCCTATCTGGATTATGCGTTCCAGACCGACCAAACCCTCTGGCGTTACGTCACAGATGAAAAGAAAAACTGGCTGCGGACTCCTTTCCCCGCCGCCATGAGCGTGGCGACCACCACCCGCACCCTCTCTTATGCAAAACCTGTCCGTAAACCGGAAATCAAACTGCCTTATCTCGTTTACGCTTATCTCTTCCGGAAAGAGGGCAAGACGATCCTGCCCATCTGGCACGCCGATATCAAGGGAGAAACGATACAATATGAGATAAATCTGCCTTCAAAAGCAGTCATGCGCGATCTGGACGGCAACGATCATGTGCTGCCCGCAGGGAAAAATATCCTGAACCTGACCAATGCGCCTCAGTTCATCATCCTCTCCGAAGACGCAAAAACCATCCGCAAGGTCGTTGAATCCGGACGTTTTGTCAACATGCAAAAGATCAAAGGCGAAATCCGTCCGGCTTCCGGCGGCAAAGCCAATCTCTATTTGATGAATCCTCTCAACACCCCTCAAAGCGTAAAGGCTGCCGGTCAGACAATCCTGCTCAAGAGTGGTGAAAAGAAGATCGTCACCATCCCCATGCCCACGGAGGACACACTGCTGCTGACTTCCGGAAAAGATATTCTGCAATTCCCTGTCAACAAAGATATCGTCAGACTCAAACAGAGCGGCACCCGGATCAAACTTGCCGCTCCCGGCGATGTCTTTCCCCGTTCCGCCTCCATCCCTGAACGCAATCTGCTCTTCTTTGACGGCAAGGATATTGAAGCTGATATGGTCATCAAATGGAACAGCCGATCCCTCATCATTGACGCAAAGGTGAGAGACCGCTGCCACAAAAACTCCGACAGGGGAGCCTACCTCTGGCGCGGCGACTCCCTGCAGCTGGGGATCGTGCCTGAGGATCAGGTCTGGAATCCAGAAATCACAGGCAAAACCCCTATCCCTTTCAACATTTCCGCAGCGTTGACAGACAACGGCGTCACTGTTTACGATTATATCGGCAGACAATCCTGTTCCTGGCCCTGCCGGATCACCCGCTCAGGTATCTACACCACCTACCATCTGGAGATCCCCTGGAGCGCGACCAACATCGGTAAAGCCGTCAAAGGCAAGGCATTTGCCATGAACTTTTCCTTTTTTGACGTAATCCGTCCCGACGGCAAACAGGCAGATTTCTGTATCTCCCTGACCGAAGGATTGACCGGTGGACAGAACGTTTCAAAATTCAAAACTTTTATTCTGGAGTAAAAAATGCACAAAATCAAATATGCTCTGTTTTATGATTTCCACACCTCGCCGCTTCACCCTGATGTGGGAAAGGAATTTGACGCCGAAAAAATTACCGACCGCTTTGTGGAATGCGGCATTGATTATGTAACGTTTCACGCCCGCTGCAATATGGGTATGGCATATTACAACACAAAGATCGGCACCCGGCACCCGTCTCTGAACTTTGACCTTTTCGGGGAACTTGCTGAGGCATGTCAGAGAAAAAAAATCGCCATCGGAGCCTATTTCAACGGCGGTCTCAGCCGCTATGAAGGTGTCAAACACCGTGACTGGACCACCATCTTTCCTGACGGAACCCAGCACCATCAGCCTTTCTGGAGTCCATTTTCCCAGACCATGTGCTACAACTCCCCATACCGGGAACATCTGAAAGCCATGGTCAGAGAGGTCGCCGAAAACTATCCTGTGAGCGGTTTCTTTTTTGACTGTATGAGCGCCTGGGATTGTGTCTGCCCCCACTGCATTGAAAAAATGCGTGCAGAGGGAGTGGACTTCAACTCCCAGACGGAACGCCGGTCCTTTGCCCAAAAGACACAAAGAGAGTTTGCTGAAGAACTGGGGGAAACTGCAAGAAGTTATGACCCGGAATATCTCATCTACTTCAACGATGTTCACTTTGAGGATCAGAAAAACGCCGGTTCCTACCATGAATTTGAGTGCCTTCCCTGTAAAAGCGGTGGATATCAATTCATGAATGTGGCTCCCCACTACATGCGTACATTGGGGAAACCCGGTGTCCACATGACCGGCCGCTTCAACCGCTGGAGCGATTTCGGCGGCATTCGCAATGCTCACACCTTGAAATACGAACTCTTCTTCGCCCTTGCCAACGGTTTGCGCCCCAACATTGGCGACCACCTTTCACCTGATGGTAAAATCAGTGAAACGGTCTTTGACCGCTGCAAAGAGGTTTTCGGAGCGCTTCACAAATACGACCGCTGGTTTGATGACAGTTCCGCCGAAGCCGATGCCGCCATCGTCTGGCACAACGGCGGCGAGATCCGTCTTTCAAAGGTAATTTCCGGTACCGTCAGAATGCTTTCTGAAATGAACATACAGTTTGACATCGTTTCCCCTGCCGTATCATGGGAAAAATATTCCCTTCTCATCTTCCCTGACGGTGTCCGTCTTGATGGCAATATGCGCCGGAAGATCCGGGAACATGTTGCCAAAGGCGGGTATCTTTTTGTTTCCGGACGCTCCGGGTTGGACGAAAACAACACCTTCCCCGTGGAATGGGGCGTGGAATTTGAAAGCGATGCAGCTTTTACACCCGCCTACTTCACCAATGCCCCCGGCGATGGCCGGGGCGACCTCACTTACTCCTTCTACGAAGAAGCCTGTCAGGTGAAACCTCTTGAAGGAAGCCAGACCCTCTATCATCTTGTCGCCCCCGCCCTTAACCGGGAATGGGATGGCCTTTACCCCGAATATTACAATCCGCCATTCAAAAAGAGCAGTTATCCTTTTATCAGCTGCCGCGGAAAAAGTGCTTATTGCAGCGGAAAAATTTTCACGGGCTACGCTGACATGGCGCCGGTTCCCGTCCGTGAAGCGATGAAAGAGACTCTGGAGCTCATGGGCTGGAGTTCCATGCTCAAAGTAAAAGGTGCCCCCTCTTTCGTAAAATTTTTCGCTGGTCACTCAAAAGAAGGGAAAATGGTTTCTATGCTGGCATACCTGCCCGAAAAACGGGGCGCTGAAATGGAAACGGTTGAAGATGAACTCACTGCCGGAAACTTTGAACTTTCCCTGAAGTGTCCCGGCGGCGTGCGGCGCGTTTACATGGCTCCTGAAGAAAAAGAACTCTCTTTCCGGCAGGAGGGGGAGTACATTACGGTCACTGTTCCCGAATTCACTGGATTCAGCATGGTGGTCTTTGAGTAAGAGCACCGCCGGAAGAAATCCGGTATCCCGAACACCTGAACGCCCGGTCCATCAAAAGACAGGGCGTTCATTATTTTAAAATGCGTAAAAAAAAGTTTCAACTCTTTTTTGCGGATTTCTGAAACTGCAAGGTATTGCGTTCCCAGAAGACTCCCTGGGCATATCCCTGGATTTCCGGGGCTTTTTCTGCATTTTCAAGGCGTTTTTCCGCCCAGACGCAATATTGTTCATCCCGTTCGATCCCCACATAGTGACGCTTGAGTTTTTTTGCTGTGACTGAAGTCGTTCCGGAACCCAGAAAAGGATCAAAGACCACATCCCCCTCACGGCTGCTTGCAAGGATCAGTTTGGCAAGAAGTTTTTCCGGTTTCTGGGTGGGATGTGCCGTATTTTCAGCCATTGACCAGTAGGGGATTGAAATATCATCCCAGAAATTGGAGGGACAGGTATTTCTGAAGTTTCCCTCTTTTGTTTCCTCCCAATCTTTGGGTTTCCCCTCAAGACGGTAGGGAGCCACGACTCTGCGCCTGAGTTTCACAGCATCGACGTTAAAGGTATATTCCTGAGAAAGAGTTCCGAAGATGATATCCTCCATGGCATTTTTCCAATTGGCGTTGGCTCCCCTGCCCTTTTCCCGCTGCCATGTGATCCTGTTGCGGAGAATGAAATATTTTTTCATAACATTCATGATCACAGGAGTCGTCTGCCAGTCGCAGCACACATAAACAGAAGCGTGAGGTTTCAAAAGGGGGATGAGGAGTTTCATCCAGGAGTCGGTATATTCCGCATAAGAATCATCATCCAGCTGGTGAAATTTGCTGCCGTTGAAATTCTTTTCCAGATTGTAAGGGGGATCAACGATCAAAAGATCCGCAAATTTTTCAGGCAGCCGGGGCAGGATCTCAAAGGTATCGCCACAGATGGTTCTGTCAAGGAGTTCATCCACAGAAAAGTCCCCCTCCCGGCGCACACAGCGGTCAAGATAAAAACGCCCCTCTTCCACGCTGATGTCAATTGTCTTGTTTCTGCCGGCTTTCATCGTTCCTCCCTGGGGCTGTTTTTATCTGATGCTGTTTAAGAGTAATATAGCATCTGTCGGGCAAAATTTCAAAATTTCTTTATAATATTGAGACAACTTTCAAAATCTTCTCCGGAGATAAAGAAAAAGTTTCCTTGCGTTCTTCCCGGAAAATTAAAAAACTGAAGAGCATTATAATTCTTTTTCAGGGGAAGCGCCTCAACTTCTCAGGCGGCAGCAGAATTTTTAAAAGAAAAGAAGAGATGTTTCCTTGACAAAAAGATCTTTTGGTGGTATATTATGCCGATTTAGACCATTACAGGAATAGGAATAAAAAATGTCAAAGCGGAATGATATCAAAAAGGTGTTGATCATCGGTTCAGGACCGATTATCATCGGACAGGCTTGTGAATTTGACTACTCCGGCACTCAGGCGTGTAAAGCGCTCCGTGCCGAAGGCTATGAAGTGGTGCTGGTGAACTCCAACCCGGCGACCATCATGACCGACCCCGGCATGGCGGATCATACCTATATCGAACCCCTGACAGTTGACAGTCTCACAAAGATCATTGACCGTGAGCGTCCCGATGCTCTGCTGCCCACTCTGGGCGGACAGACTGCTTTGAACCTTTCTATTTCTCTCCATGATGCCGGTATTCTGGAAAAATTCAACGTTGAAGTCATCGGCGTTGACCTCGAAGGCATCAAACGGGGCGAGGATCGTATCGAATTTAAAAACACCATGAACCGTCTGGGGGTTCCGATGGCAAAGTCGGAGCCCTCTTATTCTATTGAAGAAGCGGAAAAAATCGCTGCCGAACTGGGTTATCCCGTGGTTCTGCGCCCTGCCTACACCATGGGCGGGACCGGCGGCGGCATCGTCTATAATGTGGAGGAACTCCGCAAGGTCATGACCCGCGGTCTTGCCGCAAGTCTTATCCATCAGGTGCTGATCGAAGAGTGCGTTTTCGGTTGGGAAGAGCTTGAGCTTGAAGTCGTCCGCGACCAGAAAGGAAACAAGATCACCGTCTGCTTCATTGAGAACGTCGACCCCATGGGCGTCCACACCGGCGACAGCTTCTGCGTCGCCCCCATGCTGACCGTTTCCCAGGAAGTTCAGGACCGCTTGCAGGATTACAGCTACCGGATCATTGATGCCATCGGCCTCAACGGCGGATGCAACGTCCAGTTCGCCCACAACCGTGAAGATGACCGGATCATCGTTATTGAGATCAACCCCCGTACCAGCCGTTCAAGCGCCCTTGCCTCAAAGGCCACCGGATTCCCCATCGCCCAGGTTTCCACCAAACTTGCCTCCGGTATCACCCTTGACGAGATCCCCTACTGGAAAGAGGGAACCCTTGATAAATACAAACCCTCCGGCGACTATGTTGTCGCCAAGTTTGCCCGCTGGGCATTTGAGAAGTTCCCCCAGGCTCAGGATCAGCTCGGCACTCAGATGAAGGCTGTGGGCGAAGTCATGAGCATCGGCAAAGACTTCAAAGAAGCTTTCCAGAAAGCGATCCGTTCTCTGGAAATCGGCCGTTCCGGTCCCGGACTTGACAAAAAGATCGAGCCTCTCACTCTTGAAGAGCTGAAACCCCTCTGCGCCAAACCTGCCAGCGGAAGATTCTTCTACCTCTACGAGGCATTCAAGAAGGGACTCTCTGTTGATGAAGCGGTCAAGCTGACCCGCATCACCCGTTTTTTCCTTCAGGAGATCCAGGAGATCGCTCTCTACGAAAACGAACTTTCCAAGAGCAACTTCCTCAATCTGGACAGCGAAAAACTGATCAAGGCCAAGAAATTCGGATTTTCCGACAAATATCTTGCCAAACTTTTCAACGTTTCTGAAAAGTCCATCCGTCAGCGTCGCGAGGAACTGGACTGCACCGCCACATTCTGCAAGGTGCCTGTTTCCGGTGTCAAAGATGCGGAATACTACTACTCCACCTACTCCGGCGCCCCCGATGAAGTGCCCGTTTCCTCCAACCGCAAGATCATGGTTCTGGGCGGCGGTCCCAATCGTATCGGTCAGGGTATTGAATTTGACTACACCTGTGTTCACGCAGCGTTCACACTCCGTGAAAAAGGTTTCGAGTCCGTGCTGATCAACTGCAACCCGGAAACTGTTTCAACTGACTATGACACCAGTGACAAGCTCTACTTTGAACCTCTCACTGTAGAAGATGTGCTGGCGATCTACCGCAAAGAACAGCCCGAAGGCGCCATTGTCCAGTTCGGCGGTCAGACCCCGCTGAACATCGCTCAGGAACTGAAAGATGCCGGCGTCAAGATCATCGGTACCCAGCCCGAAGGTATCCGTCTGGCTGAGGATCGTGAATATTTCCGTGAACGCATGATCGCCCTGGGCATCAAGCAGCCCCAGAGCGGCACTGCCAGATCTCTGGAAGAAGCGGTCAAAGTCGGCCGCGAAGTGGGTTATCCTGTGATGGTTCGTCCCTCATTCGTCCTCGGCGGACGTGGTATGGCGGTCATCTACGATGAAGAGACATTGAAGCGTTATGCTGTTGAATCCATTCAGGTCAGTCCTGAGTATCCCATGTTGATCGACCGTTTCCTTGACCATGCCGTCGAGTGCGAAGTCGATACAGTTTCTGATGGAGAGAATATCTTTGTTGCATCGGTCATGGAACACATCGAACTTGCCGGTATCCACTCCGGTGACTCCGCCTGTTCCATTCCTCCGCCGACTCTGCCTGAGCGTCATCTCAAGACCATTGCAGAACAGTCCGCTCTCATTGCCAGAGACTTCAACGTGGTGGGAATCCTCAATGTTCAGTTTGCCGTCTGCGAAGATCAGGTTTGGATTATTGAAGCCAACCCGAGAGCCTCCCGTACCGTGCCGATCGTGGCAAAAGTTACTGGTGTTCCCCTGGCCAAGGTGGCCACGCTGCTCATGCTCGGAGCAAAACTTGAAGATTGCAAAGAATACCTGCGTCCCCAGCCCGCCACCTATTTCGGCGTAAAAGAAGCGGTCTTCCCCTTCAATATGTTCCCCGAAGTCGACCCGGTTCTGGGTCCTGAGATGCGCGCCACAGGCGAAGTCATGGGTATGGCAAACACTTTCGGCATGGCTTACTTCAAATCCCAGCAGGCAGCGGGCATGCCCCTTCCCCTGAACGGAAAAGTTCTGGTTTCCGTTGCCAAACGTGAACGTGAAGAGCTGCTGCCCATCGTTTCCGAACTGTGCGAATTGGGTTTTGAGCTGGTCGCAACCGAAGGAACCGGACGGTATCTGGCTGAAAACAACATCCCCCATAAAGTTGTCTGCAAACTTAATGAGGGGCGTCCCAATGTTTCCGACCTCATTAAGAACCGTGAGGTTTCTCTGATCATCAATACCCCCCTGGGCAAATTGAGCAAGATCGACGACAGCAACATCCGTATGCAGGCGATCCAGTACAAGATCCCCTACATGACTACCATTGCCGCGGCCAAGGCAACCGTTGCCGGAATCCGTGAAGCAAAAGCCGGAGATGCTGAACTGAAATCCCTGCAGGAATATCAGGCAGGGAAATAAAACCCCGGAGTCTTATGGAAGAGTTCGCAATCGCAGCGATTGTACTGCTCCTGATAGTGGTCCTGGTTTTGGCGGCATTGCTTTACCGCCAATCTGACCGCACATTCAGTTTGCGTAATGCACTTGAGGAGTCAGAATCAAGGCGACGGGAGATTTCCAACTTCCTGACCCGCTTTTCTGCGGGCATCAAAGGAGAAGAGGGTTTCTTCGGCGCCATGAACGCTGCGGCGATCCACATCGGCGAACAGACCGACAGTGAGTCCGTTGCCATTTATATCATGGATGGCAGTGAACTGCGGGGGGTCAGTGTCTACGGCACTTATCCCCTTGTCCATACAGCCAACAAACTTGTTTTCACCCGCAGGCGTCATCTTCTGGAAACGCTGCGGCGTGAAACCATTGCCCCCGGCGAAGGCTTTCTGGGCGGCATCATTATTTCCCGTCTGGCTGAACAAATTCCCTGCGGAGCCAGAGATGAACGCTTCAAATCCTACCCTGAGTTCAGCAATCTGGGGGGCGTCATGGCTGTCCCGATGCTCCGGGATGGAGCGCTGGTGGGGGTCATCTGTGCAGTGGGCAACCGCCAGCATCCGGGGCGTCCCTTTTCAGCCAATCAGTTTGAACGGCTCAAACTTCTTGCTCCTCAGGTACTTATGGTTCACAATCTGGTTATGGCATACGGTGAGATCAGCCGCCGCGACCGGATCGATCAGGAATTGGAGCTTGCAAGAGTGCTCCAACAGTCTCTGCTCCCCAAAAGCAACCCTACATGGGGAGATTTTTCCATCCATGCCTACTCCCGTTCCGCCAAAGAGGTCAACGGCGATTTCTATGATTTCATTAAAATTGACGATGACAGAATGCTGGTGGTCATTGCTGATGCCTGCGGAAAAGGGATCCCGGCATGCATGCTTACTGCCATGACCAGAAGCGTGGCAAGATCCCTTATTGACAACTTCACCACCTTGCACGACTTTCTCTGCAAACTCAGTGACAAGCTCAACCGGGACACTGATGCGGACCGGTTCATTACTCTGGGCTGCTGTCTTCTGGATAAGAAAAACATGCTCCTTGAGTTTGCCCGCGCCGGACACACAGATCTGGTCACTTTTGTTCATAACCACATCCGTATCATGTCCCCCCGGGGGGCGGCGTTGGGCATACTCCCTGCCCGCTTGGTAAAATTTGACACGATCTGTATCGCCATTGAACCCGGCACAACGGTCATGATGTATTCGGACGGTTTCACTGAAGCCATTGATGCAGAAGGCATTGAGTTCGGTCAGGATCGGTTGGTCACTGCTTTTGAAGAAGCCTGTTCCAGTAAAAACACCCTTGAAGATGTGGTCAAAGTCATTTCGCGCACGATCATTGAATACGAAGAAAGCCAATCTGATGACCAGACACTTGTTCTGATAAGACGGGATTGACTTTTTCCATGAGCAATAAAAAAGAACGGATCATATTGGCTGTTATTTTTGCAGCGGCTTTTCTTCTGAGACTCCTGCCCGCATTGAACGTGTTCGACTTTCCTGAACGTTTCATCCGTCCCGACACAGCCACCTATCTTGCGCCGGCGCAAGCTCTTCTTGAGGGCAAATTTTTCGGTACAGGACGTGCTCCCGGTTATATTTTTCTTGCGGCTGCTGCAAAATATCTTCTGCCCGGCTCAGACCATGTTCTTCTTGCATTGACAGGCGTTTTTCTGAGTACGTTGACACTGCTCCCGGTTTATGGAGCTGCCAAAGAACTTTTCGGCAGCCGCGCCGGAGTCATCGCGACCGGACTTTTCGCCCTGAATCTCACAGCCATAGCCAATGCCCCGCTGCTGCTGTCAGACACCTTTTTTTCTCTTTTTGCCGCATTCCAGTTTTATTTTTTCATCTGCTTTTACCGCAGAAAACAGAATTTTTATTTTGCGCTCTGTATCCTTTTTGCCGCACTGGGGACCCTGATACGTCCCATCAATCTGCCCTGGATCGCTCCGGCACTGGTATTGTTATGGATGCGTCCTGAAATGCCATGGCAGACAAAACTCAGCAATTCTTTGTGCGCTCTGCTGATCACATCTGCCATTCTTCTGCCCTGGATGGCACGGAATGCCGCTTCGGGAGCGCCCTGGTGCATCGACACCAACACCGGTGCCATGTACCACCAGAATGGTGCCATGATCCTCGCCGAAGCGAAAGGGACCTCTTATGAAGAGGAAAAAGAGAAAATCCGTAATGAGTATATCATTTTTGAAAAAGATGCCGAAAGATTCCCTGATGAAAGATCCAGAGAAGCTTGGAAAATAGCCCGGCTCCGCCATGTCATACTCTCGCATCCGTGGATCGCCCTGAAACAGCACTTCAACTGGCATCGTATTCTGTTGCCTGATGCCCCCACCTTTTTTGAGCTCACAGGTTTGACAAAATCCGACCGTGGAACTATGAATGTTCTTGTCAAACATGGACTTTTTGCCGCAATAGATCATTATTTTGAGGGGCGCTGGTATCTGCCGGCTCTTCTTCTGCCCCTGCTGGCGGCAACAGGAGTCATCTATCTGGGCGTGGTTCTGTTTCTTTTCCGTTGTCTTTTTCACTTCAGGCGCCGCTGGTACATGTGGCTTCTTTTCCTTGCTTTTACAGAGTTTTATCTCTTTCTGCCGGGTCCCATCTGTGCCCCCCGTTATCAGATCCCCGCTCTGCCTCTCATGTGTGTTTTTGCTGCCGGAGCACTCATTCTCTGTATGGGGAAGCTCCGCAGTCTGAAGCACCATCGTCTGCATCAGCAATAAAACTTTCATTTTGACAATTTTGAGGAGTTTTGAAATTGCCTTATTAAGACTTGGATTAAAATTGTTGAAATCTTTTCTGACAGCATGCTCTTGATGCTCTTGAAGTCCGGGAAAGATTCATCAAATCTCTGCCGCTACACAGAAACGGCCCGTTTTACATGGTGGCTGCTGAACGTTGCCGCCGGTATCAGCGGGTGTGATCTTATCAGGGAATTCAATATGGATCAGACCAATTATCGTCACATGACCATCAACAACGGAAAAATGATCTTCTGAAAAAATAAAAGGAGTTTATAAAAATGATCAAAACATTCTCTTTCATCGCGGCAGCCATTCTCTGCTGCAGCGTCCTCAACGGAACACCCCTGAAAAAAAAGGTGCTGATCGTCATGCTTGACGGTATGCGTTCCGATGCCTTTGATACCTTCAAGCCCCCCACCCTGACGAAGTTGATGAAAGGCGAATGGCAGCCTGGTTACAAAGGTGCCTGGACTCTTTGCGCGCGCACCATTCCTGACGCTCCCGCCCACAGCGCCCCCAACCACGCCGCCATTGCCACAGGCGTTACTGCAGCAAAACACAAAGTCACCCGCAACGGCACCACCAAAAACGGAAACTGGAAAGAGTGGCCCTCATGGCTCCACCGTCTGAAAAAAGCTCAGCCGGAGAAAAAGGTCCTTTATATCCACGCCTGGAGAGAAAGCGGCCTCATTGATCCGACTCCTCTGGTGACACGGGTCAACAAAAGCGACTGGGGCAACACCACGATCTATCCAAAACTCATTACCGACAAGGATTGTCCTGATGCCATTATGTACTATATCAACTCCCCCGACGGAGGCGGACACAGCACCGGCTTTTATCCATACGGCGACAACTACTCCCAGACCATTCAGATGGGAGACAGATATCTGAAAAAGATGCTTGATCTTATTTCAGCGCGTCCCTCTTTTGCCAAAGAAGATTGGCTCATCCTGGTCACTGCCGACCACGGCGGTTATGGTCTCGGCCACGGTCAGCCCGGAGGACACTCAGACACAGTTCCTCTCATCATAGCCGGCAGAAACATCGCCGCCGGAAAACTTGCCGGAACTCCCGGCGTCACCGATCTGCCTGTCACAGCTCTTGAGTTCATGGGGGTCGATACCTCAAAGATGAATCTTGACGGCAAGGTCATCGGCAACAAACTTTCCAGAGAGAGAGCCGGTAAAGATCTTTCTGAAGGTTTGGAAGCCTACATGATCTTTTCGCGCCGTCCCATTCCTGTCAATCAGCAGCGCCTTGCCATAAAATGCACCCGCGTCGGAACCGGTGTTGCCTCCGCAAGCCGCCGCTACATGCTTTTCAACAATACTCTCAAGTGCGAAGATCTCAAAACCGGGGAGGGAAAATTTGCGCCTCAGGGGATGATTTTCAACGGTCTTGAAAAACTCAAGATGACCAATAACCAATATTTCACCCTGACCTTCTGGATCCGTCTGCCTGCCAAACAGCCGGGGGACTCCGTCATCATCGGCAACAAGCTCCAGAGCGAAAATGACAAAACAGGCTTCTACATTTCTGCCGCCCGCAAAACTTTCAGGAACGCCAAAGGTCCCGGTGTGGTCCTTAACTTCAAGGACTCCAAAGGCAAAAAAAGTTTTGCCATGGGAACATACGACATTGATCCCGGACACTGGAACTTTTATGCTGTCACCGTTACTCCTGATAATGCCCTCTATTTCTTCCAGGGCCGCAGAGACGGATATCTTTACTGGTTCGTGGAAAAATGTGAAGGCAGTGTCAATAACGGCGATCCCTGGTATATTTCACAGCCTGCCAAAGGTTTCAATGCAGCAAATCTTGATGCCGAAATCGATGACATGGCAGTGTGGAACCGCAATCTTACCACAGATGAGATCCGTAAAATCTTTGAAGCAGGACGCAATGGTTATTCTCTCGAGGATATAAAATAAATTTTCACCGGTTCCGGAAATATAAGGATTTTCCGGAACTTTATTCAAAGGAAATGAATTATGATCAAACATGTTATTCTCTGGAAATTGAAAGATGAATTTTCAGACGCCGAAAAAGAAACAGTCAAAGCTGGCATCAAAGCCGGTCTTGAAGGACTCAAAGGGGTTATCCCCGGTCTGGTTGAAATCGTTGTCAACACAGGGAAACTTCCGAGTTCCAATGCAGATGTGATGCTGGACTCCACCTTCACCGATGAAGCGGCACTTAAAAATTACGCTATTCATCCGGCGCATGTGGAAGTGGCAGACACCAAAGTGCGTCCCTTCACGATGCAGCGTCTTTGTCTGGACTTTGAAGTATAAAACAAAAAATCAGACAACATGCCCTGTTTTCAACCGTAACTCACCTTGATTTTTCATTTTGACGTGCTATATTAAGCAGAAGCGTCAACTCTATTGAAAATTAAACATCAAACGTTCCACCGGAAAAACTTCAAAGTTTTCCCGGTGTTATTGTAAAATAAAAATGGGACCGGATTTGAAAAAGATCAGTGTCACGACATGGCTTATCCTGGGCGGGATATTCCTTTATACAGCTTCCTTGTGGCAACGGCCGCTTTTCGTATCAGAATTCGCCGAAAACAGCGGAGCGATCAACGCTCTTTGTTCCGGCTCGTCTGAAACGTGCAGCGACTTCGTCAGGTCATTTTTATTCAAATACACCGGATTTTCCCCTTTTGCCTTCCGCATTCCCAATGCGCTGCTTGCCCTGCTGGCCGGCGGGACGCTTCTTCTGGCGGGGCGCAACAGCAGTTTTTCCCGTATTTCAACAGCAGCAGCACTTATGTTTCTGTTGAGTCCCGCCATATTTCTGAGCGGCACTGCAGCGCTTTCTTTCATGGTTTCAGGAGCACCTGTTATCATCAGCTTTTATCTGCTTTACCTCATGTCAGAAAGCAATTCCGGAAAAAGGAGTTTTCTGTGGGGTTGCGGAGTTCTTGTTTTTTCTCTTCCTGTTCCCTTTTTTCAGGGCAGAATTGCGCCTCTTTTGTTCGTTTTGGCAGTGTGGCTTGTTTATGCTGTTTCAAGCCTGTTCCTCAAAAGTCCGGAAGAAAGGGGACGGCGGGAAGTACTTCGTCATTTCACTCCGGCGTTATGCCTCGTGCTTGCCTTGCTGCCTCCGATATTTATAAACAATTGGCAACACTCTGTTTTCGCCCTTCCCCGGAGCAGTGATCTGAAAACCCTGGCCGCCTTTGCCGCAGCAGGAAGTTTCCCCTGGATCCTTTTCATGACGGGTGCCATGAGAAATTTTTCAGAGCGTTTCAGACGCCTTTGCCGTGACAGCTTTACACGTTCCGCCCTTGTCCTTGCGGCAGCATCTTTTATAATGGCTCTTTTCACTCCGGCAAGTGCTGCATTTTTTGTTCCCTTTCTTGGGGGGATGGCAGTGCTTCTTGCTGCCGGACTTGAAATGGAGCATGAAGAAAACGGGTTCCGTTCCTTCAATATCATTCTTTACATCCTTGCGGTCGTGTTTTTTCTTGCCGCAGCCGGGATCGGCACCTGGAGCGCTCTGGGAATTTATACAAATCTTCTCAATTCCGCCTGTAAAATATTTTCTGCACGGGATGCCTGGGCTCTCACGGCAATCGTTCCTGCCGTTGCCGCCGTCTGGTGCCTTACTGCTGCCGGTGAAAAGATCAGCAAAGAGCGAAAATTTCTTTCTCTCTGCGCCGGGATCGCCTTTCTTTTGCTGGCTTTTCATGGACTGGTCCCCCTCAAAGTCATAGAATATAATGCTCCGGGGAACTTTCTTAAGAAAGTGGTTCTGTCCCGGACAGGAACAGAAGCATGTTTTTACGGAGATGCCTCGATGCTCGCCCCGCTTCAGACACTGCTCAAGGGGGCGCAAATCAAACTTTTATCCCACTCGTCAAGCGCAACTGAGATAAAAGAAGGTTTGAAAGCCGGGAAAAAGATGTGTGTTGTAACACTTTCTCAAGAAGAAAGCAAAAAATTGCCCTTTCCCAAAACAACGCTTCGTTCCGGCAATTTCATTGCCGTTTTCTATAACATTGATTTCCCCGAAATGCGTGTGAGGAAACCATGAAAAAAACTTGTTGGATGTTGCTTTTTTTCATAGCGGCACTTTATCTGTTGCCAACGGTGTTCCGGCCTCTGATTGCCCCAGAGGAGTTCCGTTATGCCGAAATTTCACGGGAAATGCTTGAGAGCGGTAATTTTATCACGCCCAAACTTCTGGGTGTCCGTTACTTTGATAAAACGCCCCTGGGATTCTGGTTGACTGCAGGCAGCTTGAAAATTTTCGGACAGAATGTTTTTGCACTCCGTTTCATCCCGATGCTGGGAGCCATCGGTACTGCGCTGTTTTTATTTTTTTGGTGCCGCAGGCGCAACTACAGCCCTGCCACAGGCGTGAACGCTGTATTTCTTTACCTCAGCGGGATCATGGTCTGGTTGTGGGGCTCCTTTGCTGCATTGGACTCTCTTTTCTGCATGTGGACCACCGGGGCACTTGTCTGCTTTGCAGTTGCACTCGAAAGCAAAGAAATAAAAGAACGTCTCTTCATGCTTGTCAGCGCAGGCGTCGCTGTCGGTTGCGGCTTTTTGACAAAGGGACTTCTTGCTTACGCACTGCCGGGGATTTCCATTGCAGTTTATCTGCTGTGGCAGAAGCGGTGGAAAGAGCTTTTCATACTTCCCTGGATCCCTTTGATCGTTTCTTTTGCTGTTATCGCACCATGGGGGTGGGCAATTCATAAAGCCGAACCGGAGTTCTGGCGTTACTTCATTATGCATGAGCATTTTCAGCGCTTTACAAATTGGTCTGCCCAAGGAAATCCGGCTCCCTTCTGGCTGCTTCTGCCTTTTTTGGCTGTCGGCATACTCCCGGGGATACTTCCGGTTCTGTCGGGCCTTTCAGGACTCCGGAAAGATGGCTGGAAAGAAGTTTGCGATTCTCCGGAAGTGCGTTTTGCCCTTTGTGCCACACTCCTGCCTTTGCTCTTACTTTCTGCCTCAGGCGGCAAAATGCCCGCTTATGTGTTGCCCTGTTTTGCTCCTGCCGCCATGCTTGGAGCAATGATTCTGGATAAACTTGATCCGGAACGCGGCGTCCTCAAGCTCCGGAAGCTGACAACAGTCTCTTCACTCATTTTCATCATCACAGGATCACTGGCTCTGCTTGCTGTGCTTTTCTATCTGCTGTGGGGAACAGGTTTCATCCCTTCGCTCCCCCTCAAAGTGGCAGTATGGACCCCTTCTCTTACAACAGCAGCTCTTGGACTGGTCATCTCAGGAACGATTTTCTTTGTGTACCGGAAAAGCAAAATGCCCGAACCTTGTTCATTCTTTACACTTTGCGGGATCCCGGTTCTGATTTCCGTATGGTTTCTGCCGGTTTTCACAGCCTGGCACAAGATGCCGGAGTATGAACTCCTTGACATCGCCACCCGGCTCACAGCAGAAAAACTCCCCCGCCCCCGCCTTATAAGTTCCCCCGGACTTGCCCACGCTGCAGCATGGTGCTTCAAAGACGGAACAGTGCAGATGCTCAACGGAGCAGGAGAATTGGAATACGGTCACCTTTACGCGGCAGCCAACGGTGAGCGACCGCTGATGCTGAATTATGCAGAGACATCTGCCCTTCTCCAGAATCCCCAAAGAAAAGAGGGAGTTTTGATCATTCTGCGGAAACAGGATACAGATGAATATACCAGATATCTTGCTCCAGGAAAACAATTGACAACAGCCGGAGAACTTTCAGCCTTCTATTATCCGGGCAACAAAGGAAAAAACAAAGCAAAATGAGTTCTTTTTTCTGGAAATTCTTACAAAATCCCCGGCAGGTCGGTGCTTGTTGTCCATCTTCTCCGGCTTTGTGCCGTGCCATTACGTCATCCATAGGCGTTGAAAATGCCTCTCTGGTCGCAGAGCTGGGACCGGGTACCGGTGTCATTACAGAGGAGATTTGCAGGAAATTGAATCCGGGCGCCAAACTTGCCGCCGTGGAGTTGGACGGCAATCTGGCAGATGCTCTTGAAAAGAAATTTTCCAAAGTTACAGTTTTCCGCGGCTGTGCCTCTCAGCTCGATACGATGCTCTCTTCACGTGCGCTTCCTCAGGCAGATGTGGTGATTTCAGGTCTACCCTTTGCCATTTTTCCCGGAGAACTTCAGGACAAGATCCTTGACGGGGTCCTCCGCAGTCTTGTGCCCGGGGGAACATTTGCCACCTTTGCTTATCTTCAGGGACTGATTCTGCCTGCGGGGATACGGTTCCGTCATAAGTTGGAAAATATCTTTCCGGAAGTGACAACAAGTCAGATCATCTGGAACAATATGCCTCCTGCTTTTATTTACAGATGCCGGAAATTAGAGGAGTGATTTTCAATGGAACTTGAAATAAAAATCAAAATGGAAGAGGGCGCAGAAGATCTTTTCCCCACCAAGGCCCACAGCAGTGATGCTGCCTGGGATCTCCGGGCAAGGCTCTCTCTGGAATTACCTGTTGGACGCAGTACACTTGTTCCAACCGGGATCTATATAGAGCTTCCGGAAAATTACGAGGCTCAGGTACGTCCCCGGAGCGGTTTGGCTCTGAAACACGATTTAATGCTGACCAATTCCCCCGGCACCATTGATGCCGGATACCGTGGAGAGGTGGGAGTCATAATGTATAACGGCGGAAAAACTCCGTATAAAATTGAACGGGGGGACCGCATTGCCCAGATGGTCATCTGCAAGCTGCCGGAAATAAAGCTGATACCGACCGACGCTTTGAGCGATTCGGATCGCGGAAAAGGGGGCTTCGGCAGTTCCGGAAAAAAATGATTTGTTATAACACGCGCGGCTGGCGAAATTGGCAGACGCAACGGGTTTAGGTCCCGTCGCCGCAAGGCATGTGGGTTCGAGTCCCACGCCGCGCACCATTTATTTTTCAAGCACCGGGCGGATATTCATCCGGACAAATTTCCATTCGTCCTTGTCATTTTTAACGAGTTCAGCTTCAATGTCCCGGATCTCGCTGATCTTTTCCTGTTTTCCGTTTTTAGTCAGACCAGAAAACTCTCCTGTAAAGAAAATTTTTCCATTCTTTTCATTAACAGAGATCTCAATATCACTTGTTTCCAATTTTATCCACTGAAAGAAAGATTGTATCTGCAAGATCTTTGAACCGATCTCAGTCGGGTTATATTCGCCGTCAAAAGAGTTGAACCTGAAATCAAAACGGCACCTGGGGGCAAACACCTTCTCCGCACGATTGGCTTTCAATGCACCCAATGCCGGATTTTCTCCAGAAGATTTGCTGCCTATACGGCAAAGTTCATCAAGAGTTCTGTGGATTTTTTTCTCATCCGTCTCACGGAAGAACCAGAACAACAGCAAAACGCCGGCAAGAAGAAAAAGCAGACCGACTGCGGAAAAGATTTTTATTTTCATAGATATATACTCCTCATTTTCCATAATATAATTTAAGTAAATGATTTTTTCAATTCTCCACAGCGGATATAGACAAATATTTCAAAAATTTTTATACCCATCAAGTTCCCCTGCAATTCCATAAAGATCAAATTATAAAGAATTTTGATATATAAAGTTGAAAAAATATCAAATCCGGATTAAATTATAGGAAAGATAGATGAGGTAATTTCAAAAGTCATTCAAAAAATGGCAAAGATGTCATTCGCAAAGAGCTGTAAAGGGTAGTTTGAGGCTGCTACCTGCAAGGTAACAGGCGCTTGTCCCGCCGTAGCTTTATGCGAAGGCGGAAAAACGCTCCCTTTATCAGATCGAAGCGAGGGCGCTTTGACAATTTTGAGGAGTTTTGAAATTGCCTCAGAAATAAGAAAGAATTATTTGAGGAGAGGATTTTTTATTTCAATCACTTTCCGCCCCGGCTTTTATGAAGAACTTTATCATCGCAGCGGCAAGCTCTCTTCTTGCCTTTTTCCTTGGTGCAGGAGAAATCTCCCCTGCACCAAAGATAACTCAAAGGCTCTCCCAAGCTCCTCAAGCCCCCACGTTGGAGGAGTTGAAAACAAGAGTTCCCGAGTTCGCCCGTGCCGCAGCATGGCTGGACGGGACAAAACTGCTTGCTGATAAAAAAAACGTTGAACTCTTTCAAGATATCCTCCCCGGCATTTTCGGCGAAAAAATAACGCCCGGCGATCTGGCACACTCCTATCTCTTTTTTGCCACTGAAGATGTAAAGATCTATGGTGCCGTCATCGGCAAAGGCAGGGGAACTTTTACCAAACTCCACAACATCTTCAAACGCAGCAGCACCGTCATCAAACTTTCACTTGAAGGGGAACGTTTTCTACTGGTCATCTGGGGGAAAGAACCCACCTCTGCTCTCATGCTCAAAGGTAAAGCGGCTTCTCTGAATACTTTGAACGGTAAAGATCTGATCTCAAGCACAGGCGTCATGAAAATCAGCAAACTGCCCGGCAATGCTCCCCAAAAACTGCTTCAGGAGTTTCCGGAACTCGCCTATCTGGAAAAAATCCATTTTTTTGTGGAAAACAGAGAAAAAAAGAGCCGGATCCAGTTTGTCTTCAACAATGAGAAATCCCCCCGGAAAGGTTTCACCTTTCTCAACTGGGGGTTGACACTCCTTTTGCTCCACAAGACAGCAACATTCCGTCACATAGAGCAGAAAGTAGAAAAAAAAGAACTCAGTCTGACCCTTTACGATCCGCCGCTCGGAAAAATCGCCCGGAAACTGGTTCCCGTTTCCACCAGAAAGAAGAAAGAACTTTCAACACAGCAGAAAATGAAAATTCTTGCTTCAGGCCTTTATCTCTACGCAGCCGATCATAAAAACAGATTCCCGGAAAAACTTGCTCAGCTCCATGGAGCATATCTCCCCGAAGCAAGTGTTTTCAGAGCCTCATACCACAAAGTCCACCACAGTACAGGTATGGCGATTTCATATCTTTTCCTGCTTCCCGGCAAAAATTTGCAAGAGCTGAAAAATCCTTCCACGGTCCCAATGTTGATGGAAGATCCTGCCCTGCTCCCGCTCCAAAGAAAGCATCTTTTCGTCATCTGTGCCGACGGCAGAAGCGTCAAAGCCCCCCTTTGCCGTACACTTTCACATGGGGAATATCTGAAAAAGATCCGGAGTATCTGCCTGAAAACGGCACAGAGTTCATCTGCTGTCAAATAACAGACACGGCTCTTGCAATCCCTGAAAGTCATGCTATATTAAATCAAAACACCAGGATTGATCACATCATTACAGCCAGGTTTCCGACAATATGAGTATTGAATCCCTTTACGCCTGCCAGAAAGCTCCCGGCAAATGGTCTTGGCAGTTTGTTTCCGCCGCCGGTAAAGAATCTTTTCTGAAAATTCTTCCTGAAATATCAGAAGCTGATTTGATCAGAAATGTTGATAAACGGGAGGTCTATCACAAAAAAGGCATTTTTGTAAAGTTCTACATGCCTGCCAAAGATACATTTTCCCAAAAAGCAAGGGAACTTTTCTTCCCTTCTGCAGCAAATGAATTCAACCGGCTCCGGATGCTTCAAAAAATGGGGATCCCCGCTGTAACTCCTCTTGCTTATGGAAAATACGGCACAAGGTCAGTACTGATCACAAAAGAAGAGCCTGCTGTTTGCTCTGTTGCGGAACTTTTCAAAGAAAAATATGACAGTGGCACAAAACTTTCAGATCACTTTTTCTCAAACTGGGGAAAATTCGTACAAAAAATTCTGACTTGCAAACTGTATTTTGCAGATTTTCATACAGGAAATCTGCTTTATTCATCAATCAAAGATGACTTTGTCCTTGTAGATCCGGAAGGGGTTAAAAAGACATACGCCCTGCGTAAGATCCGTATTTTGCGTATGCTGAAGCGCCAGCTTGCACTCCCCTTTGAGTTTTATTCCAAGAGGGAAGCTCTCTTATTTTTATCAGAAATAACTCCTGCTTCAGCAGAAAAAATGTATTATGACATTCTGGAATACTCTTCCCGGTATGTCCGTGAGCTGCAATTGCCCAAAAGAATCAAAAGTTTCCGGAAACACAAACTGATTATTGACGGCATTCAGCGCAAGGAAACGCTTCTGGGCATATATCCGCTGGAAAATACAGTCACTAAAAAGCTCACTTCGGAAACGGCAGATGCCGTCTGGGAAAGAGATTATATTTGTTCTCTCCACAGTCTGCCGCTGCTGCACACTGTTGCAAGAGTCCCCGGAACGGGGAAAATTTATCTGCAAACTCCCGGAGAAAGTGCCGTTGATCCGCAGAGGTGCGAAGAACTTCTTGAACGCTTGAAAATATGCGGCTTGTCAGCAGATGATTTTGATTTCTGCACAGACCGCTATGGACGTACACTTCTGATAGATAAAGCGGCCTTATAACTGGTTCAATGTGTCTGACTTGAAAGTATCAGTCGTGAATTGATGGCTTCTGCGTACCAGGTATCATTGAATTTCTTGACCACATAGCGGTGAGGACCCTGAGGATCAGCTGCAAAGGTGTTGCTGCCGTCAGCAGGATCAACGCTTGCTTTTCCGTAAACACTGCGGTATCCGGCGGTTTCAGGATCCCCGGTAACAGCCAGCAGACACAACATGGGATCCCAGGAACAGCGTCCGTTGGGGCTGCCGTGGTCATTCATGACCTGTTTGAGTAAATCTCCGTCAGGCAGCTGACCGCCAGTCAGAACGGTGTTTCCCACCTCCCAGCCGAGGAATGTAATGGGAGTCGGCCAGTTGTCACAAAGTTCAGCTCCGCTGCGGCGGGTCAGTTCATTTTTGTAAAAATTATATTCCGCGCCGTGCTCCTCATCCCACTTCCCTGCCATGATCCACAAATGGGTAACTTTCTGTGAAATAAGTTCTTTTCCTGCGGGGTGTTTCAAGAGCGCAGCAAGGACTTGAGTGAACCCGATGGAAAGGATCTCCACAGAAAAGTTTTCCGCCTCACTGAGCAGTTGCAGATAAAAATCAACGCCTTCCGGAACATCTTCATTGCGGCGCTGAGGCATCCCTGCCTCTGCCAGATGTTTCTGATAAGAAAGTTCATCCTCAAAGTCAGTGGCTTTATGATCCAGACCGAAAGGAACGATCACCCCCCTGTCGCGGGTGAAAACATCAAGAGCGGGTATGGAGTACTCCATACAGGCATTGACATTGATCCCCAGAAGTTCAATTTCTTTTTTCAGATGAGCATTGCAGAGCAAACGGATCGCTACAGCATCATCACAATCACTCCACCAGTCAGTATCAAGAATGAATTTACGCATATTTACAAACTTTCACATTATTTCAATATCCGGCACTTCAAAGGTGCCTGATTTTTCTCTTTTTCCGGGCCGCACTGCGGTAGGGGGTATCATCAATGTACGTTTCATCTCTTTCAGAAGGCTCAGAAAGAGGTGTTTCATGCCCCCGGCGCAACTTCGGTTCCACTGCCTCAGGGAGCCCTGAAGCAGCGCTCCACTCCTCAAATGACTCAATAGAGTCCTCTTTTTTGGGAACTATTCTCCCGCCGATGAACAAAGTCAATTCAAAAAGTATCCATCCGGGCAACCCCATCAGGAGCTGACTGACCACATCCGGAGGTGTCATCAAAGCGGCAAGCACAAACAATGTCACCACAATGAAAGGGCGTTTGCTCCGCAAGGTCTCTACCGACACGATCCCCATCCGGATCGCCAGCAGCAAGGCGATAGGCAGCTCAAATATCACAGCAAAACCGGCGGCCAGCAATCCTGAAAAATGCAAAAAAGCAGATAATCCGATAACAGGTCTCAATCCTTCTGCGGAAAAACTCCATGAAAAACGCATCACAATGGGCACGACCGCTGCCAGCGCCACGGCAATACCGCAGAAAATCAGGACAACACTGGAAAAAATGAAAAAAAAGGTCCAACGCCTTTCGTGCCGGTAAAGACCGGGAGAGACAAATTCGCCGAGCTTGAAAAGTATAACCGGCAAAGCAGCTACAACGCCACTCAGAAAACCCAATTCCAATTGGACCATCAAAGGTTCAAAGGGGGTGAAATAATGCATTTCCATGCCGGGGGGGCAAACTTGACGTACATAGTGCAGCAAAAGATCCGGAACAAAAATTATTCCTGGAACCGCACAGATGCCGATTGCTCCGATGCACCAGAGCAAAGTCCAGCGGAATGCTTCAAGGTGATCCAGCAGAGAAACGTTTTCAGCGTCGATGTACTTTTCAGCCATTTTTCACTGAATCGCTGCCGACGGCATCGCTGTCCTTTTTTTCAGCGGGTTCTTTTTCAAGTTCCGTCAGGACACCATCACGTGCATCCTTGAACTCCCTTGATGCTTTCCCCAAAGAGCGTGCCAGCTCAGGTATCCGTTTTGCTCCGAAAACCAGCAGCACGATCAAAAGAATAACCAGGATCTCAGCGGTACCGATGTTACCGAGAAAAGCCAAGTTCAAAAAGTTCATTTTTCAACTCTCCTTTCTGCAATCATCCTGCTTTGCTCTGCAGGAGAAGGCACTCTTGTTTTTGCTTCACAAAACTCTATGAAATCAATTTCCACCAAAGTTTTAGACTTGGAATACTGGGAATTGGCGCCGATGGTCAATCCGCAAAGTCCTTTCGGCATTCTGCCGAATAATTTTTTGAAATCTTCAACCACGTTGCGTTCCTCTTCGTACCATCTGGAAAGTTCCGCATTTCTGTTCCTCATACAGATACGGTACACATTTCTCGTTCCCATTCCGTACTGAATCTTGACAACCTTGCCCAAATCCGGAAAATTTTCCCAACTGTAAGCCAGCATGTTCTGTCTCAGGGTGGTTCCATCACCGAAATAAATCACAGCTGCCTGATCGTCAAGTTCCTCTTTGTCAAATTTGACCTTTTTCAGAATGCGCCAGCGCCAGCGCATGACAGGGAACTTTTTCCAGATCTCAGGGGGGATCTGTGTAATAATGACGCCGGAAGAGGAATTGGTTTCAAGAATAAGTGCCTGACGGTCATGGGCGGTTTCAGATTTTGCCACATAAAAGCGGGTCATGGGAACGCCGAATTGTTTGCCTCTCCAATGCCATCTTTTTTTCAAAAGTTTGTTGTCTGAAAAATCATAACGGCGGAATGCCTTTTCCTGACCATTCAGAAGGGGCAAAGCAACTGCAGAAAAAAACAGAATCAAGGATAAAAAAGCTCTCTTCATTGAATGTAACTCCTGTAGCGTCTGCTTATGCGTTCAACGTATCTGCGTGTACTGCCTATTGTAATGCGGGGAAGAACTTTACCGTTTTTCCTCTCCGGTTTCCAACGCTTTGCTCTGCCCTCGCCTGCATTGTATTGTGCCAGAGCAAGTTCAATTGCATCATCGTACCCGTGCCAACGACGCAAAGCTCTGCCAAGATACCAACAACCGATCTCAAGATTCATCACCGGATCAAAAAGCTCATCTTCCCCCGGTTCAGCAACCTTATTGATCCGTGCCCAATCAGCCACAGCTCCGGAAGGGAGCAGCTGCATCAAGCCTATTTCGCCTTTGCGCCCCCTTGCCACAGGATCAAAGCGACTTTCCTGAAAAATCAGAGCTCTTACAAGCTCAGGCGGAACATTATGCCGTGCGGCAGCATGACGGATCTCTTTACTGAATTTTGTATCATCAACGAAAATATTTTGCGGGGAGCCATTGACCAACGCCACTACGATCACGGTGGTAAAAAGGACAATCGCCACCCAGGCACAAATTTTCCTGAATGATACTTTCACTTAGCAGGAACGCCTGACTTTTTGCTGCGTCGACGCTCAGCAGCCTTACGTTTCGTCATCGCCTTCCGGGTTGCAGCGAAAGCGCCCAGGCGGTCGAGCAGCGCGGCAGAAAGAGAAGCCTTGACAGAGATCCTGTCACCGGCAGAGTCAAATTTCACAGCCTGCAGGATCTCGGTTGCAAGCTCAGGTTTTTTCTGCATGTACTGAAAGAGAAACATGTTGAACATCAGCATGACCTGACCTTTCAATTGTTCAGCTTCTTCAGCAGAAGCTGTTTGTACATCAAGAGTTCCAGAAAAATCCTTTTGTGCCGCTCCGGTCATGCAACAGTAAAGAAACGCCTCCTTAACAGGGAGTTTCCCTCCCCCGGCCATACCGCGCAGGGAACCTGTCACTTTGGCAGGGAAGGAAAAACCTGTTTTCCCCTTCATCACTTTCAGGGCACCGGCGGCAGCAGCGGAATCAGCAAAGAAGGCGATGGTATTACCGGGAAGCAAAGCCACGGCAAAGGCAATTTTTTTCACCTGATGTTTTCTTGCGGCCCGGGGAACTTCAGTGCTTTCCACATCGTAAAGAACCACACCGGAAACATTGCTTTTTCTGCAAATGAAACGTGGTGCGGAAAAAACTTTTTCAGGATAAAACTTTTTTTTCAGCGCCACCAGCAGCGCCATATTTTCATCTTTCATCCAGAAAGTAATGGCGCTGATATCAGCGGGCTGCAACTGGGAGTTGCGGTAGAACACGGCAACATCCCGGCTTTCAGTCAATCCTTTTTTGAGTGCCGGCAACTGGAGCCATTGAGTCATATCAACGCTCAAGACGACCTCTGCCCCATGGGGCACTTTACTCAAAAGTTTTTTTTCATCTGCCTGATCCGCCGTCAGGAGGGAACAGAAAGCGAAAAAAACAGCGAAGATAACTGAAAGCCTTTTTACCATAGTTTTTTATCCTTCCTTGGGAGCTTCTGCCTTCTTGGGCAGCTTGACTTCAATATGGAGCTCACGCAGCTGCTTGAGGGTGACTTCGGCAGGAGCGTTCATCATCAGGTCTTCCGCCTGCTGGTTGAAGGGGAACGCAATGACCTCGCGGATATTGGGTTCATCAGCAAGCAGCATAACGGTACGGTCGATACCGGGAGCGATACCGCCGTGCGGGGGCGCACCCAGTTTGAAAGCGTTGATCATGCCGCCGAACTTTTCATCGACAACAGAGCGGTCATATCCCACGATATCAAATGCCTTATACATGATCTCAGGACGATGGTTGCGGATGGCTCCGGAAGAAAGCTCAATACCGTTACAGACAATATCATACTGCCATGCAAGGATATCCAGAGGATCCTTGTTGAGCAGAGCATCCATTCCGCCCTGGGGCATGGAGAAGGGATTGTGAGAGAAGATGGTGGCACCGGTCTCTTCGTCTTCCTCAAACATGGGGAAGTCAACGATCCAGCAGAATTTGAATTCGTTGGGGTTGATAAGTTCAAGACGGCGTCCCAGTTCAGGGATAACGGCACCGCCCAGCTTGCGAACCACCTTTTCCTGATCGGCAAGGAAGAAGAGGGCATCGCCGGTCTCAACTTTTCCGGCGGCCTTGAGTCCGTCAATGGCCTCACGGGAAAGGAACTTGACGATGGGGCTCTTTTCGCCGTCTTCCTGCCAGATGATGTATGCCATACCTTTGGCGCCGTTCTCCTGGGCGAACTTGATCATATCATCAAAGAACTTACGGGGCTTGTCGCCGACTTTGGGAGCCTTGATGGCGGTGACGATACCGCCGTTGGCGACCACACCGGCAAAGGCCTTGAATTCGCTGTCTTTGAAGAACTCAGAAACATCCACCATTTCCAGAGGATTCCGCAGGTCGGGCTTGTCGCTGCCGAAGCGTTTGATGGCTTCGCGGTAGGGGATCCGGGGGAAGGGAGGCTTGGTATAATCTTTGGTGCTGAACTTGGCAAAGACGCTGTCAAAGAGACCTTCAAGGACCTCAAAGATGTCGTCCTGCTCAACGAAACTCATTTCAACGTCAAGCTGATAAAATTCGCCGGGACTCCGGTCGGCGCGGGCATCCTCATCGCGGAAGCAGGGAGCGACCTGGAAGTAACGGTCAAATCCGGAAACCATCAGCAGCTGCTTGAACTGCTGGGGAGCCTGGGGCAGAGCGTAGAACTTGCCGGGATGCAGACGGGAGGGCACCAGATAGTCGCGGGCGCCTTCGGGGCTGCTGGCGGTCAGAATGGGGGTCTGGAATTCATGGAATCCCTTGGAAATCATGTAACGGCGCATCTCGGCAATGACCTCAGAGCGCAGGATGATGTTCTTGTGGAGTTTTTCGCGGCGCAGGTCAAGGAAACGGTAGCGCAGACGCATGTTCTCAGGAGCACCGTCATCTTTGGCGACCAGGAAGGGGATGACTTCAGCTTCACCCAGCACCTCCATGCCGGTGGCACGGATCTCGATCTCACCGGTAGCAAGTTTGGGGTTCACAGTCTCAGGGGTACGCGCCAGAACTTCACCGTCAAACTGAACGACGGTCTCCACGCGCCACTTGTCAAGAGCCTGATAGAAGGACTGCTGGGGATCAACAACCACCTGAGTCAGACCGTAGTGGTCGCGCAGGTCGATAAAGATAACGCCGCCGTGGTCGCGGACGCTGTGGATCCAGCCGGAAACCCGAACATTTTTGCCCACATCGGATTTCCGCAGCTCACCGCAGGTATGAGTACGATACATTTTTCAAAAATTCCTTACTATATTGTTGTAGAGGTAATTTCAAAAGTCATTCAAAAAATGGCAAAGATGTCATTCGCAAAGAGCTGTAAAGGGTAGTTTGAGGCTGCTACCTGCAAGGTAACAGCCGAAAACGCTCCCTTTATCAGATCGAAGCGAGGGCGCTTTGACA
>JAFWBQ010000064.1 GCA_017507125.1 Lentisphaeria bacterium
AGAAGGATACCGGAAAATTCTCGGAGTTGCTGAAGGAAGCTGTGAAGATAAGGAGTCCTGGAGCAACTTTCTGCGTTATCTGAAAGAGCGTGGCTTAAAAGGCGTTAAACTGGTCATTTCAGATAAAGCTGCCGGTTTGGCTGATGCTTTAGGAGATTTCTTCCCTGAAGCTCAATGGCAGCGTTGTGTGGTTCATTGGTATAAAAATGCCTTTAATAAGTGTCCTTATAAGCACGTCAAAACAGTTGCAGCAATGTTGAAAGCAATCCATGCCTAAGAGGATAAGGAGGCTGCCAGAGAAAAGGCTGGACTTGTTGCCGCAAAATTGCGGACTTTGAAGTTGGAGTCATTGGCAAAGTTCGTGGAAGAAAGCGTTGAAGAAACGCTTTCCTATATGGACTTTCCAACAGAGCATTGGCGCAAAATCAGAACCAACAACGGCCTTGAAAGGATCATGAAAGAGATCCGCCGGAGAACAAGAGTCATTGGCAGTTTCCCTGACGGATACTCTGCCATGATGCTTGTCGGGGCAAGATTACGCCATATTTCCACAACAAAATGGGGAACGCGCCAATATCTTGCTTGCAAAACCTACGAAACGGATGTATTATAAGAAAGTGGCACAATTTTTATAATCAATCAAAAAGAAATGTGCGCAAAATACCGGACACTACCGATTATCTCCTTCATACTTTATTATTTGTGCTATGTCTTTCATTGTTTCTTCTCTAATAATTTTATTGTATTTATATAAATTCCTCTAAGCCAACATAAAATAACCATAACGAAAAGATATATAACACACCATGGAATAATACAGAACAAAAATCCAATGCCTAGCCAAAATTTGTCATCATCGGAATCAGCAGACGCGGCGACACCACTGCCAATTGCCAATATCACAAGACCAAAACAACCAAGGACGAATATAATCGTCCAGACAATTTTACACAATTTCAGATACTCTAATACAAAATTATCTTCTTCATTATCGTTGACTCTGGCAAATTGTTCTGGTTGTGCTGCCTCTTTTGGGGCACCATTCCCCAAAGCGGATTTTTTCGGTGTCGGGGTGGCATTTTTGCAAACATAAAAAGATTTTGAGCAAACAGGGCACTTTACGGCCATCCCAGTATAATCATCTTGCAACTGTAAGTCGGATTGACAGTGAGGACACTGTGAAATAAATTCTGCCATTTTTCATTTCCTTCGCTTTTTCAAATCAAAGCAAAAAAAGAGGCACATCCCGAAGATGTGCCCAGCTCTACACCTACCACAGTGTTACAAAATCACACATGATCGAAATGTGCCAAACCATATGGTTTGGACACACCGATTCTAAAGATGATTTTGTATCACGCCTCATATTTGAAGTGGTAGTTCAGAGCTGGACGTTTACAATCAGTTTGCCAATTTTTTATTCAATGATCTATTTTTCTTGTTTTATACCTCAATAAAATTTACTGAAGGTGCAATTTAACCCCACAATCAAATTAAACTACACCATAATCCAAGAAAAAGCAAATGAAAAACTGAAAATTTTATAAAAATTCCTTTTGCCGTCATGCAACATATAAAATAAATTTATTTTTCGTTTTTTATGGAAAAATCCAGATGATGTTTTGGAGGAATCATCTGTATTTTTCTTCACTTAACCATGTAGGGATTCGGGCACCAATAAAAAATTTGCTCAGAACTTCACCACCATGTGCAGCGTTGCGGCGGTTTCTCCTGAATTGGAAATACGGTGGCTGATATCACACTGATAGTTCAGCACATCCCCTGCGTTGAGCTTAATGGCATTTCTGCCCGCTTCTATTTCGATATTGCCGGAAATCACCGTGACCAGCTCGTGACTGTTGGGCTCGTGTGCCTCAGAAGCAAGGACCGCTCCCGGTTCCAGAGTGAGAAAATAAAGCTCAAGTTCTCCTGCAAGGGTAATGGGGGAAAGAACTTTGATTTCCACACCGCTTGTTCCTGTGAGCCGGGGCAGATCCCCTTCGCGGGTGACGGAAAAGGTACGGAACGTTTCACCCTCGCTCTTGATGAGCATACTCAACTCTGTTTCCAGACTCTGGGCGATTTTCCACAAAGTTGCCACCGTGGGATTCACCCGGCCTGACTCTATCTGCGAAAGGGTCGCCTTTGAAACGCCGCTTGAGTCTGCCAGTTCATCCAGTGACCAGTGGCGTTCGTGGCGTTTCTTTCTTACGTTGCTGCCAATGACCTTGGGCGTTGCGATATCATCTGTTTTCATGTTTGCTATTCTGAAAAAAATGTTAAATATATTAAACTTTGCTCTTGACTTTTGACTTTTCGATAATATAGTATATACAAGGCCACTTGTCAAATTCAAATTTTTCCAAAGAAAGGCGGATCCATCCATGGGAACCATGAAGGCAATTGTCAAAAGTCGTCCCGGTGCCGGCTTGGAACTGGTTGAAAAACCGATTCCGGAGTATGGCGTCAACGATGTGCTTATCAAAATCAAAAAGACTTCGATTTGCGGAACAGATGTACATATCCATAACTGGGATGCCTGGTCCCAGGCAACGATCAAGACTCCCATGACCATCGGTCATGAATTTGTCGGGACCGTTGAAGCTTTCGGCAGCAATGTGCACGATGTTGCCATCGGCGAACTGGTTTCAGGAGAAGGACACATCGTCTGCGGCAGATGCCGTAACTGCCTTGCCGGACGCCGTCATCTCTGTCCCAATACTTCCGGTGTCGGGGTCAATCGGGACGGTGCTTTTGCCGAATATCTTGTGATCCCCGTGACCAATATCTGGCACTGCAATCCTGCTCTGGGCACTGATGTATTGAGCTGTTTTGATCCTCTGGGTAATGCCACCCATACAGCTTTGAGCTTCCGGGTGCTGGGTGAGGACGTGCTGATTACCGGAGCCGGTCCCATCGGCATTATGGCTGCCGCCATTGTCAAACATGCGGGCGCCCGGTATGTTGTCATCACCGACGTCAACGAATACCGCCTTGATCTTGCCCGGAAAATGGGGGCTGATCTTGCTGTGAATACCTGTGAAACTCCCCTTACAGAGGTGATGAAGCAGCTGGGCATGAAGGAAGGATTTGATATCGGTCTTGAAATGTCCGGCAACGCAGGGGCTCTCAACGGCATGATCGACGTCATGAGTCACGGCGGCAAGATTGCTCAGCTGGGAATACTGCCGCCCGGAACGGCAGTGGATTGGGGCAAGATCATTTTCAATGGTCTTACCATCAAAGGTATTTACGGCAGGGAGATGTTCGAGACCTGGTATATGATGACAAGCATGTTGGAGTCAGGGCTTGATATTTCCCCTGTCATCACCCATAGGTTCCATTATACTGAGTTCCGGAAAGGGTTTGATGTAATGAACTCCGGCAAATCCGGCAAAGTGGTACTCAACTGGGAGGATTGATCAATGTACGGTAAATTTCAGGAATTTTTAGGCACGACTCTTGATGAGATCAGAGCCAATAATCTTTATAAAAGCGAAAGGATCATCTCTTCTCCCCAGAAGCCCCGGCTGACCCTTGCCAACGGCAGGGAGCTCCTCAATATGTGCGCCAATAATTATCTGGGACTTGCGGATCATCCGGAAATCATCGAAGCAGCCTCCAAAGCCATGGAGCGTTACGGCTTCGGGCTGGGGTCAGTGCGCTTCATCTGCGGGACCCAGGAGCTCCACAAGGAACTTGAGTGCCAGGTCGCCGGATTCACCGGTATGGATGACGCCATACTTTACAGTTCTTGTTTCGATGCCAACGGCGGTCTTTTTGAAACCCTTCTGGGAGCGGAAGATGCCATTATCAGCGATGCCTTGAACCATGCCAGCATTATTGACGGGATCCGTCTCTGCAAGGCTCAGCGCTACCGTTATGCCAACGGTGACATGGCGGATCTTGAAAGCAAGCTCAAAGAGGCGGCCGATGCCAGATTCAAACTGATCGCCACGGATGGTGTTTTTTCCATGGACGGAACCATTGCCCCTCTGCAGGAAATCTGTGATCTGGCAGAGAAATACAATGCCCTCGTCATGGTGGATGATTCCCACGCCGCAGGTTTCATGGGGGAAAACGGCAGAGGTTCCCTGGAGTATCGGGGCGTTTTGGGCAGAGTGGACATTGTCACCGGTACTTTCGGTAAAGCTCTGGGGGGAGCCGGGGGCGGATATACTGCCGGCAGAAAAGAGATCATCGAGATTTTGCGTCAGCGTTCCAGACCCTATCTTTTCAGCAACTCTCTTTCGCCGGCTGTGGCAGGGGCGGCACTGAAGGCCCTTGAAATCGTCAAAAGAGAACCAGAGCGACGCGCTCACATTGCCATGCTTGCCGCCCGGTTCCGGAAGGGACTTGAGGAGGCGGGTTTTGATTTGAAACCGGGGGAACATCCCATCATCCCTGTGATGATCGGCGATGCCGGAAAAGCTGCCGCCATGGCGGAAAAACTCCTTGAGTACGGCGTTTATGCCATTGGATTTTCTTTCCCGGTTGTGCCCCGGAACGAAGCAAGGATCCGCACTCAGCTTTCTGCGGCACATACCGTGGAAGATATTGATTTTGCTATTGAGGCCTTCAAGAAAGCCGGACACGACCTTCTCGGGATCTGAAGAGTCTCTTTTTTGCTGAACCGGAAAAACTGCCGCAAAACTTCAAAACTTTGCGGCAGCTTTTTTTATGGGATGAAGAACTCAGTCTCGTTTCAGAGGCTCTTCCTCTCTTTGAATCCGGCTCCGTTTCTGCCGGTATACTTCCGGAAAAAAACAAAGGCTGCACTTTGCTTTTGTGAAACAAAATGCAGCCTTTGAAAAGGAAGATCACCTGAAAACGACTTCTCCGAAACACTCCGGATCGTGGAATGTCATGTTCTCAAGGTTGGGGGACCAGAGTGAAAGCTCAGGCTCCTTCTTAACGGCAAAATAATCGGTTCTGCCGATATTGAGCAGCCAGCGGCTTCCTCTGCGGGGAACTTCAGCTTTGATCGTAGTGTAGGGAATGGTAAGGATACTGTACCAGATATTGCCCTTCCGGTAGTTCCTGACCTGCCACTTACCGTTCCATGAACGGTCAAAGGTGTTGAATTTGGGATCCAGAGGGTCAGTGATGAGTCCTCTTGCCGCATCGTAGGTGGATTTGGCAATGGGGTTCCAGATGAAGTGGTAATAGACCTCTTTTCTTCCGGCGGGATCGATGAAAAACTCCATGCAGTCCTTTGCCGGTGCGGCGCCGTCATGTCCCTGAGGTATATAGGTCCGTTTTGCGGGGAGTTCCGCCTTGAAAGCCACATAGAGATTCTTTTTGTCATACATTACCTTGAACCAGGATTTCAGTTTCACGTCTCCGCCCTGGATGCCGTCAAGTCTTGTGAAAGGCACTTTTTTCCATGCGCCCTGTTCTGCATTGTTGAGTTTTCCGCCGTTGAAGGGGAACGCAGAGACCTGCTTTCTCATGGCGCCGGGGAGCACGCGGCTCTTGCGCAGGGCAGGGATGTTCCAGTTGAGGGGAGCGCCCATGGGAGCGGCAAGTCTGCCGTTTGTCATAAGCAGAGCTTTGGTGGCGTTGCCGCGGATAACCATTTCGGGCCATCCGGGAATGCTCTTTTTTCTGCCGTTGGCATCAAAGTAAGAGTTGATCATTCTGTTGCGTTTTTCCACCTCTCTTGCGATTTTTTCAAAACCGGGACGGTCGGGGGAAAGACGGTAGGAGTGATAGTGGTGGACGATAGATGCCAGATTTTTCAGGTAATCAAACTCCAATCTGACCAACTGGAGCCGGCGTTTGACTTTAGGTGTGTCGGCATCTCTTTCTGCAGTTTTGAGCAGATTTTCAAGGGCGTCCAGAAATTCAGGGGTATAGATGAAACCGATCCAGGTTCTGGGATTCCGGGGCAGAAGACGCTTCCCGCCGCTGATGACATCCAGAGCGGCGAATGCATCCACTCTTTCGTAAAGCATGGTGTAGAAACGGGTCATGGAAAGAGCACTTTTGCCGAAAGCGTGCTTGTAGAAGTCTTCAAGGATCTTCCGGTGATCCTGACAAGGAGCATCCCACAGTTTGCCGTACATGTAGTAGACGGGCCCTTCCAGTCCGAATGAGGCGCCGAAACCGCTGCGGTAGACGCCTTTGATGCCGAACTTGTGGAACTTGCGGACCTGTTCCGCAGGATAAGCGGCGCCCTGAACAGGGGTGAAACCGGGGAGTTTATAGCTGCCCCAGTTATACATGTAGGTGGTGAATCCCTGTGGGACTTTGATCTTTTTCCATGCCGCAAGGGCGGCGTCGTTGTAGAAACAGATCTCGATCATGGTGTTCGGGGGGAAGGCATTGAAGGTTTTTGGGGGATTGGCTGTGGGACCGTAGCTGATGATCAGCACTTTTTTATCGGGCATCTCTTTGTAGAGTCTTGCTGCGATATTGCGGTGGAGTATCCAGAGTTTTTCGCCGAAATCCTTGACGCCGTAAAGATTTGCACATTTTTGACATTCGCAGGCAATAAAACCGTCGGTTTGTGCAAGTTCCACCATATAGGCTCCCGCTTTGAGTTTTTTCCGTGCCTCAAGGTAGATCAGCTCCTGAACTTTTGGGTTGGAAATACAAAGGTGGTTCCCCGCAGGGGAGCGTTTGCTGCCTCTGAGAATGAAATACTCAGGGTGGGTTTTACCGTACTTCTTTTCGGGAACGGCGCTGTAATAGCTGTGACCGCCGTAGAGCTGGATCCCCGGATGACCGAAATCGTTGTTGGACATGTCATAGATCAGCTCATGGTGACGGCTGGTGCCGAGGATGAGAAGAGGCTTGACACGCAGAGAAAAATTTCCAGGAAAGTAAATGCCGGCGCTTTTCGGGGTGGTGCGCCCGGTTTCACCGGGATAAAGGATCCTTGTACCCAGAATTGATTCCATGAAGCCCACCACGCCTTTGGCTGTGCCGGAGTAGTAACGGATATAATTTTTCCCCGCGATCCCGGAGTTTCCGTCCTTACCCAGAATAAATATGGAGCCGTTGCGGAGAGCGATCTGGTATTCGGCAGGCGCAAAATCTTTGGCGCAGAATCCAGCTTTCTTTGTCGTTTCGCAGTTCCCCAGATAAATGCCTTTGATGATGTTGGAACACTCTTTTCTTGAACAGCACTGTTTTTCCATCACAATGGGGAGCTTCGCCCCGGTGCCTTCACGGAATGCGCTTTGAAGTGCCGTTGCCGCTTCACGCAGTATCTTAAGGACAGTTGGGTCCCCCTTGGCAGGAATGACGATGGAGTAAGAGCTTTTGCCGTGGCTGACAAGAGTAACCAAATTTGTCTCTTTTGCCTTTTGAGGCGCAGGAGCAGAAGCAGGAGCAGCGGCACATCCCCAGAGCAGAGCAAGGGAACAACAACAGAAGAGAAGATAAAAACGTTTCATAATGGTTTTACTCCAGAATTAAGGTACCGACGCGGTCATAGGGATTCTGCCATGTGCGCTGGAAAGGATTGTATTCCCAGATGGCGCGAACCTGATCTTTTCCGTATTGGGCATACACATTGAAATCAAATTTCATTCCTTTGGCGGGAGTGATCCCGAGATCGCTCCAGGGAATGTTCATGATGAGAGCTGTGGGAGAAAGCTGTTTGGTACGGGCTTTGGTGCCGGGGATCCGTGCTCCCGGATAGGAGTCGCCCTGAGCGCCATTTACGCCGCAGATGTCTTTACGCAGATGAACGTGGCAGTAGTTTTTATTGCCCTGGAAGCGGTATCTTTTACCGTTGACGCCGATAAAGACGCGCATGAAGATATTATATCTTTTGTCAGTTGAGGGGCCGAACCCTTTGGGTGCTTCCACCTTGACGGTGAGAGCCTTCTGATTCCAGGTGACACTTGCGGCAAGAGGATGAGTCCAGAGGTCTGGATTCTCATTGAAACGGGGCATGGAGCCGATGAGCTGCTGGGGAGCGCTGCTGGTGCGCATGACTCTGCCGGCGGCAGCGATGCCGCTTTTCACCAGAGGTTCAATATTTCCGGTGAAGGGGAAAATAAGGTAGCCTCTGAGTCTGCCGTTGGCGGAAACATACTCCCTGCTCATTCCGGCAAAAGAGAACATATTGCCCACCTGGATGGGGGTTCCGTTTTTGTCTCTGGGGATCGCGTCAATAAATTTGTTTCTTGCGTAAGAGGCGTTGACCAGCTTTTTGAAATTGTCAGGTGTAACATTGCGGCGCAGGGCTTCACGGGCATTCAGGACGCCCATGGTCAGCTGAAAGTATTCAAAATCCCGCTTGACAACCGGCCAGAAGAACTTGACAGCTTCAGTGTGGGGCAGCTTCTTTTCCGCAGCTTTCAGAAGCCGGTCGATCTCTTTCATCACCTGAGGCGTCCATCTGCCCAGAAGCAGGCGGATCTGAGCGGGATTTTCCACAACTTTGCCCTCAAGGAGCAGGGGATCGTTAAAGTCCCCCGGTTTGCTCAGGTCATATTTTTCCATGCGGCTGTTCATGAGAAGGCAGAGTTTTTCCATCTCAGGGGCGGCAGGGCCGTAAAGGCGCTGACAGAAATCTTTGAGCAGTTTGTGAGGATCAAGTCCGGGGTCGCGGAGCATACTGTTCCAGACATAGTAAAAGGGCGCCTCAAAGCCGAACATATCTCCCCAGCCGCTGCGGTAGATACCGAAGATCTTGTCACGATGGATATTCTTCGCATGGGCGGCAATGAATGAAAGAGGACGTTTCGGGGTCAGTCCCATGTCATTGTAACTGCCGAAAGTATAATCATAGCAGACGTAGTAACGGGGAACCTTGTATTTGCTCCACTCCTTGAGCGACTCAAAGGTCCAGGGAGCAAGTTCGATACAGACGTTTGGTGGGAATTCTTTGAAAGTCGCCGGGGGACGTTTGGTGGGACCGTAGGCGATGATGCAGACGGTTTGTTTGGGGAACTCTTTATAAAGTTCCCGAGCAATATTGCGGTGGAGGATCCAGAGCTTTTCGCCGAAGTCTTTGACGCCGAAAAGTTTGGCGCACTTGTCACATTCACAGGGACGGAATCCGTCACTCTGGGAAAGCTGCGCCATAGGATACCCCTTGCGGAAGTTTTCTGCCACATTCTCTTTGATGAGTTTCTGTACTTCAGGATTTGAGATGCAAAGGTGGTTGTACCTGTTGTTGAAACGCTTTCCCTTGATGAGAGCAAAGTATTCAGGATGGCTTTGGAAATATTTTTTCACCGGAACTGCCGCCACATAACTGTGACCGCCGTACTGACGGTACCAGGGGGCGGTGAAGTGACCGTTGAAGACATCATAATAAAGTCCGTGATGGCGTCCGATGTTGAAGGAAACGACCGGCACATTGACAAAAGAGTAATTTTCAGGAACAGTGATCTTTGTGCGGGAGATCACCGAAAGACCTTCAAAACCTTTTCCCGGGAAAAGCATTTCAGCTCCGCAGAAGTTCCGCAGAAAGGCTGCAACGGCAATGGCATCCCCCTGTTCTCTTGAGAAGTGCATGGAGCTGCCCCAAGTGGCATTTCTGCCGTAAATAAAGACGTTTTTCCCTTTAACTTCAATGCGGTGTTCAGCGATTTTCAACTCAGGCTTTTTGCCGAGAGCTTTTACGTCGCCGATAAAGATGGCAGGGGTGTTTTTGTAAAGAGACTCTTTGATGATGGGCAGACGGACTTTGGCACTTCTGAAGATTCCTTCAGCAAGAAGTTTTGCACTGTCAGAACTCCAGCGGTCGGCATTTTGCGGAATGACGATAGAGTAGGCGGACTTGCCCTTGTCGACAAGGATCAGGTCGGCGCCTGTTACCATTACTGCCGCAAGCAGAGAGAAGAGGATTGAAAATTGTTTCATGTAAAATTCCTTTTTATTTGATTACCATCTGTCGTGATAGTTGCCTGTTTCCAAAACGCGCCAGAAACTTGACTGCCAGGCAGTTGAGTCAATGTTGTTATCCGGAACACGGCTGCGTTTGATATGTTCCACATGTCCGTCAAGGAAGAGGACTGAGGCATTGTCATTGTGGGGGAACTCCATACAATAGGTTCTGGTGGTTGTGGTCAGGGGATTCGGGGTGTAAGAAACAACGAATCCGGTGCAGCTTTTGGCAGCATATTTTTCCAGAAGCAGGGAGTTGCGCGAAGGTTTTTTGGCACGGTAAATCGGCTGGGGACGTTCTCGCTCAGTTGAATCCCCCCAGTTGTGATAGGTGTTTATGGCAACTCCGCCGATGGTATTTCCTGAGGTGACCCAGTCGACTTGCACTTCTCTTGATGCACAGGCGAGTTTGCTGCGCCGCAATCTTCCTTGAGCATTATACCATCCCCCCAGCGGAGGACCGTCATCGTTGACAGCTCCGATATATTCAGCAATAAGGTTCCGGGTGGGACGGGCTGAAAACCAGCTGCGGTTTCCTGCAACTGAAGTTCCCTTGATCTTTCCGTTTGTCAGAGGAATGATGCTGTTCCAGTAGGGGGGAATGATTCCTTTATACTCTTCGGTGTAATGGATGAAGCCCATTCCAAGTGTTTTAAAATTGTTCAGACAGCTGATCCCCCTGCCGCTTTCCCGTGCACGCTGAAGTGCAGGCAGCAGCATGGCGGCAAGAATAGCGATGATGGCTATGACAACGAGCAGTTCGATGAGAGTGAAAGATGGACGGAGCTTTCCGTTTGAAAAATTGTTCTGACTTTTCATTAGATATATCCTTTTTTGAAGATGACTCAGTGATAAACTTTTTTATGGAACAAACGCACCCGCCGGAAATAGTCATCGAGTTTTTCAATCTGAAATTCTTCAACGACCTGCGACGCTGTTACTTCAGGGGTTTCTGATGTTATCAGGACACAGCCGAGATTTCCCGGATCAAAGACAGAGATCTTTTGACCGTATTTCTTGCGTGCCTGTAAAAGTTTTTCCCAGTTGTAGTCCAGATGGACCACTTCGTAATCTGTGTTGACCTGAGCTGTGACCCAGGGATAATAATTGGTTGAAGCCGCCACTTTAGTGCCGAGGGGATTCAATATGGCGCATTCATTGTTTGCCACGGCACCTGCGAAGTAGCTCCGGCAGGTGTACGCCCAATATGACTGCATCAGACCGCCGTGATACATGGATGAAAAGAGCATCAGATGCGGTTTTTGAAGAGCATACCGGTCAAGCAGTTCTGTGAAATTCAGGTCAAAACAGATGGCAAAGCCCACCCGCCCGAATTCTGTTTCCGCAAGAGTCTCTTTTTCTCCGGGGAGAATATTCTGCAGCGTCGTTTCTTCCACGACCGGGAAGTTTTTGTCGTAGACAGCAAGAGTGCTGCCGTCTCTGCCGATGAGCTGCGTTGCGTTGCGCCGGGTACCGTCTGATAATTCCCGGATGGCGGAATAGGCGATACAGCAATTGTTGTCAATGGCTTTCTGCCGGAAGAACTCCAACACCTCCGGAGCGCAGTCATGGTAATACTCCAACCGCTCCTGCATTGTCATATTGGGGAAACGGTTGCAGCACTCATGGAGAAGGATCAAATCCGGTTTTTCGGGGAGTACCTTATCCAGAAAATTCTCCCAGTGAGCTTTTATCCGGGAAAAAGCCCGGGATTTTTCCGGGATTTCCTGAGGCGGCAGAGGTCCCAGGGCAGAGAGTGTGAATTTTCGCATTTTTTGATTCCTGATTAATGAGGCAATTTCAAAAGTCATTTTTTGAATGACTTTTGAAATTACTTCTAATGGCGTATTTTTCTCACCTTTCAATACTTAGTGCCGGAACATCAATCTTCTCCCAGCTGATGGCGGATCCGGTCACAGTGCCGTGTGGTGACCAGAGCTTCTTCGCCCGAACAGATGCCTTCAATTTTTCCCAGTTTGACAGATTTGATGAAGTTGGCAACTTCCGCGAAATAAGGGGAAATTTCCTCCAACCGGACTTCTTTTATCTCTTTGCCGCGACACTCAAAAGATTTGTTCCATTGACCGCTGTAAATGCTGCCTCCTTCAAAAAAGGCTTGGAAACTTCTGTGGAAGGGATAGGAAACGGGGGGGATGAATGCGGATTCAATAAGGACGTCAAAGTCGGGATATTTCAGTTCCAGTGAGAGCCAGTCGCCTTTGAACTCCTTCCGTCCCCGGCGGCAGGGGGTGATGGACTCCGGCTCGCCCAGAGTGTGGGTCACGAAATCAAGGTCATGGGAAAGCAGGTCAAAGAGAGTCCCGCCTGAGTGACGCACTGTTTCAGGATCCAGCCAGCTGCCCCAGCCGGGGATGCCGGCAAAGCGGCGCATTTCAAGGAAATGAGTTTTACCCAGTCTTCCCGACTGGAGCGCCTCTGCCAGATGAAGATATTCCGCCATGCATCGGACGACATAGCCTACTGCAAGGAGCTTGTTATGTTCCCGTGCGGCCGCGATCATTTTTTCGGCTTCGGGAATTGTGGTGGCAAAAGGTTTTTCGACCATGACATGGCAGTTGCTTTCAAGGGCCTTGACCACGGCTGAACAGTGAAATTTGGTGGGCAGCGCCACGATGGCGGCGTCCGGGGCTCCCGCTTTGTCAACGAATTCCTCCCAGGAGCGGTACCAGGGGAGTTTTTCAGCTGCCTCAGGAGAGAGGGTGACAGTGTCGTTGTTGCCTCTGATGGAATTCAATTGTTCTGCAGGAGATTTCAGGTCGATGACGCCTGTGATTTCAGTGTCAGGAAGCTGGAGAAGGGTCCCTGCATGAGTCTGGCCCATAAAGCCGAATCCAACGATGGCAATTTTTACGGTCATGGTTCTGTTCCTTCAAATTAAATGCGAAAAAAGAAGCGCCGGAGGTCGGTGAGATCAAAAAATACATATCTTTTTCGCAATATTCATCTTAGTGTATACTTAATGTAGCGTCATAAAGTGAATATTGCAAGTTTGAGAAGACATTAATATTTGAAAATATGGAAAGAGGATGCTTTTTTGAAGGAGAACTTGATGATTTTTCAGTTGTGCTGAGCTTGGCATCTGGAAACATTTGCACAAAGTTCCAGCAGATACTCTTCAAATTGTTCTTTTTCATCCTGAGAACTGATATTCCGGAGTTTTGCCAATTCTTCTGCAATGGGATATGTGGCATCAGAAAGAGAACCTTTTTCCGGAAAACGGATCTCAAATCCCCGGGGCCCCGGAACCCATTGGGCATTGCAGGCCGCGCAGAGGGTCTCTCCGATGAAGCTGCTCAATAATATGGAGCTGAAACCGTAGAAGTATTCTCCCTTGCAATAGAGTCTGTTTTTCCGGAATCCGATCGTTTTTCCGGCAGGATCTTTTACTGCTGAGCCGCAGATAAGATATCCCTTCAGCCGGGTGACGCCATCCGGGAAAAGGTTTAATAATGCGGGAATGTTGCTGTGAAGATTTTTTCTGTTCAGGGAGAGTTGAAGTTCATCTTTGAAAAACATTTCGCAGAGCTGACTCAGACGCTGAAGATCTGCCGGTGTGAGTTTCTGCCAATGTTCCATAACAGCTTCCGGTGAGCGCCGGACCCTGTGCAAACTGAAGCCGAACCACAGAACTGTGGAAATGATCAGAATGCCTGCGATTGAAAAAAAGACCTGTTCCATGTGTACCCTTCCTTTTGCGAAGTTCAGTTAAGTAAAAGGGCGGCCGGTCGGGGCGTGTTCCCGGCCGGCCGCTTACAGCTGCAGTTTTACATTTCAGTCCATACTCAGAATGTTTTACCTGGCTGCACGTTTAAATTAACACGTTTTTGTCGATTTTTCAAGTTTAAAAATAAAAATAGTTTTAATTATTTGTTTAATTTTTTATGTATTTTTTGTTTTGTTATGTTTTAACTTGTTGTTGTGTAATGATATATGAATAATTGTATAAAATGTGCTATGTCAAGTTTATTTTTCTTGAATAGCGGTTTGCTCATTGATAAAAGAGTTGATGATATGAAGAATGATCCTGACGACTGACTCCATGCCCTCCACGTCAGCATACTCAGTTTCGCCGTGGGCACTGTAACCGCCGTAGCCCAGATTAGGGCAGGGGAGTCCCATAAAACTGAGCCGGGCGCCATCAGTACCGCCCCGGATGGGAGAGATGGAGGGCGTTAAACCGGCAGCTGCAATGGCGTTTTTCGCCTTTTCAATGAGAAAAGGGTACTTTTCAATGATTTCAGCCATGTTGCGGTAACTTTCTTTCAGATTGACTTTGACATATTCTCTGCCGTACTTTTTATTAAGATAGGCGGCAATATCAAGGAGCGTTTCTTTGCGTTTTTCAAAAAGTTTGGCGTCATGATCCCGGATTATGTAGTGCAATTCCGCGGCACTTACATTGCCTTTGCCAGAGGTAAGGTGGAAAAAGCCCTCTCTGCAGGCCGTATGTTCAGGAACTTCGCAGGGAGGGAGCATGGCATCAAACTCCATGGCGGTTTTCAGGGCGTTGACCATGACATTTTTGGCAGATCCGGGATGGGTGGAGACTCCCTCAAAAAAAACATGGGCGCTTGCGGCGTTGAAGTTTTCACCTTCGATCAGTTCGGCGGCACCTCCATCCACAGTGTAGGCGTATTGGGCGCCGAAAAACGCGACATCAAAGAAATCTGCTCCTTCTCCGATCTCTTCGTCAGGAGTAAAGCAGAAGGATAAAGGTCCGTGAGGGAGTTTCTTTTCAATGATCTCTTCTGCGGCACTGACGATCACGGCAATACCGGCTTTGTCATCTGCTCCCAGCAACGTGGTTCCGTCGGTGGTGATGATGGTGTGTCCTTTCAAACGGGGGGAGGGGGTGACGCTTCTGCCGCTTTCCCCGAGAGAAATGACGGAGCCGTCCCAGTTTTCAATGATCTGCGGCTTGATATCAGCTCCTGAGGCGGCATCTGAGGTGTCCATGTGGGCGATGAACCCCAATGCCGGGAGCGATTCGCAGCCGGGTGTTGCCGGGAGTTTTGTGTAAAGGTAGCATTTGTCAGTGAGGGTGACATCCCTGATACCGAGAGCGAGGAGTTCGGCTTTCAGGTGTTCCGCCAGACGGAACTGTTTTTCTGTGGAGGGGTGGGTTCCGGAGTTGCCATCTGATTGAGTGTCAAAGGCGACATATTCCAGAAAACGGGTCATGATCTCTTTCATAAAAAATACCTGATACGTTTAGGGGTTAAGGTTTATACTTTACCGGCGCCATGCCGAATTTCTTTTTGAACAGTCTGGAAAAGTGGGCGGCGTCCTCAAAACCGCACTGCTGCGCCGCTTCTTTGACATTGCACCCGGTGCTGAGCAGAGCGGTGCTGCGCTCCAGACGCTTGCTGATGAGAAAGGCGTGGGGGGAGCTGTTGAAGTGCTTTTTGAAAAGCCGCAGCAGTGTAGAGTGTGAAATGCCTGCTGCCTGAAGAAGTTCTTCCATATCTGAGATGATGAACTTTTTCTTTTCGAGGAATTTCATGATTTTTTCCAATTCTTCCGGAAGAGCCGGTGCTTTCTGCTGACGGAGCAATTCAAGCCACAGCCCATATCCTTTTTCAGAAAGGAAGAATTCGCCCCCCGGACTCTTTTGTTTGATCAGCTTCCCGATCTGCCGCATTTTTTTCTCTATGACGGTATGATTTTTCAACACTACTTTGCCGCTTGAGTGAAATCCGGGGGCGTTTGAAAACATCTCTTTGCCCCATCCCGAAAGGAGCACGACAAGTTTGTGGGTAGGTTTTTCGTCCGCATTGATCATGCGGTGGGAGCTCCCCGGCATCTGGAGCATGACTTCTCCCGGACCGACGATAACCGACTGATTGTCCTCTGTGTATTCTATCCTGCCTTCAAGGACCAGTGTTATCGAAAGGTTGGGGATATTGAAATGGCGGAACCACTGCTGGTCGCAACGGCGGTTTTCAATGTAATAGTATGGCCAAAGCGGCAGAAGCACATCATTGGGGGCAGGCCAGTAAAAGATCTGATTCAGCAGTTCATTGGGGGTATCTCCCCCCCACAGGTCGTAACTTTCCGGGGAGTGTTCACTGCGCCAGAGCCCATCAGAAAGGGTGATCCGGGAGTTATCTCTGACGGATTTATCCAAGTTTGAGATGATTTTTTTCATATTCCTCTTCTTGCAAAAGTTATTTTTTTATGTTATAATATAGATGTACCGTCACTGTTTGTCAATAAAAAGAAGGAGTGGAATCATGAAAAAATTTTTTACATTGATCGAACTGCTTGTTGTCATCGCCATCATCGCCATTCTTGCCGCCATGCTGCTGCCCGCTCTGCAGCAGGCACGGGAACGGGGCAAGAGTACCACCTGTATCAACAATCTCAAGACCATCGGTACCGCCCTTGTGATGTATACGGGCGATTACAAGGGATTTTTCCCCGCCCCCTATATGAAAATTGCCTGGCGCAACGGCATGTATCCTTACACGGGAGTCGATCCCCAAAAAATCGAAACATGGAAAAAGCAGTCCATGAAGGATTCCGGCGTCTACTACTGCCCTTCTGATACCTGGTTCGGACCTCAGAATGTCGCCTGTTACAGTTACGGTTACAACACCTATCTTTCAAGTTTCAACTTCGATGGCGGATACAGCCCTCAGGCACAGCCGACAGCTTATGCCTTGAAGATAGATCATGTTTCCACTCCTTCCCAAAAAATCTACATTGCTGACCACTACAATACGGCGCTTTTCAACACCATTCTCGATCAGAATTGCTGGCCTTTCTGGAAGACCTCTGTTCCCGTTGGCAACGGCATCAACAAAGGAGCCTGGTTCCGTCACTCCAACCGGGGGAACTTCCTCAAGGTCGATGGGCATGTAAGTACCCATGATGTGCAGTATTGTCTTAATACACTCAACAGGTATTTTTACGGGAAATACAACAACGTAAACAAATTGTAATGATGAGGCAATTTCAAAACTCCTCAAAATTGTCAAAGCGCCCTCTTCTTCGATCTGATAAAGGGAGCGTTTTTCCGTCTTCGCATAAAGCTACGGCGGGACAAGCGCCTGTTACCTTGCAGGTAGCAGCCTTCAAACTACCCTTTACAGCTCTTTGCGAATGACATCTTTGCCATTTTTTGAATGACTTTTGAAATTACCTCATGATAAAAACTGAAGGAGGATCTTATGGAAAAAAAATTTTTATGCTGTTGTGCCGCCTTGTTTTGTGCGGTTGTCTGCGGAGCCGTTCCCTCTGTTGAAATCAAGGACAATGAAATCATACTGCGCAATGCCGGGGCGGAGTACACATTTCAGAAGGGGCAGTTTTACCATCTGACAGGCTCCAAATACAAGGGACGGTCTTTCTGGGTCAAAGGTTTCGGACTTACCTACAATCTGCCCGGCGACAAATGGTTTTGGGAGGATAAACCTTCAGAACTTTACAAGATGGCTCCCAGAACCCATAAAATCATCACAAAAGGTGATACGCTCACCCTTGCCACAAAAGGTGAGGGGAAGAACATGACTTTGATCCGGAATTTTACTTTGAGAGGGGATTCCCCTGCTCTTGAGGTGCAGATCCGGATCGAAGTCAGAAACAGAAATATTATCAACTGGCTCAATCTTTTTTCCACAAGTTTCCCTGTGACCAATGAGTTCTGGTCCATTGTCTCCCGGGTCAGGGATGGAAAAATTTCAAGCCGCCTGGAAAAAATCGAACATCCTTTTATTGATCCTGCCACCGGGAAGTTCCATGTTGAGGGAAATCACCGCAGAAATCAATATCCCAATGAAACTTTCATCTGCTCCTACGATGCCGGAAAAGATGTGGGCGCAGTCATGATGCAGATGTCTGAATTTTCACGCCTGCCCCTGCGAGTGGGTATGGCGCGTGAAGACTCCAAAACAGTCTACTGCAACATTTCCCCCTACTTTTTCAACGGTACGGAAAAGGAAAGTCACCTCGATGCCCGGGTGAAAGTTTTCCCCTTTACCGGAACGCCTGAACAGCTGAACAAAAACATCGTTCCCGGTTTTGTGGCAAAGATGCGTTCACTGTATGTTCTGCCTCAGAGTTTTGATACGGGAATTCAGCTTAAAGGCGGCAGCGGCATTACGCTCTGGAGCGATCTTGCCAGCCAGAAGGTTTATCCCTCATCCCGTGCCCCTGAGAAAAAAGGAGATGCCGTTGAACTCTTTGCCGCAAAAGGGGAGGGCGAGGGATTCAATCTGGCGTTCCGTTCCGGGAAGTCTGCCGTCATCACCTGGGAACTGCCCGCCATGCCTTTCAAGGTCGAAGCGTTCCCTGTGCAGCTGACAGAGAGAAAGAGTTTCAAGGGGATCGTGGGCAGCCATCCTGATGTGCTGCTTGAGGAAAAGAGTTTTTCTCTTGCTCCGGAGAAAACCGCTGCTCTTTATGTCAAATGTTCCATTCCTGAAAATGCAAAAGCCGGAGTTTATACCGGAAACATCAAACTTTTCAGCAATGGAAAATTCTTTGCCGCAGTTCCTGTGAAAGTGACTGTCCGGGATTTTTCCATCGCTGAGCGCACTCTTACTGCCGCTCATGATTTCTGGTGGCGTCCCCACGGCTTTACCTCAAAGGCGAAGTATAAAGAGGAGTTTGCCAAGATTGAAAAAATGGTCATTGACGCCCGTGGCGGCGGCAGATGGCTGGCTCCTGTCAAGGTCAATTTTGACAAGGAGGGGAACTTGATCAAGGCAGATTACAGGGAGTTTGACAAATCCGTTGAACGTTTTACCAAACTCTACAGACAGCCGCTGCTTATTACCCGCTGTTTCATGCTCGGCTTCGGACATGCTCCCCGGAAGAATCTTTTCGGTGAAGCAAAGGATATCCTGACCCCCCTCTGGAAGAAGAAGATGCTGAGCTTTGCCCGGGATTTCCGCAAACATCTCAATGAACTCAAAATCAGTGACCGGGTCATCATGGATCTTTTTGATGAACCCTATGAAGACAGTTACAATATGATTAACGAGACCATCACGCTGCTGCGGAGCGTGGCACCTGAGTGGCGCTTCACCTACGCCGGAAATTTCCGTCCCGAGCTGAATGGCTATGTGAACTTCTGGAATGAAGGCTGTACCATCAGCCGCCGCAGCGCCGCTTTGATAAAAGAGAAGAAAGGGGAATACTCCTTTTACAATCCCCCTGTTTATCATGATAACAGTGAACTTGTGAAAGTTCGGGGGTACTACAACTATCTCTGGCGCGAAAAGGTGCGTTACATCTATCAGTGGGTCATCAACTGCTGGGCAGAGTCCGGGAACCGGGGATGGGACAACAACCGCTGTGCCTCATGGGTGGTGCCGTCGCCCAAAGGACCTTTGAGCACTCTGCGGATGGAAAACACCCGGGATGGTATTGAGGATTACGAATACTGGGTGAAACTCGGAAAAGAGTGCCGCCGCCTTGAGAAAAAAGCTCCCCGTCTTGCTGCCGAAGGCAGAAAAGTGCTTTCCCGTGCCGCAAAGTTGACAGGACGCTCTTTTGATGACAACGACCGGATCATGCTCTCCAACGATCCCATGGCGTATGAAATGCTTCACCGTACCGGGGGCGCGCTTCTTGAAAAGATGGCAAAGATAAAATAAAATCAATGACATCATCAGGAAGTGCACCCAAAGGTTGAATACAACTCTTGAAAGAGTGTCTTTAAAAACGGCAAAGGATGAGATCGGTACATTACCGGGATCATCCAATGCAGCTCCCCCCAAAAAATCGGGGGGGGATAAAAAGAGAACTTTTTACGATCAGAAATCGTGGAACAAAGGTGTTATTTCACCTGTGACTGTGTCGACGAGCGTGGTATAAGTATAGTCATTACGCTCTCTGATGCGGAACCTTGAGGGGTAAAGGGCAGTCAGGGAACCTGTGACCTCAGGAGGCTCCTGATCCCAGTGGAAGTGACCGCCGCACCAGATGACTCTGCCGGGAAAACTTTCAAGTTTTTTTCTCAAAACGTCTGAGACTTTGAGAAAAACATCCTGCTTCCGTGAACAGCTGCCGGGGAAGGGCAGATGAGTGCCGATGATGACCGTTTTGCCCTGACAGCGGTCAAGGGCACTTTTGATGAACTCCTCCTGCTCTTGCGAGAATTGCCGCTCACCCTGCTGAAGCAGAGTGATGATGGCGCTTTCCGGATCAAGATCAAAAAGCTGATCCGCTTCCTGTCCCATGAGCCTTGAAAAAAATCCAAGTTCTCTGTGTATGGCACATTCGGCAAAGGGGATACCAAAGGTTTTCCGCCATTTGAGGTAGTATTCAAACCCCGCTTCAACGTTTGCATATTCATCCAGCAGCAGCGGTTTGCGGGAAACGGTGTCACCCAGATTGAGGATTGCCCCGGCTCCGGTTGAGCGGATCACCTCTCCCAGTTTTTCAAGGCGTTCC
>JAFWBQ010000065.1 GCA_017507125.1 Lentisphaeria bacterium
ACGGCAAAATCATCCTGCCAGTATTTACAGGCGACCTCCACCATCTTGAACCCGGTCTGCAAAAGGCTGTCGTAATCCTCGTTGGGCTTGTAAACAAGGTTTTCGGCAGCATCGGTTTCAGCTTTCAAATAGTCTTCGAAAACATCGCAAACTTCACGCTCCGACATATCTTTACCAATGCGGGCACGCTCTGAAAGTGCCGCATGAAACGCCTTGCCAAAGAGAAAGCAGGAGCCGGTGCGTTCAGGTTCAACCTTGTCAATGTACCGGAACTGATATTTCAGCGGACAGGTAAGGAAACACTGCATAGCCGAATAAGACCAATGGGGCATCTCCCGGAGTTTATCAATTCTCATGCTGCATTCCTCCACTGTTCAATCAAAGCGGAACACTGCTTTTTGCTCAAACGATCGACACTTGCCACATTGTGCTGGGCAGCGATCTGCGCCGGAGTGATTCCCCGTTTGCTCGCCAGAGAAAGAAGATAATTGATCTGTTTGGGACTGGCAGGAGGATTGTTCTGAAGTGACTGATTTGCGGTATTCTGCGGAGCATTACCGCCTTGCTGGTTGGGGATATTTCCATGCAATTCAGCTTCGACAGAATTTCTCACCATTTCAAAAGTTTCATGGATCCGGTTCTGAAGCTGCTCTTGGCTCAGACCGTCCGGAAGTTCCACCTCCACAGAGGCATGATAACTCTGACTGGTGTACTCTCCCTCGGCAGGGACCTTTTTGCTGTATGAAGCATTAAGTTTCAACATAATCTTTTCTCCTTTAAATGACGAGAGGCCAGAGGCGGTAAACCTCTGACCTCTCATGGATTATTGTTTGTTCAGATCGCCATGCGGATACGTTCAATGGCACGCTTGGCTTGGATGAAGTCACGTTCCTTCTGCTTCTGCTGAAGCGCGACCTCTTTGACCTTGCGGATCAAAACAGAAGATTCGTCCAGCAGCAGTTTGAGTTTTCCACGGAATTCCTCAACATTGGCATTGAGATCATCCAGAGGATTTGCGACCGGAGCGGCGTTCTGCTGCTCCACAACATTGATGTTTTCAGTTTCCATTTTCTTTTCCTCTTGTTGGGGTTGGATATTGGTTGATGTTTTTGGTGAGTTGAAGTACCGGAGAGGCATAGCCACATAGTGACCGTGTCCACCTGAAGCCAGTACAGGACATGAACCTTTGGAGTTCCATTTCAAAGTGGTGTAGCCTTGAGTCAGCATCCGCAGCAGGATATCCCGGTCAAGGCTCAAGTCATTTTCAGGCGGAGTGCCGTAAAACTCTCCCTCTGCTTGGAGTTCAAAGGCTGGCTGGATTGTCGAAGAAAGAGTGATGATATTTTCCTCGACCTCAAACCTGATCCCGTTGGTGGTCTTCAGGACAGGGATCATCTTGAGCCACTCAATGACCTTTACTGGCTCATGCAGAGAGAGAGTGCAATCCAGAGTCTTGTCCGTAGGAATGATGTTGCGCCATGCCGGATATATACCGTCAATCACTCTGCCGTACCACTCAAAGGAGCCGATCTGGAACTTGAACACTCGGCTCCCTTCGTGCTGCCAGGTCTGCAAGAGCCCCGCTTCAGAAAGTCTTGCTGCCAGAAGAGCTGACGGAAAAGGAATCGTCATATCTTCCTTCAACGTCATAGGCACAGGCAAATGGAGCATCTGCTTTCCATCGGTGGCTGTAACACCATAGGGAGAAAGGTTGATCCCCTGCAGAACGCGCCTGTACTCAGCTTTGTTGATAATGGGAGCAGCAAGCTCAAGATACTTGGAAACTTCCGCAGGCAGAACAGTTGTGACAGCATCATCAGGCACAGGAACCATTTCCGGAGCTTCAATGAACTTCCCCTGCAGTTCCACATAATCCTTCGCCACCCTGACCAGTTCCCGGAGCACCTTGAACTCCACACAGAAGTCCACAGGCTCCACATTGTCGGACTCCACCTTGACAGAAACGACTTCGACACCATCAGTCACCATCGCCCTGACATATCCAGGCTTTCCCACGAACCTGACCGACCTGTAAAGCTCCACAGGGCTGGTCTGATAGACCGCCTTGCCCAGCACACGCAGGGCATCGTTCAACATTTGTTTTTCAATTCTCATTTTTACCTCCTTGCAGTTTAGAATTAAAAACACAAAGCCCCGCCGATCCCCAAAGGACCGGCAGGGCCATATTTGATCGTGAGCTTATCTCATCGAAGTAATATATAAGTCAAATCCGCTGAAAAGCGCTGTGTTTGAAAGCGAGCTCTTTCTTCGGCACGGGTGACGCTGCCGACCGAGTCAAAGCTGAAAACTATGAGGAGACCACCGCTCTCCTTCCGTGTTCGGAAATATGCGTGGAACTGCTTTTTTTTCAAAAAAAACGTAAACAGGCCTTGACATCATCTCTCCGGCGGTGTATTTTAATGTCTAATGACACAGAATGACACAGGAGGAGTATGATGGAAAGTTCTCTGCAAAGAAAAGAATGCCGTTCACGGGAGATCGCTTCTCTGCTCGAAGCGGAAATCCTCAGCGGAAAAATAGCGCCGGGAGCCCCTCTTGCCAGCGTCCGGACTCTGGCCGAAATGTACGGGGTCGGGCCCCGGGTCATCGTTTCGGCTCTGGCGATACTTTCAGAGCACAGACTGATACAGAGCCAGCCGCGCCGGGGATTCCGGGTGGCCGACCCGCTGCCCGGCGGCAAATTTCTCATCGTCGCCTACAGGAAGGGGGAAAACGGGGTCTATTTCCTCAACGAGATGATCCCCGCCTTCGAGGCCGTCTGCCGGGAGCGGGGGATCGGCGTCGATCAGGTTTCCATCGACATCTTCAATTCCCTTTCCCGCGAGCGGATTTTGGAAATGTTCCGGAAGGAGGGCTACACCGGGGCACTGGTCTGCAACGGCGGCTTCGTCGGTCTTGAGCCGGAGCTCAAAACCCTCCGGGAAGCGAATATCCCGGTGCTTCTCCCCGATGCCCGTCCCAGCGACCGGGCGATCACCCGTTTCGCCGTTCTGGAACGCTCTCACGATGCCAGCTGGTTCGCTGTCCTGAGCCATCTCAAAGAACAGGGATACCGCAGGATCGGCGCCGTGGGCGAGTTGAGCGGCGACGAACGGGCCGGGGGACACCGTGACGCCTGGCTCCGCACCTCCACGCTCCAGACGCATTTCGAGTTTATGCGGAAGCTCGACCTTGAAATTCCTGAGAAGCCAGTGCTTTTCATTGATCCTGCGCAGCGAGAAGCCAACAGGAACAAGTTTGCCGAATGGCTCGAAGACCGCGAACGGTTCGATGCCGTCGTTTGTCACTCGGATCTTCATGCCGTGCAGTTCTACGAGTTCTGCGAAGAAAAGGGCATCGACATTCCGGGAGAGCTTGCCGTGGCGGCTTTCGGGAACAGCAAGGGGACGGATATGTTCACGCCCCCTCTGACCTCGGTGGATTTCCTTCCCCGTCAGGCGGCGGAAAGGGCTTTCGGACTTCTCTTCAACAGCAAAGAGTGGTTCGGCCCCGGACTGGAGGCCCCTGCGGTCCCCAGAGCCTTCAAGCTCGTTCCCCGGGCCAGCACCGCCCGCGTGAAGAAAAAAAGTTCCGCTGGAAAGGGCGGCGAGGGGTGAAGCTCCCCCCCCCGAAATCAAGTAAAAATCCCAACCCCATATAAGGAGAGAATCGACATGGTCCCGGTCAGCTTCAAACGGTGTGCCGCCTGCTGGAGGCGCTTTACGCTCATCGAACTCTTGGTGGTCATCGCCATCATCGCCATACTGGCTTCGATGCTTCTGCCCGCGTTGCAGCAGGCCAGGGAGCGGGGACGCTCGGCCAAGTGCATCAGCAACATGAAACAGGTCGGGATGGGCTTCGTGGGCTATACCGATGAGTTCAGGGGCGTTGTTCCCCCCTATGGGAACACTGTGTTGGGGGGAAAGAGTGCCGGACGCGTGTGGGTGTCTGCGTATAAGAATTATGAGCTGATCGCCCATTATATCGGCGTCGTGACGGAACTCGACATGACCATAGGCGGTTGGCGCGAATTGCGGGGCAGCGTGTACGCACATTCTCTGGCCTGTCCCAGCCGGAAACCGGAGCTCTCCCGCTTTTACGGCGGCCATCTCTCCGCGCTCGGGATGTCCACACTCCTTATATGGGGCGTGGCGGATACGCCGGCGATTTTGCGGAGCAGAGCACAGCCTGTCTGGCGGGCCCGCTGGCCTTCCCGCAGCATGCTGGTCATGGAAAGATATCTGTCAGGAAACGGCGCAACGATCAGCTACTCTCACAATCGTTACACGGGCGCCTCGGCAGGTTATGCCGCGGATTATCCCCACAGTGACCAGAGCACTGCCCTCTTTTTTGACTTTCACGTTCAGCAGATGAAACGCAGCCGTGTACCGGATTACAAATTGAACGGTAATGCCGCCGCCTATTGTACCTTCTGGAACCCCTTTACCGCCGACCCGGCAAGAAATAATTGGTGATTCCCGGCTCGATCCCGCGCTGTTTCCCCCAAGTCGAAATCAACTCAAGTGAAAAGTGTTATGAAAGAAAAAGAAATACAGACGTTTACCATCTCCTGCGTTCCGGAGTCCCGGATCTGCCACGTGGGTGAAAAAGCCGAATTCACCATCTCCGCGCCGATTGCCGGCACTGAAGCGGAGGTCGTCTTCACCGCCGACGGCGAAGCGGAACTGGAAAGGAAAAAGATCACCACCCCCTGCACCTTGAAGCAGGGACTGCCCTTTCCCGGCGTTCTGCGCTGCGAGGTTTCCGCCCCCGGCATGAAACCCGCCCTGGCGGGGGCGGCTTTCGATCCCTGCGACATCCGTCCCGCACTGCCTGAGCCGGAAGACTTCCGGGAGTTCTGGGACGACACCTTCGCCCGGCTGGAAAAGATCCCCGCCGACTTTCAGATGAAGGAGATCCCCGAACTCGCCGGTTCCGGTCACTCCTTTTACGACCTTTCATGCACCACGTTGAACGGCGGCAGATGTTACGCCTTTCTCCGGCTTCCCCACGTCGCCGGTCCGGTTCCCATGATGATCTATTTTGCCGGCGCGGGTCCGGGGCTGTCCCGGGAAGGCTTCGTCCAGCACTGCGCCAATGCGGATTCCCATTTCCCCGGCCCGGTGGCGCTTCTACTCATTTTTACGCACAACTACCACCCGGGCGACACCTATGAGGAACACCAACGGCTCCATGAAGCTTACATGAAGTCTCTGAACGTCCGCTTCTACTGGTCCGAGGGATTGGTTCAGGGCCGTGAACACACCTTCTTCTACCGCGCCATTCCGGGGGCCGTGCGCATGTGCCGTCTCGTTTCGGCCCTGCCCGCGGTGAACCGGGAACGCATCACTTACCTCGGGGGCAGTCAGGGAGGAGCCTTCGGCATCTTCCTTTCCGCTTTCTGTCCGGAAATCAACGCGGCCTTCTGCGGCGATCCCGCCTTCTGCGACTGCGGCGGCTTTCTTCTGGGACGGCATCACACCACCTCGCACGCGGACTACTTCCGGGAACACTATCAGGTCATGCGCTACTTCGACCCGGTCAATTTCGCTCCCATGATCAAGGTTCCGGTATTCACGAGCTGCGGCTTCATCGACACCATCTGTCCCGCTTCGAGCGTCTACGCCGCCTATAACGCTCTCGGCGGCAGCAGAATGATCTTCAACAAGCCCCTTCACGGCCACGGTGACGTCCCCGAGGAATACGCCCCCCTCTCCTGGTTCTGGGTGGGCTGTCATCTGGGGCTTTTCAAATAATCTGTTTCCCGTTGACCATGGTTGAAATTATAAAGGAGGCTTATTATGGAAATCAGGATAGATGAGTTGACTTTTCAGATTCATTATGAAGATTCAAAATGGCAAGTGGAGTTGGAAACGGAAAAAGTTGAAGCAGGTGTTGATCTGCTTCATATCAAATTTCATGCTGAAACTCCGGCAGTGCCCCCTGAAACTGAAATTACATGGCGAATCCCCAATCTGGATATCCAGACCAAGTGGAGTCCGGCAGCAGGTGTACATAAAAATCTGCCTCCCGACTGGAACTCCACTCAAAGTTCCGATCTTGCCGACAGCGCTCCTGTTATGGCTTTTCTCAATTTGCAGGGGGAA
>JAFWBQ010000066.1 GCA_017507125.1 Lentisphaeria bacterium
TAAAGACTGCGCTGAAGAATGGTGGAGTCAACCACATTTACGATGAGGTCAATACCTTTTTTCGTCAATTCCTCAAAAACGACAGCTTCTTCCGGAGAAGAACTGGAAAGAGAATAGACTCCAGGCAGGTCGATCAACTCTATTTCCATATCATTTAAAGTAAATGAGCCGGATTTGCTTTCCACGGTTACGCCGGGATAGTTGCCAACGTGCTGCCTTGCACCAGTCAGGGCATTAAAAATACAGGTTTTGCCGCAGTTGGGGTTACCGGCAAGTACAATGCGGAATTTTTTACTCATCGTTGGCATCCTCCGTTTTTTCAAGCATGATACAGGCGGCATCATCTTTGTGAAGTGCCATGCTGGTTTCCATCACCTTCACCCGGATCAACCCCCCAAAGGGGGCATGCGCCTCAATGAGCAGTTCTGTTCCCGGCACGATCCCCACATCGGCCAATTTTTTTGCTCCGCGTGACTTCGGAGAAATTCCGACAATCGTTGCTTTCGTGCCGACAGGCAATTCAGCAAGTGACATTTTGCCGGCAGAATATCCGCAACAACAACATCTTTTTTTCACTTTTCGTCAATCCTTTCTGATCATAAAATGATTAAGTAAATTAGGCGTGTCTAATTTATTTTTTAAAAAATAAACGCAGCAGCATTGACTCTGCTGGCTGTGATCCTCTATAATATAGCATGGTTTTGACAAAAGTCAATTAGGTTTTTCTAATTTTTTTTGTAAAAATTAAGATATTTATGAAGTGATTTTCTCTTTTTACGTTTCTGCATCCGTGACGCAACTTTATTTTCAGCCCCTATTGTCAAATAGAAATGATTCCCCTGCTTTACAATGCTGCAGGTACCTCTCTCACGGATACGACCTTGATTAACTGTCAACCACTTGGTCTTGGTTCGAGCCCCGGCGCCGGAGCCATTTTTTATTTCCCTGAAATCAACGGGAAAGATTTCTTCAGCAGTCTGTGCGGTTTCTGTCACCCCGAAGCCCCAGAGAACGACCATTGTCTATGATGTAATTCTGACCTGTGATGCAGCGCGCTTTTTCTGACGCAATAAACTCGACCAGATCAGCTACGTCTTCGGCATTGGCAAGTACGTTCAAATAGGTGTGTTTTTTAACAAATCCCTCTACGTCTGCGGGTTGGGCGTCAGGCCGCTGGATTTTTCCGGGGCAGACACAGTTCACCCGGATATTGTATTGGCCCAGTTCCATGGCAAGAGATTTGGTCGCCGCCATGATCGCACCTTTGGAAGCTCCATAGTCGGCACATCCCACGATACCCCCCAGAGCAACAGCAGAGGAAAAGTTGACGATGACGCCGCTTTTCTGTTCGATCATGATGGGGGCGACCGCCCGGATGCAATGGAGCGTTCCGTACATGTTCATGTCGATCACCTGATGGATGACTTCGATTTTCTGCACGGCAAAGGGACGGATCTCAGAACGGGCACTGCCGCCTGCCACATTGACAAGGATATCAACAGTTCCGTATTTGGCTTTGGCACTTTCCACGGCGGCGGAGACTGCAGCGTAATCTGTTACATCGACCACCCTGCCTTCGGCATTGATTTCGGCAGAGACTTTGTTGATCTGTTCCTGATTGCAGTCAAAGAGGATGACCTGGATCCCCTGAGACGCAAAGCGTTTGGCAACGGCACTGCCGATGTATCCGGCACCGCCCGTGATGATAGCTGTTTTTTTTGACATTTTTATTCCTCAATTTTGACATTACATGCTTCAAGAAGAGTTTTATGGAGCAGATACTCATGGTCAAAAGACCAGGGATTTGCCATCTCTTTACGGATGATCTTTGCAAACTCCGTCAGCTGTGAACCGTAGCGGCAGTTGAGAAGTCCGCAGTCTACGGTATGTGTTCCTGCTTCATAAGCTCCTTTGGGGTGCTTCAGGGTCAGCCGGGCGGAAAGTTTGTCTGTGTAGTAGTGCTGGAATTCAATGGGACAGATCTCCACGCTGCCTTCTGTTCCGCAGACGATCAGGCGGCGGTGTTTGTATCCTTCGACCTCTTCTACGGAAACACGCACCGTTGCTGTGGCTTTTGCATATTCGAGGACCGCAAGACCGTTGTCGATCAAGGCGTCGTTCCGGGTCTTTTTCATAAAAGGAGTCACTTTGTCAGGAGCACCCAGCATGGCGATCACAAGGTCGATCAAATAACCCGCAAAAATATACATGGCTCCCCCTTTGAACTGCGAAAGCCACTGGCGGTAGGCGGCATTGTCTCCATCATAACGGCTCATAACGGCATGTATTTCAAAAATTTCACCGAGCCATCCCTTTCTGACAGCTTCAAGACAGAAGCGCACCGCCGGATTGTAACGATAGATATACGCTTGCTGAAAGACCAGATTTTTTCTTCGGCACATATCAAGAACTCTGCCGAAAGCGTGCAAATCTTCACCGCCGGGTTTATCCATGTGGATATGGAATCCTTTTTCCGCGCAGCGCAATGCTGTGGGGCAGAGTTCAAAACCATCTGTTTCCACGGCAACCGCCTCAAGGCCGGGAGTTGCAAAAAGCTCCTCTTCCGTCATGAACGGGAGTCCTTGATAAGGGGCAAGATTTCCTCTTTTTTTCATCCACTCAGGATCGCTTTCCACGACACCGACCACCTCAAAAACATCGCTGAGACGTCGCAGAGAAGCCATCTTTTCGGAACCGTGATTATGTCCGATACCGATTTGACCGATCTTTATTCTTTTCATGGCATGATCCTTGCTTTTTATGTTTTCCGGAATAATATAAGCACAATAGCGGAGGATTGCAATAGGAAAAAAAATATTTTTGCAAATTTTTACAAATGGGGGTTATTTGACCTTGAGCAGCTGATCCCAGCTTGTGGTGTAATCAGGACTCAGAAGAGAACGTTTCATCTGCCATGATTTTGTTGTGCCTTCCCCCAGTGTGAAAAGAGTCCCTCTGCCGTATTTTGCGTTGATTTGATCCACTACACTGAAAAGTCCGGCGTTATTCTTTTCACTGTCGGGGGCAAAAAGATCCCGGGGCGCGTTTTCGCCTGATTCAAGTCCGAAAAAGAGAACACCGGACTTTTTGTAACGTCTTCCGGGAACGAAGATGCCCCGCAATTTGGGACGGATGGCTTTCATCATTTGGGCAGTATCATCAGTGGGGTGTTCAAAAGCCACTGTTGTGGATGTTACTGTACTGGAAAGAAGGAGGTGGCGATTTTCCGGATACAGCTGGAAGTAAATGTTGGCTCCGGCGGCACGCTGTTTCTCTTTTCTGAGCTTTTCGGCGGCTCTTGCTGTGTAGACGGCGACTGATTCTTCCAGATCCTCAAAGGCTGTGACGGGATGTCCGAAAGAACGGGAGCATGAGATACTCTGTGAAAGCTCTGACGGATCTTCTGCGGCAATACAGCGTTCTCCCCGGAGTTCCAGTGCTGTCTGAGCAAGAAGTACGGAAAAACGCCTTTTCAATTCCGGAAGATCTCTTGAAGCAAGATCAAATGCCGTATGTATGCCCATGGATTCCAGTTTCAGCGCAAGACGTCTGCCGACGCCCCAAACTTCTGAAACAGGCGTTCTCCGCAAAATCCCCTGCGGATCATCCGGCATGACAAAAACTCCGGAAGAACTTTTTTTGCCTATGTGGTTGGCGATTTTTGCCAATGTTTTAGTCGGAGCAAATCCCACCCCGCAGGGAACACCTATCCAACGGCGCAAAGTTTCACGGATCCTGCTGCCGAAAGCATGAAAATCAGTTTCCGCCGGCAGTGCCGGATAAATAAAGGCTTCATCAATGGAGTATTGCTCCACCTGAGGCACAAATTCATGGAGCACCGCTATGATCCTGCGGGAGATATCTCCGTAGAGGGCGTAGTTGCTTGAACGGAACTCAAGACCGTATTTTTTTATCACTCTGCGCAGTTGAAAATAAGGAGTCCCCATGGGGATCTGCAGCGCTTTGAATTCATTGGAACGGCTGATACAGCAACCGTCGTTGTTGGAAAGCACTGCCACTGGTTTTCCCTCCAGTGACGGATCAAAGATCCTCTCGCAGGAAACGAAAAAATTGTTGCCGTCAACCAATCCGATCATAAAATCAAGCGCCTTTTTTGTCAGCGGAACTGGTGGATGCATGCTGTTACAACACCGAAAATACGAAGCTCCATCCCCTCTGCAAAACGGATGCTTTTGAATGCGGCATTGGCAGGTTCAAGAAGAATGTCAGAGCCTCTTTTACGGAAGTATTTGACTGTGAATTCGTTGTCCACAGCAGCAATCACAATGGCTCCGTCAACAGCTTCAAGAGAACGGTCAACCACCAGTATATCGCCGTTGCGGATCCCGGCGCCTGTCATGGAGTCTCCCACCGCACGGACAAAAAATGTCGCAGCCGCTTTTTTGACCAGCAGTTCGTTCAAATCAAGGGGGGATTCCACATACTGTTCGGCAGGGGAGGGGAATCCGCATACCGCCGGCGCCGCCATGAGTGGGGGGAGTTCTTTGCTTTTTTCTTTCTTTGCCATGGGATAGATCGTCCTGTTTTTGCTTTTTTAATATATAATGGTCGGGGAACTTTTTCAAATGGTGAATGTTTTTTTTTCAAACTGCATCTAAAGTGGATCAATCAGCCTTTTTTCCGGTTGCAAAAAAAGTATTCCGGCTCTATATTATGAAAAAGGATGAAAAAACATCTTTGTCAAAGAGAAAAATCAGTAAAATTGCGGATTGATGTTTTAACTTGAAGATCCAACCTTATTCGGGAGATCATGGATATGTTTGAAAAACTGGAAAAGTTTCTGGATGAACTGCGGGAGTTGCCTGTTCCGGGGAATGACTGTATCATCTGCCGCAAGGGCGAGGTGATCTATCGGTACACCGCAGGTTTTGCCGACAGTGCAAAAAAGATCCCCATGACGGGAAAGGAAAGATATCAGATTTTTTCTTGTTCAAAACTTATCACCTGCTGCGCTGCGCTCCAGCTCTGGGAGCAGGGCAAATTCCAACTGGATGATGAACTCAGTCTTTATCTGCCTGAGTATGCACAGATGAAGGTGAAAACGCCCAACGGTATCGTTGATGCCAAAAACAAGATCACGATCCGTCATCTTTTCACCATGACGGCTGGATTCAATTACAATTTGAATGCGCCCTCCATATTGCGTGTTTACGATGCCACCAGGGGAAGCTGCCCCACCCGCGAAGTGATCCGGGCTCTGGCTGATGAGCCGCTGGACTTTGATCCCGGTGAAAAGTGGCAGTACAGCCTTTGTCACGACGTTCTTGCCGCAGTGGTCGAAGTTATTTCAGGAGTTGAGTTCAACGAATATGTGACCAGAAACATCTTTGATGTGCTGGGCATGAATGATTCAACCTTCCTGCTGCCTGCATCTGAATGGCACACCCTGATCCCGCTCTGTCGGGAAGTCCCTGCTGGAGAGCAGCTTGTTGAACTCAACGGCATCGGCAACTATGGCATCGCTCCTTTCCGCCTGGGACCCTGCTATGCAAGCGGCGGCGCCGGATGTGTCTCTACGGTCGAGGATTACAATAAACTGCTTCAGGCACTTTGTTCCGGGGAAAAAATTCTCAAGCGCTCCACCATTGATATGATGCGGACCGATGAACTGACTGAAGAGCAGCAGAAAGATACCTGGAGCGGTCCCTACTACAGTTACGGACTGGGCGTCCGCTGTCCCAGACGGGGATATACTGAAAGAACTGAGTTCGGCTGGGGCGGTGCTGCGGGGGCTTACTTCTGCATCGATCCCGGACGGGAACTGACCGTCTTGTATGTGCAGCATGTCTGTCATTCTTCCGCTGCTCCAAAGAGAACACGGATTATTGAATTTGTCAACGAAGCATTGAGTTAATATAAAGGAAACAATATCAATGTATTGCAAAGAAAAATTGGATTCTGTTGAAAAGCTGGATGCTTTTCTTGCTCTGCCCCATCCGGAACTGGTGGAAATGATGAAACGCCTTGAGGGCGATATCATGATCCTCGGTATCGCCGGAAAAATGGGCGTGACCATGGGTATGCAGGCCGTTGAAGCCATCAAGGCCGCCGGAGTTGAGAAAAAGGTCTACGGCGTTGCCCGTTTTTCCAACCCCGAAGAACGGGTGAAACTTGATAAAGCAGGCATCATCACCATCGCCTGTGACCTTATGGAGCGCGAGCAGGTTGAAAAACTCCCTCAGATCCCCAACGTGATCTTTATGGCCGGACGCAAATTCGGTACCGGCGGCAGCGAAGAACTCACCTGGGCAATGAATGTGCTGGCGCCCGCACTGGTGGCGGAGCATTTTAAAGAGAGCCGCATCGTCGCCTTTTCAACGGGATGCGTCTATCCCCTTATGAGTGTGAAAGAGGGGGGATGCACCGAAGAGGTCGCTCCTGCCCCTGTGGGGGAATACTCCCAATCCTGTCTGGGGCGTGAGCGGGTCTTTGAGTATTATTCCAAAAAGAATGGCACAAAGATTCTGCTTTTCCGCCTGAATTACTCCGTCGATCTGCGTTACGGCGTGCTCCACGACATCGGTCGTGCCATCTGGGAGGGCAGAGAGGTCAACAACACTGTGGGCTATTTCAACGTGATCTGGCAGGGAGACGCCAATGCCGCCGCTCTGCGTGCTCTTGAACTTGCCGACTCCCCCTGCGCCGTCCTCAATGTGACCGGCCCTGAAACCGCCACCGTGGAACGGGCCGCAAAGATCATGGGCGAAGTCATGGGAAAAGAGGTGAAATTTGCCGGAACTCCCGGAGATCTCAACTATTTGAACGATGCTTCCCGGATGTGTTCTCTTTTCGGATATCCCCGGATGAGTCTTGAGGAAATGATCCGTCTGCAGGCGCAGTGGATCGCTGACGGCGGTATTTCCATCGGTAAACCCACCCACTTTGAAGTCAACAATGGAAAGTTTTGAAAAATGAAAAAAGTTTGTGATATTGCTCCTGAAGTATTGAAAAGAGTCCGTGAAGGCGTTGCCATCCCCGCTCAGGTTCTGGCTCTGGATGAAAACCGCAACTTTGCTCCCAGATATCAGCGCGCCCTGACCCGCTATTTCATTGACTGCGGCGTGGGGGGGATCGCTGTGGGGGTGCACTCCACTCAGTTTGCCATCCGCGACCCCAAAGTGGGGCTTTTCAAGCCGGTTCTGAGTGAAACTTCACGCTTCATTGACGAATGGTGCGAAAAGCAGGGCAAAAAGATCCTCAAAGTGGGCGGCGTCTGCGGACGCACCGAACAGGCTGTCGCTGAAGCTGAATTTGAAGCTGCCAACGGATATGATGCGGCGCTGCTCTCTCTTGCCGCTATGAAAAATGACTCCATTGAAGCCATGCTGGAACACTGCAAGGCTGTTTCCGAAGTGATGCCCATTATCGGTTTCTACCTTCAGCCCAGTGTGGGCGGCAGGATCCTGCCCTATGAGTTCTGGCGTGAATTTACAAAAATCGAAAACGTTCTTGCCATCAAGATGGCGCCTTTCAACCGTTACTGCACCTTTGATGTGGTGCGCGCGGTGGCTGAGTCCGGAAGAGATGACATCACTCTTTACACCGGAAACGATGATAATCTGCTTCTTGATCTTCTGACCGAGTACGATATCAACGGCAAAAAGCTCCGCATCAAAGGCGGACTTCTGGGCCACTGGTCTGCCTGGACCAAGAAGGCTGTGGAACTTCTTGATGAACTGCATGCTCTCATTGCCTCCGGCGCTCCTGTGCCTCAGGAGCTGCTGACCCGTGCCATCAAGATCACCGACTGCAATGCCGCTTTCTTTGATCCGTCACACGGCTTTGCCGGATGTATCCCCGGACTCCACGAAGTGCTGCGCCGTCAGGGACTGCTTCCCGGTATCTGGTGCATCGACCCTGAAGAGGTACTTTCTCCCGGACAGGCAGAGGAGATCACCCGGGTCCACGACGCCTATCCCGAACTCCACGACGACGCTTTCGTCGCCGCCAATCTTGAGCGCTGGCTGGCAGACTGAACGCAGCCACATCTCTGACAAAGGGACTGCCGCAAAAATCATTTTGCAGCGGTCTCTTTTTTTCTGCAGAAAAAAATTTGAAAATGCTTTTCCGGCAGCTTATAATGGACTCTTCAGAGGGACAAAAGAGGAGGCTGAGAGCATGAAAAAAGCATTTTTATTCCTTGCCGGAGTATTTTTACTGTTGTTTTGCAGCGGATGTTCAAACGGTACCACCGCAGGGATCCCGGCGGTGGAGTATTTCAACGCCGCATCTTACACCGGTATCTGGTATGAGATCGCCAGAATGCCCAGCTGGTTTGAATGGGGCATGTATAATGTGAAAGCATGTTACTCCCTCAATCCCGATGGTACCCTGAAGGTGGTCAACTCCGGATACCGGAACGGAAAATTGAAAACAGTCACAGGCAAAGCATGGCTGGCGGTCCGCCCGGATGTGGGGCTGCTCAAAGTTCAGTTTTTCTTCCCCTTTTCCGGGATCTACAAGATCATCTATCTGGATCAGGGATACACTCTTGCTGTGGTGACAGGAGGGGATTATGCACGTTTGTGGATCCTTTCAAGGACTCCTGAAATCAGAGAAGAGACTCTGACAAAACTCCTGCAATGGATCTCTGCTCTCGGCTATGAAACTGAAAATTTGATCTTCACTGAACAAAAATGGTCAAAAAGTGTGGAATAATCACCTTTTTTACAGAAAACGATTTGTTTTTTTGCCTTTGGAACATTAAATTATCTCCATGTGAATATTACCTGACAAAACAAGGAGATATACTTTATGGCAGAAGCGATTTTCAATCCCGCCGTCAAGTGGATATGGGACGCCGCCAAGTGCGGAAAAATCGACTCATACAAAGCATTCCGGAAAACTTTTCATCTTGACGAGATCCCCGGAACTGCCGCAGTGCAGATCGCCGCAGACTCCACTTTTGTTCTTTATGTCAACGGAGTCCGTGTCCCCGGGGGACAGTTTTCAGACTATCCCAAAGATCGCAGTTACAGCACATTGGAAATTGCTCCCTATCTGAGAAAGGGAACCAATGTCATCGCTGTCTCAGTTCACTATCTGGGAACTAAATTCCATGTTTATCTTCCCGGTATCGCTTCTCTGAGAGCTGTCGTTTTTTCCGGCAGAGAGATCATCTGCGCTACCGATGAAACATGGAAATGTGCCGACGAACCCGGATTCCTTTCATACAGCGCCCGTCAGATGACCTTTCAGGCCGGATTCACTTTTGAATACGATGCCCGCAAAGAACTTCCCTGGCAAGAGGCGGATTTCGACGATTCCTCGTGGGAAAACGCAGGCATCTACACTGCCGAAGAAGCTCCACTGACCCTTTCTCCCCGTCCTGTCCCCCAGGTCAATGAACTGCCCGAATTGACCACCATGCTGGAGTTCGGCGGCTGGATCGTCCGTAAAGAAGATCCTGAAAAGACTCCGGCTCAGATGTGTTTCGCGGATCTTCTGCGTCCCGGCAAACGATATGATGTTTTTGATATTGAAGATATCCTTTATGACGCTATTCTTTCCCGCAAAGGTTTGTCTTTCAACGGTGCCGGCGACCGCTTCTACACCATCAAACCGGTCTCAGGTGAAAACGGCGAAAACGGCGTCATGCTGCTGCTGGATCTGAAAAAGGAGGAGTGCGGTTATCTCCATTTGCGCCTGAAAGCCGCCGCCGGAACCATTGTGGATATCGCCCACGGCGAACATCTGGTCTACGGCAGAGTCATGAGCGCTCAGGACAGATACAACTTTACCGACCGCTATATCTGTAAGGAAGGTATCAACGACTTTGTCTTTGCGCACCGCCGTATCGGAGCACGCTATCTTGAACTCCACTTTACCTCTATGACCGGGGAGACGGCTCTGTGTTCCGCTGGAGTGATCCCCCTCAGACTCCCCTTGCCCCCTGCAGCAGAGTTTTCATGCGAAGATGGTGAACTGCTCCGCTTGAACGATATTTCACGGCACACCATGGTTTTGTGTATGCACGAACACTACGAGGATTGTCCGTGGCGCGAACAGGCTCTCTGGAACTTTGATGCCCGGATCCAGATGATGCTGGGGTACTATGTGTGGGGCAATTACGACTTTGCCGCAGCTTCCCTTGATCTCATGCGGAAATCCTGTGTTGACGGATTCCTCTCTCTCACCGAACCCGGAGATGCCACTTTGCGGACCATCCCCATGTTCACCCTTGCCTACATCGTCGCCTTGCGTGACCGTCTGCTTTTCGGTGATTTCTGGGAGGGACTCAAAAATCACATGCCGACTGTTGATGAGATCCTTGATAATGTGCTGCAGTACGAGGAAAACGGACTCTATTACATCCCCGAAAACCCCCGCTTCTGGCACTTCTTTGAATGGGTGGGCGAAATCAACGATATGAGAAGATATCCCCAGTCCCTCTGGAACCTTTATCTCTTTGAAGCTCTTAAAGCAGCCGCTTATCTTCACGATGCCATTGGCAATGCTGAGCGGGCTGAAAAACTTGCCTCCATCGCTGAAAAACTTGGCAAAACTGTGGAAGAGACATTCCGTGAAGAGGAGCTTTACGGCGTTGAGCTTCCCGGTAAAAACCGTTATGCTTATGCCCTGACCCAGTGCCTTATGATCACTCAGGGACTGGTCCCCGAAGAGCGGATGCCCCTCTTGTGGAAATCCCTCAACTCCGGCAAGCTCATTGATGTTTCCACTCAGAACCAGCTTTTTGAGATGGAAGCACTTATGAACTGTACGCCGGAATCCAGAAAGCAGTACGACGAAAATCTTTTCAAAAAATTCAAGCCTATGCTTGATTACGGTGCCACCACCACCTGGGAAACCGGCGGCGGTCCCGCCGATATGGGGGGCAATGGCAGCCTCTGTCACGCCTGGAGCGGCATCTCTGTTGCCTACTCCGGCCGCTATCTGTTGGGCGTCCGCCCCGTGGAACCCGGTTTCGGCGCCTTTACCGTCAAGATCGCTCCCGGCAAACTGACCCATGCCGCAGGAGAGATCCCCACTCCCCACGGCAGGATCCGTGTCGAGTGGCGCAAAGAAGCAAATGGCGGTCTCGCTGTCCGCGTCGGGGCGCCGCCCCAGTGCCGGGTGATACCGCAGGAATATCCGGAATATCCGGTCAACTCTTGGGAGGAAATAAAGTAATGAAATCAGAAAAATTTTTCAAAGACGCCTGTGAGATCTATGCCTCTCAGGGCGTTGATGTGGAAGCCGCTTTGACCAAGGCGGCTGCTGTTGAAGTTGGTATCCATGCCTGGCAGGGCGATGACGTGATGGGATTTGAAAGTGACAGCTTTTCTCTGACGGGCGGTTGTCAGGTGACCGGAAATTATCCCGGACGTGCCCGCAGTGCCGATGAACTCAGAGAAGATCTGGACTTTACCCTTGATCTGCTCCCCGGTGAACACCATATCGGGCTTCAGGGGCATCAGGTCGATAAGATGATCCCCGGCGTTGATCGTGACGGATTCACCATTGAGAACTTTTCACGGTGGCTGGACTGGGCGAAAGAGAAAAAGCTCCACATGGATATTGCTCCTGCTTTTTACGGACATGAAAAACTGGTTCACAACCTTTCGCTTTCCCATCCTGACCGGGCGATTTCAAAGTTCTGGATCGACCACGGTATCGCCTGCCGCCGCATCGGTGAAGTTTTCGGTAAAGAGCTGGGAAGTCCCTGTGTCTGCAACTTCTGGGCGCCTGACGGGTACAAAGATACCCCGGCAGACCGTTATTCCGCACGGAAAAGATTGATGGATGCCCTTGACGAGTGTTTTGAAGAACCCATTTCCGAGGAATACGAAAGAGATGCTGTCGAAGCCAAACTTTTCGGTATCGGCTGCGAAAGCTGTACCGTGGGCTCCCATGAGTTCTATCTGCTCTACGGTGCCACCCGGGGCAAGATGCTCTGCTTTGACTCCGGACACTTCCACCCCACGGAAGTCATTTCTGACAAACTTTCAGCTTACTTCTGCATGATGGATGAGGTGCTGCTCCATGTGAGCCGCGGCGTCCGCTGGGACAGTGACCATGTACTGACCCTCAATGACGAACTTCTTGCCATTGCCCGTGAATGTGCCGCTTACGATTATCTGGATAAGATCCATGTCTCTCTTGACTATTTCGATGCCAGCATCAACCGTACCGCTGCATGGGTCATCGGTACCCGGAACTTCCGCAAGGCTCTCTTGATCGCTCTGCTTGAGCCCCGGAGCGCCGCCGCAGCCGAAAAACAGTTCGACTACACCGGACGCCTTGCCGCTCAGGAAGCTGCAAAATCTCTTCCCTGGGGCGCCGTCTGGAACGAGTTCCTTGCCCGTTGCGATATGCCCGATGATTTCCAGGTGATGAGTTCGATTCGCGAATATGAGAAGCGGGTCCTTGTCCATCGCTGAATTTGGTTCAACTGCTCCCGGTGCACGAAACGGTGCCGGGAGTTTTTTTATAAGGTTTTACTCATGGAGCAGAGTGTTTCCTACCGTTCAACGGCAACAGCTTGTTACACAGCCAATTTCATCGGCGCATTGGTCATCAATCTGACGCCGGTTTTCTTTATACCGTTGAAAACCCTCTATGATCTGAGTTACACACAGTTCGGTATTCTTCTTGCTGCCAATTATGTGACTCAGGTGGCGGCAGATATACTTTTCAGCTGGCCCGTTGACCGTTACGGATGCCGTCCCTTTGCCATTCTTGCCCCGGCATTGACCATCGCCGGATATCTGATTTTTGCCTTGTCCCCGGTACTTCTGGAAAATCCTTTTCCGGGATTTCTTTTGGGAACGATCATCTTTTCTGCCACAGGGGGATTGCTTGAACTGATGCTCAACATCATCATCAATGGTATTCCGGGCAAAGAAAAGGCCGCTATGCTCAGTGTGCTCCACTCTTTTTACGCCTGGGGACAGCTGACCGTCGTACTTCTGACCACGCTGGCACTCTGGATCTTCGGTATCAAAAGCTGGCAGTGGATCCTTGCCGCATGGGCGATACTTCCTCTGGTGAATATCTGGCAGTTTATCACCTGTCCCATGCCGCCCCGGATCCCGGAGGAAAAACGGCAGGGGGCGGCGGTGCTGATGAAACAGGGGGCTTTTTATCTTATTATTGCTATTATTGCCTTTGGAGGCATGTCCGAGGTTTCCATGCCCATGTGGAGCTCCGCATTTCTTGAACGTGCCGTTCAGCTGCCCAAAGTGGTGGGGGATACCCTGGGGATGTGCATGGGAGCAGTCATGCTGGGAACGGGAAGATTGCTCTACGGACTCCGGGGCGAAAAGTACGATGTGCTCAACTTTATGATCTGGGGAGCAGCCGGGGCTGTGGGACTTTATCTTCTTGCGGCTCTTTCCGGGAATCCTTCTTTCGCTCTGCTTGGATGCGCTTTGTGCTGCCTTGCCACAAGTCTCCTCTGGCCCGGTTCAGTGGTTCTTGCCGCACGGGTCTTCCCTTTTGCCGGAGCGTGGCTCTACGCCATGCTCGCTGCCGGGGGCGACATCGGCGCTGCAGTGGGACCTTACTTTCTCGGTGTTATTGCCGATAACGCTTCTTCTGTTTCTTTCCTTGAAGGGATTTTCAAGGCAGGCAGTTTGACCCGTGAGCAGTTCGGTTTGCGCTGTGGTTTGGCAATGGGAGCACTCTTCCCGTTGGTGACGCTGGGGCTTTTGATTTTTTTCAGGAAGAAATATGGAACTTTTAAACAAATTGCACTTGAAAACACCTCTTCAGAGTGATACTTTATAGAAATGGCTCGTTCGACTTCTCAAAGAAGGATTTTTTCAGAGAGAAATACCATGATAAAGATACTTTTCGTCTGCCACGGCAATATTTGCCGCAGTCCCATGGCAGAGTTCTGCATGAAGAAACTTGTGTCCGATTCAGGCAGAGCTGAAGTTTTTGAAATAGCTTCCGCTGCCACAAGTACCGAAGAGATCGGCAACAGTGTTTATCCTCCCGCCAAACGCCTCCTTCAGCACAAAGGGATCGACTGCTCCGGCAAGAGTGCCCGGCAGATCACTGTTGCGGATTATGCTTATTACGATCTCATCATCGGCATGGATCATGCCAATATGCGTAATATGAAACGTTTCTGGAACGGAGATCCCGATAACAAGCTGCGTATGCTTATGGATTATACCGACACCCCCGGCGAGGTGGCGGATCCATGGTATAGCGGCGATTTTGAAACCACATGGCATGATGTTTTCAAAGGATGCAGCAGATTGCTGGAGTCCCTTGTGTAAAAAATCAGGAAATCAACCCAACATATAAAGGAGTGTTTTTACTATGCAAATCGGAACCTTGCTGAGATGCGCCCACATCGAAGAAAGACGCATTGCCTTTTTCAACGAAATCGGTATCAACTGCATCCAGATCGCAGGTGTTTTTGAGGAATACCTTGCGCCCACAGATGAAGCACGGAAAAAGTCAGATGCCATATTTGAGCTTTTCCGCAAATACAATATTGCCGTCCCCTCAATGTTCCTTTCTTACCCCAATCAGAATTGGAAGAACCCCAAAGAGGGCATCGGTATCGTCCCCGCCCGCACCCGCAGCGAAAGAATGTTGATTTCATGCCGCCTTATGGAGTGGTGCAAAAGATACGGTATCGACTTGATTACCTGTCATGTGGGATTTCTTCCCGAGGAACACAATGAGGTCTATGACCGTTTCATCCTTGATATGCAGCACCTGGCACGCTTCGCCGCCGCCATGGGGCAGCAATTCCTCTTTGAGACCGGAACCGAAACTGCCGCCGAACTTCAGCAGACCATCGCTGATATCAATGAACCCAACGTCGGTGTCAACTTTGACCCCGCCAATCTGCTGATCTACAACAACGGCGACCCCGCGGAAGTTGTGGACCGTCTGGCGGAAAAAATCAAAGTTATCCACTGCAAGGATGCCAATCCCCCTGCCGCCGATGCCGTCCGGGGCAGAGAGACGGTTCTGGGAGAGGGCTCCACCAACTTTGCCGTGCTGCTGAAGCGTCTTATTGACGGCGGCTTCACCGGACCGCTCATCATTGAGCGCGAACTCCCCCCCGGTCCCGAACAGGAAAAGGATATCAAAGAGGCTGTCGCTCTTATCAAATCCATTGTTAAAGGAGATAAATAAAATGTTGAAAGTCGGTATCATCGGCGCCGGCCGTATGGGAAAAGCCCACGCCGGAAATTTGGCAAAGCTGAAAAGCGTCACCCTGACCGCTGTTTATGACATCGTGCCCGCACAGGCCGCTGCCATGAAAGAGCTGCACCCTACCATGGAGATCATGGACTCTGCCGCAGCGCTGGTCAACAACCCTGAAGTGGATCTGATCGTCATTGCCTCTCCCACCTACTGCCACAAAGAAGGTCTTCTTGCCGCCATGGCAACGGGAAAACCCATCTTCTGTGAAAAGCCGCTCTGCCGCTCCAAAGAGGATTTCAAAGAGCTTGCTCCCATGATCAGCAGCTATAAGAATCTTTTTGCCATCGGCTTTGTCCGCCGCTATTCCGCGGCTGTGATCACTATGCGTAATATGCTTGCAGAGGGTAAGATCGGTAAACCCATCAGCTCCTCTGTCTGCTGTCTTTTCGGCGGATTCAAACGGGAGTGGGGCGACTGGTTTGCCGACTATGAGAAATCCGGCGGCGTCATGCTGGATATGCTTGCCCACCACTGCGACTTGCAGAACCTCTTTCTGGGCAAGCCTGTGAGCGTTTACGCCCAGGCTTTCCGGCTGCCCAAAGATCTGGAAAAACCCCGGGATTATGTGAGCGCCACTGCCGTTTACGAAGGGGGCGTTATCTGCAATCTGGAGTGTTCCTGGCTCCGGGGCGGTCCCTCTGATACTTTTATGACCATTCATGGTGACAAAGGGGCCCTGAAGTTCTCAGATTCTCAGGGGATCTCTTTCTTTGACATCGGCGGTGCCGAGACCAAGATCGAGATCGATGAAGGCGTCAAAGGACATTTGCAGGAGGAGATCTCCGGCAACATGTACGCCCACGAAATGGCTTATCTGGTGGATTGTGTCATCAATAAGAAAGCTCCTCTTGCCGGAGCTGATGCCGCCATTGAAGCTATGACTTTCTGTCTGGGCATGATGGAATCTGCCGAAACGGGAGAGATCGTCAAATTCTGACGGATTCTTTCTTACTCAAAAAAGAGGGCGGAAGAGCAAGGGATGTTCTTCCGCCCTTTTAGTGCTTTGAAATGTTGAAAATCACTCGGAAAATGTGGTAAAAAGTTCTTCCAGTCTGGCAAGATACAGAGCGGTGTTTTCATCCCGTTCTCCTGCGTTTTCAGAGAGGAGCTTTGAGTTGTCCACGACGGCAACTTTGGCTTTGTTGCCTGTGATGTAGTATTCGACTTTGTCACCGACTCTGCCGGGGAGTCCGGCTTTGATAAGAAGCTCATAGACTGCACTGCGCCGGGAAGTGCCGCTTTCAAGTTTCTTTTTGTAATTGGCTGGAGTGTCGTTCAACGTTTCATTTTTGCAGAGGTCTGCCAGAGGGACAAGATGATCGGTGATCTCTTCCCGGCAGCGGCTGCGTAGCGTTTCAATTTCCTCAGCTTTGCCGGTAAGTTTCAGGCGGATGATCTCTTTGACGACTTTTCTGAAGTAACGCTCCATTCCTCTTGATTTCAGGGCGGCGCCGGTCAGTTTGATTTCACCCTCATGGGTGAGAAGAGCATAATTTTTTGCCTTGTAAGAGTACATGGCGGGAAATACGGCATCAAGTTCAATTTCAATGCCTTCCGGCAAAGAACTTTGGATTTTTGACTCCAGCTCCTCCGGCTCTGCGTCTTGGGGCGGCGTGAAATAAACACCGTCGGTATCCATTTCAATGATCTCAGCCCCCTGTTCCGCCAGAAAAGCGGTCAACAGCGCCAGTATTTCACGCCCTTTCGCAGTCACCTGTGCCGCCAGAGCAAAGTCGTTGAAACTGCCTTGAGCAAATCCCAGATAGCCGTAGAAGGAGTTGATAACGATTTTAAGGGCACTCTGCAGGGCGTTCCAATGTTCTTTCTCGCTGCCTGAAAGTGTTTTGGCTTTGTCTTTGGCTTCCAGACGTTTCTGCCGGAGTTCCCGGAGCAGTTCGGGAAAGAGTTTCAACTCATCCCCCGCAGGCGCCATCTCTCCTGCCAGCAATATGGAAGGGTAAAGGGAACGCACATCACAGTGCCAGACGGGGGAAAATATTCCGGATTTTTCCGCTTTGCTTGTGGCTCCGGGGAAGAATACCGGCGGTTCCGGCAGGGGCAGACTGTGACCGCGTTCAAGATAGGCACCGGTCAGGAGCAGATCTATCTTGCTGCCGTTGCCCCGCAGAGCCACATCCTGAAAGCTGCCGGGGACAAAGTTGGTACAGTAGAAATACGCGGGCGTCAGGAGTGCAGAAAGTTCTCCGATCTGCAGCACTTTGTTCTCTGTTTTCAATTCAAAGAATTCTGCCGCATATTCAAGGTCGTAGCTTTCCAGCTCTCTTCTTGAAACATCATGAAGCTGAAGCATCAGAAAAACATCAATAAGATGTCTGCCGAAACACTCAAATCTGGTGTAGCTCAAACGCCTTTCGCCGATGACAACACTGCTTCTTGAAGAGGTGACAGGAGCGCCGTTTCTGCCGCAGAGAAGTTTGATCTTGTGTTTGGATGCGGATTTTTTCAGGATCTCCCAGTCATTTCTGAAGAAGTCATATCCTTCAATGACATCGGGATCACGCTGCTGCACTGCATCCACAAAATCTCTGATGATTTGGGATTCATCACCTGAAAATTCACAATACCACTTCTCATTATCGGCGCAGCAGATTTTTTCAATGACACCCTCATTACTTTCAATCAGGAACTGCATCCGGCGCAGTTTGTCAAAGCTCATGCCGCCGAAAAGACGCACGCCTGAGTCGATCATGGCGGCGCTGCGTTTCTCTTTGAAATTGCAGACGACTGCACCTTTGGGAATATCGGTGCCGGGCACTTTGAAACGCAGGGGAAGATTCCCTGCAAGGACCTGCGCTCCCTCAAGCTGTTCCGCCGCGACAAACCAGGGGGTAAAGGGGCGCTCTTCGCACCTGTAACTTTTCCCCTCATGGAAAAAGAGATACATTTTCTCTGCGTCTGCTTCCAGCGCAACAACTCCGGGGAGCGTACTCATTTTTTGATTACTCCTCAATGGCGTCAAGGATCACCACGGGATCAGCGGGAACATCCTGATGGAAGCCGCGGGAAACGGTACGGACTTTGGCGATCTTGTCTACCACATCCATGCCTTCAACGACTTTGCCGAAGACGCAGTAGCCGTAGCCCTGGGGCGTGGGGGAGCGGAAGTTCAAAAAGTCGTTGTCCACAAGGTTGATGAAGAACTGACTCGTGGCAGAGTCAACGACCTGGGTACGGGCATAGGCAAGGGAGCCGCGGACATTGGGCAGCTGATTGGCAGCTTCGTTTTTAATGGGGGCACGGGTATCTTTCTCTTTGAAATCCTTGTCCATGCCGCCGCCCTGGATCATGAATCCGTCAATGACACGATGGAAAAGGGTGTCCTTGTAGAATCCGGAGTTCACATATTCCAGAAAGTTTTTGCAGCTGACGGGGGCCTCTTCGGTGTAGAGTTCGATTTTGATATCGCCGAAGTTGGTTTTGAGAGTGACCATTTTTTTATTCTCCTGTTATTTTTTGCTTATTTTACTTTCGTAAGGGGAAAATTTTCAATTTCATCAAGGGGCAGCAGCATGCCGGCTGCGCCGAGAGTCCCATCTTCTTTCCACGCCCGGATCATGGCGCGGCGCAGAGAGTTATCGGCAGGGTAATCCGCCGGATCTCCGTCATCGCGCCCGAAGACAAAGTAGAAGCCGTTCCGGGGCGCGGAATGAACGGGGAAGGCAAGCGTCCCTTTCTGGAGCTTGCTCAAATTTGAGTCGGGCAGATACTTGCGCCATGCCGGGTAAAACACCCATGAAGTACAGCCGAAAGCGGCAAAGGAGAGTTCCGGAAAATATTTCAGGCAGAATTCCCGTGCCTGAATGAAACTTTCTTTGCATACATCCATGGTCATGCCGCCGCCGCCGGGAATGTGGATAAGAAGCACATTGGCATCTTCAGAAAGAACTCTTTCATATTCAGCAAGATCAAGGGTGACTGTTTCCGGGGTGACTGTGCCGGAAACAAGATCTATTTTTCTGCCGGTGATGCAATTGTTTTCCTCTTTGAGTCCGACGGGAGGAACTGATTCATCATCGTATGCGTGCAGGAGCCCTGTGCTGTCAACGCGCCAATTGCTCCGGCAGAGTCCCACATAGGAGCGGTCTTTGCGGCTGCGGAAGAGCTCCGGATAATTTGAGGGGACCTGCGTCAGCACAAAATCAAATCTGCCGATCCGGAAACTGGGGGTGTTTTTGTAGTTGAGCATAAAGGGGAGCGCTCTGCCCTGAAGTCCCTTTTCTCCGGGGTAATTGATATCCCGGAAGGATAACAGCGGGGTGCAGCGGGACATGGCGCGGTCAGCCAGTTCCCCGGGGAGTCCGTCAAGCTCCATCCGCAGTTTCAGATGGGGATGGAGTGAAAGCAGGATGATAAGATAGAGGATCCCGGTTTTTTTCCCTGTAATATCAATGTGATCAGGAAAGGTTTTGAAATCAGGAAGTATGCAGAAAAGTCTGTAAAGATGCCATGCAAGGGCCCTTAAAAGCCGATCGCATTTAAGTTCAGAGGCGTAATCAACACACGCCTGTATCATCTCTTCCGGGAGCTCCGCCAGAACACCGCATTTGCGGATATATTTTTCCTCAAGAAAAAAAGGCGCAAGAGGCGTTGTCAGAGAGGAGGATCCACTCCCCGTCGTATCAATACCGTTGCGTTCAAGGATCTGGGTTAAAAGCATGAAAAGTCCTTAATTTTTAGTTTCTGAAAAAATCTCTCTGTTAATATAACTTGATTTGGATTTTTTTCAAGTACAGCACAAAGGACTTTTTCAGCAAACTTTTTACCAGTGGCGTTCTTTCATGCCGAGAGCTTCAGAGATCCGGTCGCGCACAGGATGCACGGGGTGAGTCGCCGTAACATGACTTTTGACAAATCCCACAGCAATCCCCCGTTCCCTGTCGGCAAAACCTTCAGCGCCCAGAGCACCGCCCTGTCCGAAAATGGCGGAAGTGTCAGGCGCATAGGGCATCGCCCAGCCCAAACCGAACTTGGCCCATGTGGGCGTCAGAGGATCGTTCCAGTGACGGCGGACGATGGTTGCATTTTCCACAGTTGAATCCTTAAGGAGTTTCACGCCGTCAACCCCTGTTGTGATACCTGCGTAGAACTTTGCCAGAGCCGCTGCTGTGGCAATGCCGTTGGCGGAGGGGATGAAGTTGTGACGGATCTTCTCATCCTCAATAAATGTGCGGGGCCAGCTCTCTTCTTCACCATCGACTTCAACGACTCTTTTGTCAATTTCCGCATCGGTTCCGAAGAAGAAGTCATTTTCAATGCCCAGAGGGGTAAAAAGTTCTTTGCGGATGAAATCCTGAAAAAAGATCCCGCTTGCTCTTGAGGCAATTTCACCAATGAGCCAGGCGAAAGTGAGTCCGTGGTAGGAACACTTTTCTCCCGGAGTGTTGGCAGGGACGGCTTCTGCGATCTTGCGGCACATCAGCTCCCAGTCCCCCATGTCGGAAAGGGAGTCCAGTTCAGGGAGGGCGCTGACGGCGGCGCGGTGGGTCAATGCGTGCCAGACAAGAGTATCTTCTTTGCCGTTGCATCCGTATTCGGGCCAATAGTCGGCAACGCGGTCATCATAGCGGATCACCTGACGCTCAACAAGCATGTGGAATGCAGCTGCCATGACGGGTTTGCCTGAGGAGAAAATGGGGAAAAGGTGTTGCGGCGTGACTTTTACTTTCCGCGCCCGGTCAGCAAATCCGGAACAAAGATTGACGGCAAGCTGACCATGGTCGTAGATCGCCAGCTGAAGTCCGCATTCTTCACCTGAAGAGGTGGCGTTATCAAGGATATTTTGAAGTTTTTCAATATCAAAGTCCATAATTTGATTTTCCCTTATAATGACAAAACGGAAATTCCTTTTTGTTGAGGAATTTCCGCAAAGTTGACGTTTATACTATTTCCCGGTATCCGCCCAGGAAGACAAAGGTATCTGATCCTGAAGCCAGTCCGTCCAGAAGTCTTATGACCTCCGGCGACCGGGGAGAGGCTTCAAGGTCGAAGTAAAACATGAATTCAAACTCCCTGCCGGGAATGGGACGGCTTTCCAGTTTGGTCAGGTTGACGCCGATGGTGGCGAACTTTGATATGAGACTGTAAAGAGCTCCGGGGCGGTGGGCAGTTGAAAGCATCAGGCTGATCCGGTCGGCACCGGGGAAAATCCGCATATTTCTTGAAATACAGATGAAGCGGGTCCTGTTGGCGGCGCTGTTCTGGATATCCCCTGTCAGGTCGCTGAGTCCGTAGACCTGGGCGCAGTTGGCAGAAGCGATAGCCGCAAGGTCGCTGCGGTCGGATTCGGCGACCATCTTTGCCGCCATTGCCGTATTGTCAAAAATGGTGATCTTGACACCGGGGTGACGGTTGAGAAATTCGCGGCACTGCAATATGCCCTGCTCGTGAGAAACGATCTCTTTGACATCTTCAAGTTTCGTTCCCGGTTTGGCGAGCAGATGATGACGGATAGGCATGGAAAGACTGCGGACAATATAGAACTTGTTGCTCCGCATCAGGTCATAGATAGCGTTGACGCTGCCGGAGGTGCTGTTTTCAATGGGCAAAATACCATATTCGCACAACCCCTGTTCCACTGCCTGGAAGACGCCGGAAAAGTTCCTGAAATAGATGATATCCGCCTGTTTGAAAAGACGGTCGCATGCCTGCTGGGAGTAGGCGCCTTCAACGCCCTGACATGCCACGACGGCACGGGAGGGAAAAAGAGTGTCGATATCAGCCTTGGCTGCGGCTTCAAGTTCGGCGGCAAGTTTGCCGTTGCCTGAAATGAGGTAGCGTTGATAGGAGCGGCTCAGATCAAACAAGGTTGTGAAAAGGACTCCGGCGCGGTCACCCAGTTCATCGCCCGCGCGTTTGATCATCCGCAGACGCTCCTCCCGTTCCCGGGAGCTGTCGGTGACAGGTCTATGAGCAGCGATTTTTGCCTTTGCCACATCAGAAGATACTTTCATGCGCTCAACGAAAAGATCGCAGATCTGATCGTCGATGAGGTTGATTTTTTTACGGCATTCTTCAAGATTCATTGGAGTACACTCCTCAAGGTATTGATTTTTTTCATCATGTTATCGAAACTTCCCGGTGTCAGGGATTGAGCACCGTCGCACAGAGCGCAGGTGGGATTGTTGTGGACTTCAATAATGAGTCCGTCGGCACCTGCCGCCACAGCCCCCATGGCAAGAGGAGAAACATACTTTGCAATGCCGATGGAGTGGCTGGGATCAACGATGATGGGCAGATGACTCAAGGTTTTGATGACTGGGATAGCTGAAATATCAAGAGTGTTGCGTGTCTGAGGCTCAAAGGTTCTGATACCCCGCTCGCAAAGGATGACCTGATCATTGCCTGAGGACATGATGTATTCTGCACTCATAAGCCACTCCTGATAGGTATTGGCAAGTCCCCGCTTCAGAAGAATGGGTTTTCTGGTCTTGCCGATCTGCCGCAGAAGTTCGAAGTTCTGCATGTTGCGGGCTCCGATCTGGATCACATCCACTTCGGCGAAAAGGTCAAGTTGAGAAAGATCCATGATTTCGGTGACAATGGGGAGTCCTGTTTCCTTTTTGGCTTCAAGGAGCAGTCTGATACCTTCACCTCTCAGCCCCTGGAACGCATAGGGACTGGTGCGGGGTTTGAAGGCGCCGCCCCGGAGCATGGAGGCTCCTGAGGCTTTCACTGCTTTGGCAACAGTGATGATCTGTTCCTCGGACTCCACAGAGCAGGGACCTGCGATCACTGAAAAGAATCCTCCGCCCAGTTTGGCGTTGCCGACTTTGACAACGGTGTCGTCGGGGTGGAATTTACGGTTGGCGTCCTTATAGGGTTCCTGGATACGCTTGACATCTTCGATGATATCAAGAGCCTTGAGCATTTCCATATCCACCCTTGAAGTGTCGCCGACCAAACCGATGACGGTCTGGTTTTTTCCTTCAGACAAATGAGCCTGAAGACCATGCTGTTCCAGAAATTTACGCAGTGAGTCAACCTGCGTTGCCCCCGGATTGGGCTTGAGAATGATGACCATGATTACTCTCTCCTTAAGTCATAAAAAAAGCTCCGTGCGATTTTTCTTCGCGCGGAGCCGTGATCTTGAAACTGCCATTCATCATTATTGACGAAAACTTACAGCACATAAAGACCGGCTCCGCTTACTAAAAGCAAAACCAGTAAAATAATAGTTGCTGTAATAAAACTTGTTCATCAATAAATCCTCAGAATTTTTCTGTTTGTCTTAATATAGCACTGAGAAAAAATTTTTCAAGTCCGGAAATGAGAAAAAATAAACTTTTTTTCGACTTTCCCTTTCCGGAATATGACCGGTCAGGGAAAATCGATAAAAATGAAGATCATCAGAGTTTTTTCAACAGCAGATCAGCATCTTTTCCGAAATAGAAAAGGTGAGTTGAATGCAAAGAGGCATTGAATTCAAAACGCTTGATGTTTCTGCCGATGATCTTTTTCCGGTATACATCCAGCACATCAGTTGCCGCAGGCAGATCAATGATTTTCTTTCCGGGGAACCTGGCGTGGAGCATCAAAAGATCGGAGTTGGCCTCAATGGGGTCAGAATTTTTACTGTAAATATGAACGCCGGCTTTCCGGGCAAGAGCGGTCAGGAATTTGACTGTGAAAGCATCTGTACCGGAAAAGAATGAAAGAGCAGCTCCGGTTTGTTTGGATCCCAGACCGATAGTGCCGTCTTCGTATGTTCCCAACACAGTCACATCTTTTCCGGACTGCATGCTGAACATGGGGGAAATGCGCCTGTTGAAGCCGCCCATCCAGCTTTTATCCTTAAATTGAACTGCCGGAGTAAGAGGGGCAGGGGATTTGACAAAGTCGATGCCTGTCAGACGTTTCATGTTGGCAACAGAGTTGGTCATGTTGTAAGTAAATCCGGGCGCATATACCCATAACAACGTACATTTGCGCTTGCGGAGCTTTTCGACGGCCTTAAGAAACTCAGCATCATATTTATAGACATTTGCAAAGATGTAGAGTTTATAATCACCCGGATGATCTTTCAGATCTTCTGCAAGAATATAGTCCACCGGTGCTCCCAGCCGGGCGAGGGTGTTGTAGTTCTTCCCGAAGGTCGTGCCGCAGAGGACCGTTGCACCTTCTCTGGAACTTCTGACACTTCCGTCCGGCATAAAGGTTTGCTTTATCGTGGCAAGCGCCATCGGCTGTCTCCGGAACATAGGCATGGATTTAACACTCTCTTCGCTGATAACATAAGCGATTTCGGCATTCCGTCTGGCTTTGGCAACCGTATGTTCTCCCACCTTGCGGACGGCTGCGATTTCTTTGCCCATGGCGGGAAAGTCAAATGCCATACCTTTGTTGGGAGTAAGTGCATAATAGTAACAGGGCAGCATACGGCAGAGAGCAGTTCCCATATTGCGGCGCATAACGGCGATGGTGTGGGCTTCGGTGAATGTCTGATAATTTCCGCTGTAAGTGATGTAGGGACCTATGTGAGTACGGGTATCATCTTCAATAATGGGGATGATGTTGTTGTTCTGCATGGAACGGAAGGGCTTCATATCTGCCACAAAGTCACCGATCTGGCGGACAGAGTATGCCTGTGGAGACATGATGAAGTTCAGAGCTCCTGAGTTAAGAACTCTCCTTGTGGCGTAATGCGCACGCATTTGGGAATTGCCGGAACTGTGCAATGTCATGACATAACCATAATAGGTTCCGAGAAGTTTGTCGGGACCGGCAAGACGGCGGGCATCCCGGAGCAGTTGGAGCATCATGTCCACAACGGCATTGGAGTAATAGTCGTGATAGGCGATGACTTTCAGATGTTTTTTCTGATCCCAGAGAAGCTCGCCGTTGTCAAGAACCTGACGTTCTGCAAGGGAGGGGACACTTGTATCTTTCAATTCCGGATAGTGTTTCGCGGCAAAGGCTTTGAATCCCGCTTTTGCCGGGGCTGAAAAGTCCAGAATACGGTTGGGGGCAGGATCCCATCCCAACCATTCAATCGTATGGCCGCTGTTGATCCGGTAACCGATGATCCGGTTGGCATAGGGAGCGCGTTCAAGATAATTGATCGCCTGAGCCAGCGCCCACCGCATACGTTCAAGAGCGATTTTTGAGGCAAAAGAGAAACATAAACGACCGTCTTTGTTGATCATTCCTTTATCATCGCGGCTCATTTCACCGGGGAACTTTCTGGCAAATTCATCCGGGGGATAGATGGAAAGATCCCAGATGAACCAGGCATCCTTTGCGTTGCGGCGGTAATTTTCTGCGGCATTATCAAAGGTGGAAGTGTCGATTTTCCCCAGCTCTTTCCACCAGGTGCCGGAGTAGACGGTCACAACATTAACGGGACCGTCACTGTGCCGTGCCTGACGGTCGGGACGGTGGCTGTAAGCAACGCCGCCCCAGGTCATGTAAAAAGGTTTGCCGTTGAGCATGATTTGGGGCACTCCGTGTTGTTTGACGATACGGACTTGAGGCGCTGCCCGATAACCGGGGATGGATGAAACTTGCCTGACAGAGAACTCCAGTTCCGGAGTGCCGCCTGATTTGCAGAATATGGCGCCTGATTTAAGGGTGAGCAGCAGTTTTCGAGAAGTCATATACAGGGGCAGGGCATAAACAGTTTCGATTTTCCATGAATCGGCACTTGTTTTGACCACTTCTTTTTCTGTCAGAATGACAGTTTCTTTGTAAAGTTCCCCGTTGTCTGAAGTCAGCACGATATCTGCATGAAAGGGAAGCGCAGGACACTTCCCTTTGAAATCAAAGCGGAAACGTATTTTCTGACCGGCCACAATGGAGTTGTCAAAAAGTTTTTTGGCAATAAGGTGCTGAGCTTTTGAAAAATCTCTGTAATTCAAGCGGACGATCCAGGGCGGATGGGGCGCTCCCGGCTGTTCAATGACTTTTTGCCAGCCATGGCATTTGCCCTCAACCCTATCCCAATCGGGAGTTGACTTGACGGAGGTGACAAAATTTTTGTCTGTATTGATCCTTTCAAAAGACCCGTCTTTATACTCTATATAAAGTTCACCGAAAACACCGCCTGCGGAACGGCTGTTTTTGTAGATGAAACCCAGCACATTTTTTCCGGCGCGCAGCTCTTTGCTGACCTCACCGAAAGAGGGAAGCCGCCAGTTCGTATTGGTTTCCACATTGACTCCATTGATGCTTGCAGTTGCCTGGTCATCAGCAGTAAACTGGAGCCATGCTCTGACAGGTTTTTCCCTGAGAGTGAATTCCCGGCGCAGATAATATGTCCCGGGAGCATCGGGGCTGCGGTCATCGGAGGGAGATTTTATCATTTTTCCCTGAAAATAAGGATCCAGGCGGTCGGGCATGACAAAGTCCCTGAATTCAGGAACGACAGCCTTCCAGAGACCTTCGTCCAGTTGGGGCGTTACTGTCAGAGGGCCAGAGAACGCGGCTTTTTTGCGGGAGGGGACAGCTGTCGGCTTATAGAACAATTTGATTTCTGAAATTTCAATCCTGCCGCCGGGGGCATTGGTGATATCCAGACGGAATTTTATTACAGTTTTGCCATTGAACCAGAGTTCGGGGACCCGCAGAGCTTTTTCTGAGAGAACGATCGTGTGCCATTGCCCATCGGCTTTGAGGGCAGGGATCCGCCACATCTGCTGTGCGATGCTGCTTTTCATGTCATGCTGAAAATAAAATTCCCCTCCGGAGCGGGGAGTCCCTGACGCCCGGTAGGTGATGCTGACGTGATTATACTTTTGAGGATCTATCTTGACGGCGGGACTGCTGATCTGGCAATCTTTTTTTATGTCAGAGAGCTTCAATATGCCATCAGAAAATTGAGTTTTCAGATTTCTCAAGGCCTTCCATTGAGAAAGTTTCTCTTTGCTCCATACGATTTCGCCGCAGTGGGAGACGGCAGCTGAAAAAATGAGAAAAGAAAGAATGAAGAGTTGCTTCATGGAGTCTGTACTCCTTATTTTTTGAAAAATTTGATTTCTGAAATTTCCATGATCCCGCCTGCTTTGTTGACAGGATCAAGCCGCAAACCATAAATTATGCCGCCTTCAAACCAGTTGTGTTTGTTGAAAAGAGCATTTGATTCAATGACAACAGTGTGCCATTGCCAGTCAGAGTTGAGTTTGGGGATTTTCCAGTACTTTCTGGATGAAAAATTTTCCGGATCGTGGGCGAAATACATTTCTCCATAATCGTTTTTCACCCCTTTGGCACGGTAGGTGATGCTGAAACAGTTGACCTTGGCGGGATCAATGCGTACTGCCGGACCGGTGATCTGGGCATCGTCCGCCGTAAACTCAACTTTTAAGAGAGAGCCGCTGAAAGAAACTTTGACATTTTTCCGCTGCTGCCAGCTGGAAAGAGTTTTTCCTTTCCAGCAAAGTTCATCCGCAGCAAGAGGGAAGAGTACAGAAAGCAGCAGAAAGAGGAGAAGGAGCTTTTTTTTCATAAAAAATATTCTTTGTGTTTATTTACATCTGAAATAGCGGTAACGGATGGAGCTGTCAGAACTTTCATCTCCCAGGTCCGCAAGCGGATGGAAAGGATTGGTGAAATTCATTGTGCTGACATGTCCGTCCATCCAGCAGAAATTGGCGGAACGGTTGCTGTTGTGGATCGTCGCAATGGTGTTTTCAGTGGATTTGAAATTGATTGTATGAGCACCGACGTGACGGCCGATATTTTTATTGGCTCTTTCAAAAGAGTCGCCAAAAAGAAATTTTTGGCTGGGGGTACGGTAATCGCCTGCTTTTTGACTGCGTCCGCTGTCCAGTGTACGGGGACAGATCCAGTTGTTGATGCCGTAACTGGGGTAAGCGTAGGGATAAGCGGGGTCTGAATAATTGGCGACTTCATCGGTATCGGCGATTTTCCAGAAGTTGTAAACTTTCTGGATCCATGCAACACCTGTGGGAGCAAGACCTTTGCCGGTGGGACAGATGAACATGCTGCCGGGAATATATTTACCGTAAGCCATCGCTCTTCCCCAATAAATTTTCTTGCCGTCTCCCCGGTCATAATCTTTCAACGGGAAAAAATCCTTGTTGTCATCCAGATAGGTCCGGCATCCGCTGCCCATCTGTTTCAGGTTTGACATACAGTTGGCTGACCGTGCCTTTTCCCGTGCCTGCTGCAAGGCGGGCAGGAGCATGGCTGCCAGAATGGCGATAATGGCAATGACGACCAGCAGTTCAATCAGCGTGAACGCTGATTGAGTGAAGATGTGAAGATGCGAAGAACTTTTTTTGCATTCGCAAAAAAAGCGTGAAGTGCGCCCTGTCGGGCGTAAGGATGTGCAATTTTTATAATTCTTTTTGAGGTAATACACCAGGAGTTCGATCAGCTTAAAATGTTTTTCTTTCATAAATAAGTCCTTTCTTTAATAATGGAAAATTATAAAATGATTCCGGCAGGGAGTCCCAGGGCGCGATCCCGGTTCCCTGAGTTGTTGCATATTTCAATTTCGATCAGATGGGTACCTTTTTCAAGTTCTACTTCCCAGAGGTAGGGGGGCGCAATACGGATCCCGTGATCTTTCCCGTTGATCAGCAGGCGGCCGGAGTCGTATATCCGGTTGAATTTTACAATGTATTTCCCCTGTTGAGAAACTGTTGCCGTTGCCTTGCAGACTGCCGCTCCGGAGTAAGTACTGTACCCGAATTCGCGGAAATCCGCCCTGGTCTGGAAGGGGTGAACTTCTGATACTCCCGTGAGAATAGGGTAACTTTCAGCTCCCGGTTGAAGCGAGGCAGAAAAGAGGCCCCGCAAATACGGAGGATTTTCAAAGCAGGGGGAACCTGTGAAGGAAATGGTGTTGGGGATGGGGGAACGGCCTGTTTGCAGAAGTGAAGTTATGTCACATGCCAGATCCCGGCAATCCCGGAACTCCGTTTTTTCAAACTTGTCAAGGGGAACGCCATTGACTGAAAAGCTCCCTTTGGCAAGCATGTTTTCTTCCACTGTAAGAAATACTTTGAATCCTGATGAAACAAGAAATTGTGTATTGAACGCTATCGCTTCAGCAAAAGGAAGATTACCGTATTCTGCTCTGCTGAAAAGCTCCGTCATACCGCCGCGATAACTCCAAAAGGTAAGAGGAACTGAGTTGAGAGAGGAAAATTGCAGACTCCAGTTTTCAGTTTTCAGTTCCGGCAGAGCCGGCGGGGGAGGGAGTTCACTTGCCAGCTTGGATTCTCCGGGAGCAAGAATAAGTTCTGTGCCCTCAAAAGTGCCTCTGAATTCAAGTGCTGCCCGGTTGAAAATAAAAGTGTCAATGCTGCCGTCTTCTTTTTTGAACTGACGGATAAGTATGGCTTCGCTGCCTTCACCTTCAAGAGAGGGAGCCTGAAAAAGCGCAATGGGGTCTTCTGTCAGATATTTTTTGGCAAATTCCCATTCGGGAGCTCCCGGAAGATCAACGATCCGGGGAACGCCGCCTGTGACAGCAAGTTTACCGCCTTCTTCAACATAACGCTCCAGAAATTGGGCGGTTGAGCGGACAATGAATTTATTGCAGGCAACAAGAAAATTCGGTCGTGAAGAAACATATTCCCTGACATTCTGCTCTGCAAGGGTCACACTGTCGATGGGTTCAAAATCCCGCTGATGAGAGAGCAGGTCTTCTGCAATTTTATGCAATGCTGTGTCAGGGATCTCATCCTCAGGCGCGCGGCATTTCAAGGAGACGTCGGGATAAAGGAACCCGAGAGTACATACATGAGGAGCCGAAAGTGTCTTGCACCGCTCTTTCAGATAGCTGATAAATTCCTTTATATGCCGCCACTGGCTGTGCTGATAAAAGAGTGACGGCGGCGTTTCATCAAAACTTTCGCCCTCAATGGTGTAATCAAGACCGTGGATGTTATAATAAGTGATCCCCATGGCAAGGTGATAGTCTGCCATGAATTTCAGATCCCGCAAACTGACGCTGTCACCTCCAACCGCGAAAGCATCTGCTCCGGCAGGCTTACCGGCAAAGCGGGCGGCGGAGGCAACAGTTTTAAGTCCCAGGTGGTGTGCCATGCTGCCCATTTTTCCGATACCGCCTCCCAGAGGATCACCGCAGGGAATGTCAAGATACTGCAGGCAGCGCAGTTCATCCGGCCAGCGGGTGTTGGCAAAAGAAAGATATTCCGAACGGCACAGGTGGCCGGCACTCAGGATCTGGTTGTTATTGAGATATTTTTTCAGATATCCAAGATAGTTTTCACAGAGCAGACGGTGCAATGTCGTGCGGTAATCGTTGCGGATCTTCGGACTTTCTGAGTTGATATTCAAATACAAGTGTGCAAGAAGAGGCAACAGGTCATAGCCGTGATCGTTTTGGAACTCCTCCGGGAAGCGGCGCGTCCAGGGGAAATCACCTTCAGGAGCCGGTTCATCAAGAAAAGATGACACGCACTCTTCTTTCATCACTTCTGTTCCGAAAACATGTTTGTACTCTTCATGGGTGTATTCGACAAGTTTGTCAACAGTTTCCTTGTTGAGAAGATCCGTATTGTGCCGTACTGCATCCCTGAGAATTTCAATAACGACGACCCGGCAGTCACTTTCCGGAGTGTACTCGATTGCCATACGCGTCGTATTCATGGCCCGGCGGCGGTGAGGAAAAGGCAACTGTCCGTAAGGAGAATATGCCGTGGTGTTGATGAAGGCCGGTTGCCATTTTTCACGCAGAGAGCCGCAGTGCTCTGTGACCTCTTTGATATCTCCGGCAGAAGTTATGGCGAATGCCTTGAGCAATGCTCCCTTTTCTGAACAGAATTCTCTGAGTTTTTTTCCTTTTTCTGCTTCAAAGACCAGAAAGTTCAGCCGCTGTGCGGCCAGTTCCGGAAAGTTATTGACGATGCGGTTTCCCGCAGTTCCTGAGGGGAAATTATCTTCATCCCAGATCGAAAATTTGACATCCCGTTGTTTTAATACCTCAATGACGACGGCGAGAGCTTCAAAGTATTGTTTGGAAAGATAAGGGGTCTTCAAGCCGGCGCGGGCATGAAGATAGATCTCTTCAAAGCCGGCTTCGCAAAGCATTGCAGCTTGTTTTTCAAGCTCATCTGCACGAAGGTCTGTATTGAGAAAATATTGTGCAGCAATATGTTTCATAAGCATTCTCCTGATACTTTATGTATGTATTTTAACGGGATTAATATAGTCTGTTGCAAATTTCTTTGCAATGACTTAAATTTTAATATTGTGACTTATTTTATCAAATGGAGGTTGCATTTTTGCTCTTGAAGGAGTATATTAACCTGTCGGTCCAAGATGTACGGGGGATGGGAAAATGAGAGTCGATCTGAATTATTTTAAGACGGATGCACATATATTCCGCAATGATCCGGGATTTTATTTGAGCGCCTCTGTAATGGAGCCTCAAAATGTCACTGTGCCTCACAGCCACGAATTTACCGAATGTATTTTTATTACAGGGGGGGAGGGGAAACATCAGTGCGGCAGACAGCCGGAGCGTTCTATCAAGCGGGGAGATATCCTCGTTATTCCTCCCGGAGGGATCCACTGTTACACTTGCGTCAGTGACGATTTGTTCCTTATAAATCTGCTTTTTGATACGACACAGCTTCCTCCGGTGCTTCTTGAACTCTATACACATCCCGGATACAAAAAGCTTTTTCTGAAAGATCTTTCCCATTATGAAAATGAGGATTTTCCCTTTTTTCATCCGGAGGAGGAGGTGTTTGATGAATTGGAGTGCTTCGCCCGTCAGTTGGTACGTTTCAGCCTGGCCCCCGGTAAACACTGCCGCAAATTGGGAATGTTCATGGTGCTGCTGAGTCTGCTCTCTGAGGCATGGGAAATGGACACTTACCCTCCGGTGCAGACGGTACTGGATATTCCCAAACTGACTGCTTTTCTGCAAAATAATTTCCAGAGGCAGATCTATCTGGAGGAGCTTTCACATCTTGCCGCCATGTCAAGTGCCACTTTGATGCGCCATTTCCGTGCCTCCCTCGGGATGACTCCCATGGCGTATTTGCGCTCTCTGCGGCTTAAGCATGCGGCGGAACTGCTTTTGAATTCAACTCTTTCCATCAAAGAGGTCAGCGATAACTCCGGATTTTTGACGGAAGCCTACTTTTTCCGAACCTTCAAACAGCACTACGGAGTCACTCCGTCTGAATTTCGCAGCCGGCAGCAATGAGTTGCGGCAGAGTGCAGACAAAAGGAAAAGGAACTGCCTTTTTTATTTTTTGTTTTTTCCGGGCTTGAAAATAAGAGTGTGACGGTGTACATTATTACGCCGCCAGGTTGTTTTCCGGCGGTGACAAAATTTTATAACCGTATATATTTCAGCAAACAGAATCCGAAACGACCAATTGACTTTTTCGTTTGCTTTCCTCAGCATAGGTGGAGTGTGTCCGGTGAGATTGTGTGTTTACACATCTTGCCGGATGCCTCCGGCATGTTGGGGAAGGGCGCTTGGTCGTGCCTGGGATTCTGGTGTCGGATGCGTCTGGCTTTTTTCTGCGTATTCCGGCATGCTGAATCAAGGCAATGAAAAATATTGCTTGGAACAGCTGCCTTTTTTATTTTTTCATTGCTTTTCAGAAAGGCTGGTGCGGCAATGAAAAAAAGAATGGAACTGCGTCTTGATAAAATCCTGCTGAAAGATATCAATTGGTCTCTCCCTTTTGAATATGACGGGGGAGCTCTCCTGAAAGCCGGCGTCGAAAGTGACGGCAAGGCAAGTGTGTTCTATGCCGAATTTGAGGGAGATGACGAAGAAACAATGAAACAGTGTTTTGATCTGCTCCTTTTGACCTTGCCCATGAAATCTTCTTTGGCTTGCGGAGCAGAAGAAAATCCGCATTCTCTTTCTTTCTCAACTTGCAAAAAGAAGAGTGTGGAGTTATCTTAAATCCGGAGCCCTCAACTGTTCCGCCTGAAAAACTCCTGCGGAGCAGAGGAAACATTTTTTACTTCAAGGAGATTTCAGAGCTTATGAACGGCAATCCCAGAATCCTTTTTATCGGTGCCCATCACGAAGAGATCGAGGCAGAGTGTCCCAATATCGCCGCTGCGCTCACCCTTGCCGGGTGCGACGTGACGATCCTCAACCCTGTCGGCGGCTGGAACTGGACCTTTATCCGCGGTCTGGGTGAAAACGGCAGAGAACGCACCATCGCAGATGCTACCGCCGCCGCAGCAGAACTGGGATGCAAAAAGGTGATCTGGGATTACCCTGTGGCTCAAACGGACCGTTATCAGGATGAGATCATAGACCGCCTTGCAGCATTCCTTGCCGAATATTCTCCTGAGATCGTTTTTATTCATTGGCCCAAAGATACCCACTCCGATCACCGGCTTATTGCCAAGGTTTCGCTTCAGGCTCTGGGCCCCACGCTGAACATAATTCCCGGGGAGGCGCCCGGATTCAAGCCGCCTGTGGAAATCTACGCCTATCAGACCGGCGTCTCTCAGGCTTACGGCTTTGTTCCCGATCTTCTGGTCAAAACCGATGAAAAGACCATGGAAATGGCAGACCGTTGTATTGAGTGTTTCAACAACACCGCTCCCCGCTTTGTTCCTGCATGGAAAAAGAATTATCATACCAAAGCCGCCTATTGGAGCAATCTTTCAGGCGGTGACGGTGCCGAAGCTCTCAAGTTCCTCGGTCCCATCCTCCCTCTTGAAGGCTTCAGACTGAAAGAGATCCTCGGTGAACGTCTGGTCAGCTCTAATGTGTCTGAACTGTATCACTGCAATCAGGACTTCTGGTTATAAAACGGTTCCGTTTCATAAAAAGGATTTTTTTCGGCTTTTTTAAGCACTTGGAATTGCTTTTTTCTTCCTTCTGCTTTATAATATAACAGTGCATCTTCTATTTTTATAAGGACTTGTCAAGATGAAAAGTTACCGCATGCAGGATATGACCTTCCCCGAAGTGAAGGAGTATCTCAAGACCAACAAAACAATTATCATTCCCTACGCTTTGAGCGAACAGCACGGAGCGCACCTGCCTCTGGATGTTGATATCCGCAACTGTGATTTCATGTCTGCCAAACTGGCTGAAAAGCTGGGATGCATCGTTGCTCCCACTTTGAACTATACTTTTTCCGGCGGTATGCTCCCCGGAACCATCAATGTGAAACCCAACACCTTTTCCAACCTCGTGGGTGAAATCATTGAATCTCTGGCTCTTCAGGGCTTTGAAAATTTTATCATCCTCCCCGGACACGGCGGCAGCGAAAGTCTGCTCCACCTCAAGGAGTCCCTGCGTATTCTCAAGTGGCTCAATCCTGCTTTGAAAGACACTCTCATTCTGCTCACCCAGCTGTGGGATTTCTCCCCCTCCTGGACTGAGCTTTTTGCCGAGCATGACTACCATGCCGCATGGGCAGAGACCTCTCTGCTGCTCCACTGGTGCCCCGAAGTGGTCCGGATGGACAAGATGGTGCTGGATGAACCCGCAGTCGCAGAAAGACTCCGCGATGATCCCGACAGCTACCAGCTCCGTGAGAGTTTTACCGAAATGAAGCAGGAGGTCGTCCAGACTTCTCAGCGCGCCGACGTGAAGATCGGCGTCATGGGATTCCCCGAAAAAGCCAATGCCGCTTTCGGTGCCCAGATCGAGAAAGAGTTTCTGGACAATGCTGTTCCCGCCATCAAACAGGCACTGGCTGCCGCTGCCGAGGCCCGCAAGACCGGCAAGCGTATCGTCCAGGCTGACAATGTGAAAATGAAAATCAACGCCATCTGATGTTTTTAACGCCAAACCAACAAAAGGAGTTTTACCATGGCTATTGACAAGAAACATTATACCGGAGGAAATACCGAAGGCGGTATTACCAGCAGCTACGCCACCGATGACGGTGTGAAACTGAAAGTTCCCTACTCCTTCATGGGCAGTATCTACGATGACGCCGAATATCAGGCTGCCATCGCAGCCATGAAGCAGGATACTCTGACCATGGGCCCCAAGACCCAGGAGTTCCAGAACAAATTCGCTCAGAAGCACGGCACCAAATATGCTTATGCCTGCTCCAACTGCACCACCGGTATGCATGTCATCACCCAGCTTTTTGACATCAAACCCGGCGATGAAGTCATCGTTACCCCCAACACCTTCGTCGCCACAAGTCTGGTGATCCTGAAGGAAGGCGGTATCCCTGTCTTCGCCGATATCGACCCCCGCACCTTCAACCTCGATCCCGAAGATGTTGAGCGTAAGATCACCAAGAAGACCAAAGCCATCTACGTCGTCCACTACGCCGGTCTGATGGTTGATATGGATCCCATCATGGAGATCGCCAACAAGTACGGTCTCAAAGTTCTTGAAGACTGTGCCCATGCCACCGGATCTTCCTACAAAGGCCGCATGGCCGGCTCCATCGGTGATGCCGGTTCCTTCAGCTTCCACAGTCTGAAGAACATCACCACCTGCGGTGAAGGCGGTATGATCACCACCAACAACGATGAATATGCCAAAGGTATCCAGAACCTGCGCTGCATGAGCAACCAGCCCCAGAGCTGGAACGATCAGCTCGCTGATATCAACAATCCCGTCTGGAACTTCGGTAAGATCACCTGTAAGAAAACTGATCCCATCGAATATTGGCTGCCCGCCCACTTTGACGTGATTCCGTGGAACGGACACTGGGGCAGCAACTACCGCATGAACGAAATCCAGGCTGCTGTCGGCTGCTGCCAGCTGGAAAAACTGGATATGCTCATTGAAAAACGCCGCGAGATCGCTCACAAGATCACCGCCGGTATCCAGGATATTGAAGGTATCGAAGCCGTCTACGAGCCCGAAGATTACTACCACAGCTTCCACCTCTACACCGTCTGTGTGGATGAGAAGAAACTGGGCGGCAGCCGTGACGAATTCATGCGCGTGCTCTATGAAGAAGAAGGCGTTCAGGGTATTCTCCACTATCAGCCCACCTTCCACTTCACCGGACTCAAACGCATGGGTTATGATCCCGATCAGTGCCCCAAGGCCAGCGAGTTCTTCTACAAGCGCGAACTCAACATCCCCATGCACCCCAGACTTACCGAGCAGAACATTGCAGATACCGTCGAAGGTATCAAGAATGCCGCTGCCAAGGTGCGTAAACGGCACAACAAGTTCTGATAAAACAGACGTGTTGAAAAATTCCTCTGACCGGTTCTTCCGGGAGGGGGAAGAAAAGACATCCTGTGTTGGCACGGGATGTCTTTTTGTCTCTGCGGTCTGAAAAAATTTTATTTTTTTGAAAGAAGCGGAGTGAAATCGCCTCTTTATCAGCAGGTGATCAAAATTTACTTTACAGCGACATGCCGGAACCGCAGCGGGCCGGAAAAGGAGGAGCGGATGATCCAATACTTATGGGAGTGCCTGAAAAATATTTTTCTTCTGTTGCTCAGCGGCCTTTGTACAGGAGTCGTTGTTGCCGGAGTGATCCAGCTGCTTTCCAACTTTCTGAGAGAGGGATTCAACCGGATTTTCGGAGTGACCTGTTACATCTATCTGACTGCTCCGGGAATTATGATCCACGAACTGGGACATGTTTTTTTCTGCATCATTTTCAGGCACAGGATCAAAGAAGTCAAACTCTTTTCCCCTGAAGATGACGGTACCCTGGGGTATGTCAGTCACGTTTTTGAAGTCAATAACCTTTATCACCGGATCGGTAACTTTTTTATCGGGACCGGTCCCGTCTGGTGCGGGCTGCTGGTGATTTATTTGCTTTCTCTGCTGCTGCTGCCTGACGGTATGATGGCATCAGGAAATGCTTTTGCTGAAAATGCCGGCACCTTTCTCAGAGGTTTTTTTTCTCTGACTTTCTGGGCACGCTGGCAATCCTGGCTGTGGATCTATCTTGTCCTTTCTGTTGCGGCCCACATCACGTTGAGTAAAGCTGATCTTCGGGGAGCTGCCGACGGATTATGTTTTCTGCTCCTTGCTCTTTTGGCAGCGGTTCTGCTTTTTGGGTGGTGCGGCAATTGGGAAGAACTCCTGATCGCCTGGCAATGGCGCTGCTGGAAGTCCGCTTTGCCTGTGATTTTTCTTTTTATTATTTTTTCTGTCGGTACGGGTATGCTTATGAACAAAATCGGAAAGCTCAGAAAAAGGTAATCCTGCCGGGATGACAAGGAGTCTGAAAAAATGAAAAAAACAGGATATTTTCTCTTCTGCATCCTGATTCTTCTTCAGGGGATCACCTCTGCTGCAGCTGAAGAGCAATGTCAGGTAAGCGGCCGGAAAAACGGATTACCGGAACATCTTGTTTTCGGGATCCCCTGCGATGGGGATCTTATACTCAACAGAAAAGGTTTTTCCCTCGGATACAGCAAAAAGCGCCGTCAGGCGCTCTGGGTTTCTTATATTCTGACGGCTGAACAGTGTACTGCTCCAAAAGTCAGGCGCACCAACTCATTCAGAGTCGATCCGGCGGTTCGCTATAAGCCGGTTCGGCCGGGGGATTATAAAGGATCCGGCTTTGACAAGGGGCATCTGGCGCCCGCTAAGGACATGGCGGCTTCTGCCGAAAGTATGAAAAACTCCTTTTATATGACCAATATTTCTCCACAGCTTCCCGGATGTAACCGGGGGATCTGGAAGCGTCTTGAAACACAGGTGCGCCGTTGGGCGATGCGTGAGGAGAAACTTTGTATCGTAACAGGACCGGTTTTCAAAAAGCGGAACAGAAGAATGAAAGAAAGCAAAGTTCCTGTACCTTTTGCCTTTTACAAAGTTGTGCTGGACCTGACACCGCCCATGAAGATGATCGGTTTTGTGATTCCCAATGAAAGCTCCAAAAAACAGCTTCCGGCCTTTGTGGTTTCAGTTGATACCGTAGAAAAAATGACCGGGTACGATTTTTTCAGCGAACTGGAAGACAAAATCGAAGACTGCCTTGAAAGTTACTCCGACTTTACGCAATGGCAGTAAGGAATTCTGCTTTGAAACGCAGCCGGGACGGGCAATAAGTTCAAATTTCCTTCATGAGTTCGCGCAATTTATCAAGGGTATCAGTGATCTCCTTTTCGCCAAGTTCTTCTGCAACAGTCATCAGCGTCAAAAGAGCATAATTTTTTTCCCTGCGCAGAAAGGTCTCTGCCAATTCTTTCACATCCCGCAGCTGCTCCGGATTTTCCACCCGGCGCAACTTGCTGGCAAGAACGACTAAATCATAGTTCATATTTTCCCCTTCTGCACAATAAAGATTCGAGCAAATACGGATCTCAGAAATAGTAAGATTACTTTAGGCTAATATAGCACGTATTGATTGAAATTTCAAGCTGAAATGTAATCCGTTCTCTGCAGAAGTTAAAGAAAAATCTTTCTGATGTTGTATGCGGGAGTACCAGCTTTACTTTTCTGACAATACCGCCAGTATTTCTGCCGCATTGGTATCCGGCTTTACTTTGGGCATGATCGTTTCTATGGTGCCGTCAGGAGCGATGATAAAAGTGGTTCTGACGACTCCCATGACATTTTTGCCGTACATCTTTTTTTCTTGCCAGACACCGTACGCTTTGAGGACTTCAAGTTCCGGATCTGCAAGAAGAATAAAGGGGAGATCATGCTTTTCTGCAAATTTTCTGTGTGATTCAACACTGTCTTTGCTGATGCCGATAACAGGTATGCCAAGCTCCCGGAATGCATTATAAGATGCGGCAAAGGCGCATGCCTGACGGGTACATCCGGGAGTGTTGTCTTTGGGGTAAAAATAGAGAACGATCCGTGAACCGTAAAAATCTGAAAGAGAAACAACATTCCCGTGCTGGTCCTTCAGGGTGAAAACAGGGGCTTTATCGCCGGTATTCATAAAAAATCTCCTTGAAAAATGGTTGTTGCACAAAACTAATATAATCTTCCTGTCGGGGGAAATCAAGAATATGTAAAGAAATAACTTGACTTTTTCCGGATTTGCAGGTATATTGGGATGGAAACTTTTCCGGTAATAAACAGCCTCAGGATAATTGAAAATGGAAAAATACGCCGTTTATGTACTCGTCAATATCTCGCTGCAAGAGGTCTATTTCGGACTGAGCGGCAATGTGAATCAGTCCGCGGATGAATTGCCCTGTGAGATCCGGCACTGGGAGTTCGGAGGGCACTCCATTTCCAATGCCGTGATAATAGAAGAGGATCTGCTCTTTGAAAAGGCTCTCGAAGTGATCCGGGATCTTCAGGAAAAATCCATGAAAAATCCTCAGGGGAAGAAAATCCTGATCAACCGCATTGCGGAAAAGGAATGAGCTTTCCTGCTGTTACGATGCCGGAGAAAAGGTGGAAAAACGGTGAAAATTCGGAAAGAGGCAAAAAAAACTCAAAAAATTTGAATTTTTTTAAGAAATCAATTTGATATTGTCGGCAATGCAGTGTACATTAAGCATCGCTTTTTCTTGCGGATAATCCTGCATCGTGCCGGAACCCTGAAAAAGCAAAAAAATGAAGTCCAGGGAGGACAAAACTTAAATTTAAACCGCCGTGTTCATAATGTTCGGTGAACCCGGCAATGTGTCTTTAACAAAAAAACGGAAGAGTACTCCAATTCCGGAACAAAGAAGGGGTCCATGGCAATGGCATTTAAGAATGGTTGTCAGGCTTGTGCTGGTAGTGTTGCAACACCGGTAACGAACGCAGATTACATGGTACGTCAGGAACAGACGGAGTCCAATGCGAGAAGTTACCCCCGTAAATTCCCGTTTTCCCTCGTAAAAGCGAAGGGATCGTGGATCGAAGATGTGGAAGGCAACCGGTATTTGGATTTTCTCTGCGGTGCAGGAACACTTGCATTGGGACATAACGATCCCGAAATCAATCAGGCGATGATTGAAATGCTCAGCAGTGATGCTCCGCTTCACACTCTTGACTTGATGACTCCTGTCAAGGACCGTTTTGTTCATACTCTGATCTCTCTTCTTCCTGAGGAACTTCAGCCCAATGCCAAGATCCAGTTCTGCAGTCCCTCCGGTACTGATGCGACTGATGCGGCGATCAAACTTTGCAAAACTGCCACCGGCAGAAGTTCCGTTATCGCCTTCGGCGGCGGATATCACGGCATGGGACACGGTGCCCTTTCTCTTACCGGCAACCTCTCTGCCAAATCCAAAGTTCACGCTTTGATGCCTGAAGTGCATTTCTTTCCCTATCCTTACTCCTACCGCTGTCCTTTCGGATTGGGCGGAGAAGCGGGTGTGAAGGCTTGCTGCAATTACTTTGAGCGCACCCTCAAAGATCCCGAAAGCGGCATCACTCTGCCTGCTGCTGTGATCCTTGAACCCATTCAGGGCGAGGGCGGCGTGATTCCTGCACCTGTTGAATTTCTCCAGACCGTCCGCCGCGTCACCAAAGAACTGGGGATCCCCATGATCGTGGATGAGATCCAGTGCGGCGTCGGACGCTCCGGTAAATTCTTTGCCTTTGAGTATGCTGACATCGTGCCTGATGTGATCCTTGTTTCCAAGGCCATCGGCGGAACCCAGCCCATGTCTGTTGTGGTCTACAATAAGGAACTTGACAAATGGCAGCCCGGTTCCCACGCCGGAACGTTCCGCGGCAACCAGCTCGCCATGCGTGCCGGCACCGTGGTGATGAACCGCGTCGCCAACGAAGAGTTTCTTGCCGAAGTCCGCGCTAAAGGTGACTACCTCAGAGAGCGTATGGCTGCTCTCAAAGAGAAGGTTTCCATTATCGGCGATATCCGCGGCAAAGGACTTATGTCCGGCTGTGAGTTTGTTGATCCCAAAGGAACTCCTGATGCCCTCGGTTCTCTGCCCGCCAGCGGCGACATCGCCGCCACGGTCCAGCAGAAATGCTTCCAGAACAAGCTGGTGATGGAAAAGGGTGGACGTCACGGTTCTGTCATGCGCTGTCTTTGCGCCTTGAATGTGACCAGAGAAGATCTTGAGACGATGATCTCTATTTTTGAAAAAGTCGTTCTTGAGGTCAATGCAGATGTCACAAAATAATCTTTTTCTTACGCCCGACAGCGGAGATAAAAGTGCCTATATCCGGATGATGGAGTCAACGGTCCATGCCATTGCTGAGGCTGTTGACCATGGACAGGCCTACGCCGGAATGGGACCCTATGAGTTGAGGGCAGCTGTTCACTCTGAAGAGCTGCTTCCGGCACAGGGGCGCAGTTTTGAGGAGATCCTTTCTGAAGTCAAAGAAAAGATCCTCCCCAATCTGGTGCGTCCCATGTCAACCAACTACATGGCACATCTCCACAGTCCTGCGCTGCTTGAAACTGTTGCCGCTGAAATCATCCTTTCCACCTTCAATCAGTCCATGGACTCCTGGGATCAGGCGCCTGTGGCTACTGAGATCGAAGTGGAAGTTGTCCGTAATCTCTGCAAACTTTACGGATATGATGAAAAGGGCGACGGTGTGTTTACCTCCGGCGGTTCCCAGTCCAATCTTTCCGGGCTGCTGCTGGCAAGAGACTGGTTCTGCAATACGAAGCTCAACTGGGATGTGAAGAAGTTCGGTCTGCCTGAGCAGTTCCGCAGGTTCCGTATGTACGCTTCAGAGATCTCCCATTTTTCCATGGAAAAAAGCGCCCATTTGATGGGGCTTGGATATGATGCCGTGGCAAAGATCCCGGTGGATGATGCCATGCGGATGGATATGAAGGCATTCAGAGAACAGATCGAAAAGGATATCAAAGAAGGATTCTTTCCTTTCTGCGCCTGTGCTACTGTGGGAACCACTGACTTCGGCAGCATTGATCCTATGAAAGAGATGCGCGGGATTTGTGATGAGTTCGGAATGTGGCTCCATGCGGATGCCGCCTACGGAAGCGGAGTCATCCTTTCTGAGAAATATGCTCACCGCGTCGCGGGACTTGCTGCATGTGACTCCATTACAGTCGACTTCCACAAGATGTTCCTGATGCCCATCAGCTGCAGTGTGTCGCTGATCAAGGACGGGAAAAACTTTGAGGCTCTGACGCTTCATGCGGATTATCTCAACCGCGAAGAAGATGAAGAAGATGGTTATATCAATTTGGTCAACAAATCCATGCAGACGACCCGGCGCTTTGATGCCCTCAAGGTGTGGATCTCTTTCCGGATGCGAGGCAAAGAGGGGTGGTCTGAACTGATTACCAAATGTATTGACAATGCCGCTTATTTCTATTCTCAGCTTGCCAAACGCGATGATGTGGAAGTCATTGTCAAGCCTGAGATCAGTTCAGTGGTCTTCCGTCTGTTGCCCGTTGCCGGCAGCACTGAGGATGCTGATACGATGAATAAGCGTATCCGGCGCAGCCTGCTTCACAACAAAGGCGTTGTCATCGGGCAGACCGTTTGCCGGGGCAATACCTGTTTGAAGTTCACGCTGTTGAATCCTTTGCAGAACGAAAAGAAGCTTGATGAACTTCTTGCATTGATTCTTTCATTGCGCTGAAAAGCTTGAGAGAGTTATTTGATACAGACGCAGTTTTTCTGAATATGAGAAACTGCGTTTTTTTCTTTCGTGAAATGGCATAAAATGCCGGTTGCAGCATGAAGTGCACCCCAAAAGTCAGACACGGCTTTTGAGGTGCACTTCACTTATCTTGCGGCAGCGGCAGTTTCTTTTTTTAATTCTTCCAAACGTGCTGCTGCGGCTTTTGCCTCAGCATCGCTTCCGGCGGTGAAGTCATATTCCACGATATGTTCTTCGGTTCCGAAAAGAGTTTTGGTTTTAGTGGATTTGAAATTACCGGTATGGGGTACCTTCCGGTCTGCCGGAATGGCGACTGTCCGGCTTTTGTAGGTGACACGGCCGATGATCATTTTTCCCACAGGTAATCCGGTTGAAGCATCAGCTGAGTCAATGGTGCCATACATGACACAGCCATCCAGACCGGTGTTTTTGCCTTCGGTACAAGCTGCGAAAATTTCAGCGCCCGATTTACAGCCTTGAAAAACGGTGATTGAAAAAAGTACAAAAAATCCTGAAATAAGAAAATTTTTCATAAAAGCTCCTTGTTTTGAGGGCAGTGTAACGAATTTTCTGTAAAATTGTGTTTTGCGGAAGCGTAGAGTTATGCATAGGGCGCACTCCGGCGAGAATGGGGCTCCCAACTCGTCGGAGACGGAGTGCGAACTGTGTGTAACTCGGTTGAATTTCAAAAAA
>JAFWBQ010000067.1 GCA_017507125.1 Lentisphaeria bacterium
AGCGCGCGCTCCGTCGTCTGAAAAAGAAACTGGACAAGGAAGGCACCCTCAAGGAACTGCGCAACCGCAGACACTATGAGAAACCCAGCGAAATCAAACGCCGCGAGGCCAAGATGCACCGTCACCGGTAAGCTGAAGAAAAAGTTCTCCGTCTCCTTAAAGAAGGCGGGGAATTTTTTTGCCCTTTTTCCGGAAATAAAAAAGAGGAGAGAACAAAACGTCCCCCCTCTGTTTTTGAGCGGAAAACTTACTTACGCAGTTTGTCCGACCAATCGTTGAGCAGTTTGGCAGCAGCTTCTCTGCCCCCCACTCCGAAAGCGATGGCGGCTGCCACGCAGACGGCACCCAGGATCAACGTGAAGGCGATCTGAACGATGGAGTCGCCGATATTGAGGTTCCCGATGGCAATGGCCGCGGTGAAGATGATCACAGCAATACGTACCACTGAAACAAGTATCTTTTCACATTTGCCCTCAAGCGCATCAGCGGCAACATTGGAAAGCCAGATGCCGATAAGCAGCACTGCCACACTCAGAAGGATGTTTCCGCCGAAAGCGGCAAAAGTACGGATCAACTGGGCAAGCTGAGAGAATCCCAGGATCTCACAGGCACTCAGCACCGCCAGAACCACGATGACGATAAAGGTCAGTTTACCCACCACCGCTGAGGGAGGAAGGCTGTTTTCAGAACGCTTCCGCAAGATGGACTCCATCAGACGGTCGAAGCCCAGCGCCGCCACCAGCTGGGCGACCAGAGCTGAAACAAATCCGCCGGCAAGAACAGCGGCAAAGATCAGCAGAGCCGCTCCGATGATGTCTCCGGCAGCGTTGAGAAGTTTGTTGAAAAATCCGGTCACAGAGTTGGAAAGCGCTTCGATCTTGAGAGCCGTCAGAGAAGAAATGACCACAGGGATCGCCACCAGCACATAACTCACCACGCCGGCCATGGCAGCGATGCCCCCATTGCCGAAAAGTTTTGAAACACCGATCTTCTCACCGAAAGCGTCGAGCCGTGAAATGACCACCAGTCCTGCCACCGCACGGCGGATGATCCCGGCGACCCACAACCCCAGAAGCAGAATGGCTCCGGCGGCAATCAGATTGGGAATGTAGGTGATGACCTTTTCAAACATCGCCTGAAGAGGAGCTGTGATGCCGTAGATCTTCAATGTATTGAGAATGGCGGGCAGGAAGAAAAGAAACACAGTGTAGTACATGGTCTTTGCAGTATACTCTGCCACAGCCTCAGGATCTTTCGCTTTGGTCTGATCCGCCAGTTTTTCATGCAGATTGCTTTTGAGCATGGCGGTTTTGGTCAGGATCCTGACGATACCGGCGACGATCCAGGCGATCACCGCCAGGAGCAGAGCGCCGGCGATGTTGGGCACATAACGGGCGATGGAAGAGATGAACTCCTGCAGAGGAGTGGCGGCGGCTTCAAGTTTCAGGATGGAAAAACACCCCAGCACAGTGAAGAGCATGATGATCACATAGATCACCTTTCCGGCGATACTGTCAGCCTGACTCATGGGGGCAGGAGTTCCGTCGGGCAGCATGGGCGTCCGGGGCGAAAGGGTCCGCACCAAGTAAGAGGTCTTGCGGGAAAGGATGGAGGCAATAAGCCACCCTGCAAGCAAAAGGACCACGGCTCCGACAACGGCCAGAACACGACTGTCAACGATCATCTGCCAGATTTGTTTGAAAAAATCGTTCATTGGATTCTCCTGTTGTTATTTCAGATTGTTGGTGAACTGCGTTCGTCACAGTTAATATAATATACCGGAGTGTTTTTATCAACTCAATATTTGAAATTGTATAGTTTTTTTGCTGAAAAATTCAAAAATAAGAACAGTTTCCTTGTAATTTCGATCCCACGGTTGTAAATTATCAGAACGACAAATTTCTGGAGGTAAAAAATGGTCAATCATCTTGCCATTATCATGGACGGCAACGGCCGCTGGGCCGAAGAAAGGGGACTGACACGCAGTGACGGTCACAAAGCAGGAGCAAAACAAATCGGCGTGGCAGCCAGAGCCGCCATGAAAGCCGGGATCAAATATCTGACTCTTTACGCTTTCAGCACCGAAAACTGGAAACGTCCTGAGCCTGAAGTCAACTGCCTGATGGGACTCATCTCTGAGTTTGCCCAGAGCGAGCTCCCCAATATGATGCGGGACGGCGTCCGGCTCCGCACCATCGGACGCACCGGAGACCTTCCCCTTGCATCAAGAAAAGCCCTTGAGTTCGCCATCAAACAGACCGAAAACAATGACAAACTGACCATCAACATCGCCCTGAGCTACGGCGGCAGAGCTGAAATCGTGGATGCGGTCAACAAAATCATAGCAGAAAAGCGTACCACACCTCTGACTGAAGCAGATTTCGTTTCATACCTTTATGCGCCCGACGTTCCCGATCCCGATCTGCTGATCCGCACCGGCGGGGAAATGCGGCTGAGCAACTTTCTGCTGTGGGAGCTTTCTTATGCGGAATTTTATGTGACCGACACCTACTGGCCCGACTTCTCAGAAGAGACTCTTGCTGAAGCTCTGGCAAGTTTCGGCGGCAGAAAACGCCGTTTCGGCGGTCTGAACAAAAAATAATCCACAAGGTCTTTGATTCATTATGGAACTTATCAATCTGACCGCGCCTTTCAACAGGGCGCACATCTTTACTGAGCGGATCCCCCTCAAGTCCGACCACACCGCCTATACCGGCATGGTCTACCACTACCGCCACGGCTCCATGGAAACCACCTATCTGGATCTTCCCGGACACATCGCCGAAACCGATGACGGTCAAAACGCCCGGAACTTTGATCTTCTTGCCTGCTACCGCAGAAAAGCGCTGCTGCTCAGGATCACTCCCCCTGCCAACGAGTACGGCATCACCCCCGCCGATCTGGATCAGGCTCTGGCGGGCAGAGAGTGGCACGAGTGGATCGTTATCAACGCCCTCGGAGACCGCTCCGACGGATATCAGCCTGCTCGAAAGATCTATCTCACCCTTGAAGCGGTGGATCATCTCATCAAAAACGGCGTCAAGATCCTCTTCTCAGATTCCTGGGAGAGCCCCCGGCTGGACGGGGTCTTTCTGCGCCTTTTTGACTCCGGCGTCAGCGCCGTCTGCAATCTGGTGAATCTGCACAAGCTCCCCGGGGACAAGGAGTTTCTGCTGACTCTGAACTTTCTCCCCTATCCGGGCTGCGTGACCCAGATCCCCGCCACAGTCATTGCCGAGATCAACTGATAAAAGGAGTTGTTTTTACATGAATCAGATCACTTCTCTGCGGAACGGAACCATTGTCAACAAATTCTACGGCAAGGTGATTTCCGGCGTTCTTCAGCTCCCCGTGTCGGGCATTGCCGACGAGGACGCCCGCGTTTCCGTCAACGGCGTCGAGGCGCAGCGTCTGGGAGTCAACTTCACAGCCGTTGTGCCTGTTTCTGAAAAGGTGACAGAGATCACCATGACAGCGGAAAACACTCTGGGCAAAGTCACTCACTCCATCCGGGTCGTCTATGACAAAGACTCCTTTCCCCGGTACAACTTTTTCACGGACGACAACAGTTTCTTCTGGACCGAACTGATCAAAACGAAACCCAAATCTCTCTTTGACCAGTTCTATCTGAAGTTCTTCAAAAAGATGCACGATGAATACGGCACAAAGTTCACTCTGAACCTCTTTTTCAGAAACGACCACGAACCTTGTGAACTTTCATCCATGCCCGACTGCTACAAAGGGGAATTTGCCGATAACGCCGACTGGCTGAAAATGTCCTGGCACGCCTATTCAGAGTTCCCCGACCGCCCCTACCAGAACGCCACGGCTGAAAAGGTGGCTTCTGACTACGATCTCATCAAGGGGGAGATCTGCCGCTTTGCCGGGGAGGAAAGTTTCATTCCCCCTGTGGCTGCCCACTGGTCCATGGTCCGTCCTGACGGCATGGAAGAGCTGGTGAAACGGGGCGTCCGGGTCATGACCAGCCAATTCATCAATCCCAAAACCTCCCTGACGGAAAATCAGAAAGCCGCCCATCTGTGCGACATCGGATTCTTCCAGAATCTGCGGGAGTGTCTCTATCTGGAAAAAGAACAGATGCTTTACAGCTTTGACCAGAATCTTCTCTATCTTCACGGCATGATCATCTGCAACTACTGGAAACCGGAGGAAATCGTACAGAAACTTGCAGAGATCAAGGCTGAATCACTGCACCATGAGATCCTCAGTCTGGAAACCCATGAGCAGTATACCTTCCCCGGTTACTTCAACTATCTGCCTGACCATACGGAGCGGATGGAAACCGCCATCCGCAGAGCAACCGAAATGGGATATGCCCCTGTCTTCTTCGCCGAAGGACTCCTGGGCAACAAGGTGTGGGAAGAATAAAAAAAGCTCCCAAAAAAAAGAACCTGCTGCAAGATCATAAAAAAATCGCAGCAGGTTATTTTTGTATCTGTTTCTCAGTATTTCGGTCTTTCGTTACCGTAGTAATAGGGACTTTTCAGATATTCCTGCCAGGGACTGCTGGTACAGTATTTGTTGATCAATGCCAAAGAAAAGACCTGAGTATGACCGTCCATAAAGACCACAGGAACGCTCTGGCCGCCCCTGTGGGACCACTTGAGACCGTTTAAGTTGGGACCGGGATTCAAATTGACGTACTGGGCGTGTGATTCAGGTCTGGCATCGGTGATCCATACACGCCATGAAGGATTCCGCAGAAATCCCCATTTCAGCTGCTTACCGTTGACGCCGCTTGAATTGTATCCCTTTGCGTTGATATTGATGCTGTAATCGATCTTGGCGCCGTAGTAGGTAGAGGTCTGATCTTTGCGCCCGGAACAGGAAAAAGGACCCGGTTTACTTGTGCTGACAAAGGCATCTTTGATAACAGAAATTTTTCTGTGGTTCCCCACGTAATTCCCCCTGTAAAAACCGGCATAAGGTGCCGCCATAACGTACCACACGCCGCAATATTCGGGGGCGTAACCGTTCTGATCGGCGCCCTGCTGGTAGGCAAAGTTCGCCCAGTCGTTGTTGTCGCTTGCATACTGCTGGGAGAAAAAGCCGCAGCTTTTGAGATTGTTGACACATCCGGAAACTTTTGCCCGGTCTCTTGCCTGCTGCAAGGCAGGCAGCAGCATGGCGGCGAGAATGGCAATGATGGCAATAACGACAAGGAGTTCGATCAAAGTGAAAAAACGGTTCTTTTTCAAAACAGAATTTTGTTTATTCATAAGTTCCTCTCTGCAACAAAGTTAAAAATTCTTATTTTTCAGGTTCGCCGTGACCGCAGTAACAGGGACTTTACATATCCAAGGCAATTCAGTAAGAGTAATAAAAGGGGCCTCTGGTATATTCCCCCCACTGGGTGTTGTCGTGATATTTGCCAAGCAAAGGGGCGGGATGAATATCCGTATGTCCATCCATGTAGACCACAGGAACGCTTCTTCCCTCCAAATGGCTCCATTTCAAAGCGTTGAAATTCCCTCCCGCATTCAAATTGACATACATGGCACTGGAGTTCTGCCTTACATCCATATTCCAGATCCTCCATCCCGGACGCCGCATCTTGGACCAGCGCAGCTGGCGGCTGCCGAGATTGGTCGTATTCTGGGCACCGATACCCGCAGCGTTGATACTGATACTGTAGTCGATCTTGGCGCCGTAACCGCCTGAAATCTGATCTTTACGCCCTGAACAGGAGAAGACTCCCGGCTGTTTGACAGGAACAAATTTTCCTTCCACCGCCGAAACAGCAGTCTTGCTGTACTTCTTGTAACCGGCATAGGGTCCCACCATCACATACCAGACACCGCAGTAACCGGGAGCATATCCGTAGTTATCTTCACCTGCCATATAGGCAAAGGGCGCCCAGTCATTGTTATCACTGGCATAAAACTGGGAATAGGAACAGCTTGTTTTGAGATTGCTGAGACACTTGGCGATCTTCCCCCGCTCTCTTGCCTGCTGCAAGGCGGGCAGCAGCATGGCGGCAAGAATGGCAATGATGGCAATAACGACAAGAAGTTCGATCAAAGTGAAAAAATGGCTCTTTTTCAAAACAGAATTTTGTTTGTTCATAAGTCTCTCTCTTTCTGCAGTAAAGGGGATCTTATTTTTTAGGTTTGTCGTGACCGTAGTAATAGGGACTGCTCAAATAAAGCTGCCAGGGACTTGAATTGTTGAAAACACGCAGCTTCGCCATGGTGAATGTACCTGTATGTCCGTCCATAAAGACAACGGGAACCACCTTGCCGCCCAGATGGGACCAGGTCAATCCGTCAAAGTTGACTCCGGCGTTCATATTGGTACCGCCGGGGATACCGGAAGTCCGGCGGACATCGGTCTGCCATACCCTCCAGCTGGGGCGGAGCGCCTTGCTCCACTGCATCTGCTTTCCGCCCAGATTGTTGTAGATATATCCGGCAGCGTTGTTATTGACGGAGTAATCAATTTTGGCGCCCCAGGTATTGCTGGTGTTGTTCTTTCTGCCTGAGCATGAGAAGACTCCCGGTTTCCTTGTGGTCACAAATTTGCGGGGCTGGATGGAAATGCGGTAGAAGTCATACTTGTAATAAGTTCCGGTATAGGGAGCTGTCAAAGCAAACCATGTTCCGCAGTAAGCAGGGGCATAACCTGAATAAGAGGCGCCGCTCAGGTAAGCAAAGGGAGCCCAGTCATTGTTGTCACCTGCATACTGCTGAGCAAAGAAACCGCAGCTCTTGAGGTTGTTGAGACACCCGGAAACCTTGGCACGCTCCCGGGCATTCTGCAAGGCAGGCAGAAGCATGGCGGCAAGGATGGCAATAATGGCAATGACAACGAGGAGTTCAATCAGGGTAAAGCACTCATGCTTTACCCGCCGTACGGCGGAACTCCCGGCCAAAGTAATCGGAGAAACGGAATGCTTTTTCATCATCTGCTTCCTTATCTGACAAAAAAATTACTTAAAAAAGAAGTGCAAACATGATTTTTTCTTTTCCTGAAGTAATATACTGTATATTTTTCAGAAAAACAAGAGCAGAAAAAGAAAATTTGAAAAAAAAACTGCCGCCCGGTTCATTCCGGACGGCAGCTTGAAAAAAGTTTTTTTACTGGCAGTCAAGGAGTTTGGCGATCATCTTGCGGAATTCATCCGCAGCAGGGGAGTTTTCCATCCGCACGAAAGGAGCGCCGTTGTCGCCGCCCTGACAGATGGCAGGGTCAAGAGGCAGTTTGCCCAGGAAAGGCACATTGTACTTTGCGGCAAGCTCTTCACCGGCACCCGTTGAGAAGATGGAGTGGACTTCGCCGCATTTGGGGCAGATGAAGGTGCTCATGTTTTCAACGATGCCGGAAACAGGGAATCCCAGCTGGTTGCAGAAGTTCAGGGACTTTGCTACATCAGAGGCCGCCACCTGCTGCGGCGTGGTGACAATGACCGCTTCGCCGCTTTCCAGCAGGTTCTGGCAGACGCTCAGGGGTTCGTCGCCGGTGCCCGGAGGGCAGTCAATGACGAGAAAATCCAGTTCGCCCCAGTTGACTTCACCCAGAAGCTGTTTCACAACGGCGATCTTCATGGGTCCGCGCCAGATCACAGGAGAGTCGGGGGTCTCAAGAAGCATTCCCAGAGACATGACTTTGAGAGTTCCGGCGGTGATGGGTTCGATCATTTCGCCGTCGGAAAGGGGCTGTTCGGACTCCATGTTCACCATCTTGGGGATGCTGGGTCCGTGGAAGTCCACATCAAGCAGACCCACTTTGTAGCCTTCCATGGAAAGTCCCATGGCAAGGTTGGCGGAAACGGTGCTTTTGCCCACGCCGCCTTTTCCGGACATGACCACGATCTGCCGTTTGATCTTGCTCAGGGCAAGACGCATTTTCCGGTCGCCGTCATCTTCGCACTTGTGTCCGCAGCTGGAACAGTTGCCGGCACACTTTTTTTCTTCTTCGCTCATTTTCTTTCGCTCCTTAATATATGAAAATTTATAATGAAGTTACAACATGATTTTTCTTGCAAGCTGTGCCGCAGAGACGCCCTCTTCCAGAGCCGCAAGACGCAGAGTGAAGCGGTAGCGTCCGGGGTTGATCTCGTACTCTGGGCGGACATCGGGTCCGCAGGTGGCGGTACCGAGACCTCTCTGGCGGCAGTCGCAGTTGACAAAGACGCCGTCTTCCTCAATGAGTTCCCCGCTGTGGAGTTTCCGCCAGAGCTGATCAATGGAGTAACGCAGAGCGGAAAACTCCATGGTGCCGGGGGCGGCGATCAGGAGTCCTGCCCCCTCGCCTCCCTGACGGAAGGCGGCATATTCAACGCCGGAGCGGTTGCCGTTTTCCTGGGGCATGATGTAGGGAACATACATCTCTTCAGCGGTGGTGCGGAACTTTCCGTTCCAGCAGCACGCTTTGCGGTCACAGTAGTTCTCATAGGGGCCCAGCCCGTAATACTCCACGCTGTTCATCTTCCGGGGGAGTTCCAGAGTCACGCCCAGACGGGGGAGTCTTTCAAACTCAGCAGGCACCTGATACTCAAAGAGCGCCTCAATGGAGCCGTTGGGCAGCGCCTTGAAGCACTGGAAAAACTCCAGTTCCTCCTGAACGATCCCCGGCGCCCGGACGATGGAGTGGAGTTCCACGCTGTCGTTTTTCACCCGGAACTGATCGGTAACGACCTCCACTTCATCCAATCCCTTTTCGATCCAGCGCCAGAGCATTCCCGCCTTGCGGGTGGGTTTCTCCTCATTTGATTTGCGGTAGGGACGATTCTCAAGATTGGTCTTGAGGATGATCCCGTCGTTGTCCGTTGCAGCGCGCCAGAGGTTGAAGGTGAATCCCTGCTGAAGAAGTTCAGTTCCCTTGTACTTCAGAGAGAAAAGTCCGCCGTCGTTGAATGATGCCTGAAGCTCGCCTGCGGCAAGCTGCGCGCTGCCGGGCATGGAAGATGCGGAGCATTCAACGGCAGTGCTCATGGGAGCGTACTTGTAAAGAGCGGGTTTGATCTCAAAAGAATCCCATGCCACTTCGAAACCTTTTTCCGCCCACAAAGTGTCATATTTCTGACTGAAGCTGACCTTGACAGTGCATTTCTGCCCGTAAGTAACAGCGGGCATTTCAAGGGGGAGTTTGGTGCGCCAGCGGCATCCGGCACTTTCGGGGGCGTTGAATCCGGAACGGTCATCGGCTCCGGCAAAGCCTGTGCCTTTGGGCAGGATCACCGGCATGGTCTCAACCCCGGAGCGGATTTCTTCACCATCCACATACAAACTCCAGTTGAGCTGAAGATCATCAAGGGTGGTGAAGTGGCGGCAGTTGATGACTTCGATATTGCCCTGCTCGTCCATCTTGCGGACCTTGACGGGACGGGCAAGGTATTTGAATTCATAAAGGGCGGGGTGCGGCGTTCTGTCGGGCCAGACGATACCGTCGGTACAGAAGTTGGCGTCATTGGGTTTGTCACCGAAATCCCCGCCGTAGCACCAATATTTTTTGCCGTCAGGGAAGGTTTTGGTAATACCGTGATCAAGCCACTCCCAGATGAATCCCCCCTGCACGCCGGGAAGTCTTTCAAAGGCGTCAAAGTAATCCGCAAGACTGCCGTTGCTGTTGCCCATGGCGTGAGAGTATTCGCACAAGATGAAAGGACGGTCATCATGGTTCAGCTGCGACCAGCGTTCCAGCACCTCAATACCTGAGTACATGGAGGAAACAAAGTCGGTCAGGAGCCGGGGCGGGCAGCTTTCCCACCAGCCGCCGTTCTGTCCTCTCAAAAGACAGCCTTCATAGTGGATCAGCCGTGAAGGATCCCTGAAACGCAGGAATCCCGCCATGGCGCCGTGGTTGGGACCGGAACCGGATTCATTGCCAAGGCTCCAGGCGTAGATACAGGCGTGATTCTTATCTCTTTCAAACATCCGCGCCGCCCGGTCGGCAAAGACCGCCGTCCACTGGGGGTTGCGGCAGAAGTCATCGTAAAAGGCGTGGTGTTCAAGATTGGCTTCGTCGATGACATAGAGTCCGTACTCATCGCAGAGGTCGTAGAGTTCGGGAGCCGCGGGGTAGTGGCTGGTGCGGACCGCATTCACATTGAAGCGTTTCATGGTGATGATATCCAGCTTCAAGGTTTCATAGGGGACCGCCTTGCCGGATTCCGGATGATGTTCATGGCGGTTGACACCGTTGATCTGGACTCTTTTACCGTTGACCAGAAAATCTCTGTTCTTCACTTCATAGCGGCGGAACCCGATCCTGACGGCGGTGGCGTCAACAACAGTGCCGTCGCTGTTTTTGAGTTCAACGCACAATGTATAGAGTTCAGGCGTCTCAGCGCTCCACCGTTTCACATCAGGGAACTTTGCCTGAGTCAGACGGCGGATGCGTGAAGGTTCGATGCTGTTGCCGAACATGCCGAAAGCGTTGCTGCGTGTCATATCCTCCTGCCAGACAAAGGAGCCGTCCGGCGCAAAGAGAGAGGCGTTGACAGTAAACGCTTCGGGAACTTTTCCGGGGAAACGGCAGAAGACTTCAAGATCGAGCACACCTGTTTTGCAATCCTCCTCAAGGGTGGTCCTTGCAAAAACGTCACCGATGCAGCTGGGGTCGGTGGAGTAAAGGTAAACGGAACGGGAAAGTCCGGGGAGATACCAGTGATCCTGATCCTCAATAAAGGTTCCGTCGGACCACTTGACCACCACAACGGTCAGCTCATTGGTTCCGGCATGGCAGAGAGAGGTGATATCAAACTCAGCGGCGCCCCGGGAGTCCTTGGAGTCCCCTGCTTTGACGCCGTTCACGAAAACCACGAAATAGCTTTCAGCGCCCTCAAAGTGAAGCACGCTCCGCCGGGACGCCCACTCTTCAGAAAGTTCAAAACTGCGGCGGTAGACGCCGGTGGGGTTTTCAGCGGGAACTTCAGGTGCAAGTTCCGGGAAAGGCATGACCACATTGGTATACTGGGGACGGTCAAATCCTCTCATTGTCCAGCAGTCGGGGACCGTTACATCGCACCATTCACTTTCGGGAGCGTCAAAAGAGAGAGTTTCGGGCGAAGTGGTATAGCGGAACTGCCAGGTGCCGTCAAGATCCATGGTGAAAGGGGAAAACTCCTTGAAGATCTTTTTGGCGCTTTCAGCGTCGGGGAAGTGATAAAAGTTGGCGCGCGGGGGCAGTCTGCGGCTGCCCAGATGCTCCGGACTGGTAAAGTCGCTGCGTCTGATTTGCATACTTCTGGACTCCTGTTCAATAAGGTGTATAAGGTCTTTCTTATAATATAGCTTCTTGAACCTTTTTTTTCCACTCTTTTTGAATGAAGTAACTCCACAAAATTACTGAATTCCCCTTTCAGGACTCTCTCAACTTGCTTTTTTTGAAATGTGTGCTATATTATATTTTCAATTATTGTCAAAATCGTTCAGGAGTTTGATTTTATTATGAGTGAACTTTACGAGAAAACCGTTGGAAGGATCGAATCCAGTGTCATGCCCACCTACGCCCCGAAACAGCTTTTTGTCCGCGGCGAGGGCTGCCGCCTCTGGGATTCTGACGGTGTGGAATACCTTGATTTCACTTCAGGTATCGCCGTCTGCAATTTGGGCCACTGCCACCCCCGGGTGACAGCTGCCCTCACCGGACAGGCACGGACTCTGGTTCACGTTTCCAATATCTACATGAATGCACTCGCTCCCGCCCTCGCCGAAAAGCTGGTGCAGGAGTCCGGTATGGAGGCAAAGGTCTTTTTCTGCAACTCCGGCGCCGAAGCCAATGAGGGACTTATCAAGATCGCCCGCAAATACGGCAACCAGACCGGACGCAATGAGATCATTTCCATGGAAAACAGTTTCCACGGACGTACCCTTGCCACCCTCGCCGCCACCGGCAGAAAAAAATACCGTCAGGGTTTTGAACCCGATGTCCCCGGATTCACTCAGGTGCCTTTCAACGATATTGAGGCTCTGAAAAACGCCGTCACTGACAAAACCTGCGCCATCATGCTTGAAATGGTTCAGGGCGAAGGGGGCGTCATCCCCGCCGATCCTGAATATCTGAAACAGGTCCGCGCCCTCTGCGATGAAAAAGATCTGCTTATGCTCTGCGACGAAGTCCAGTGCGGCATGGGAAGACTCGGAACCCGTTTCGCCTTCCAGAGCTTCGGCGTCACTCCGGATGCCGTTTCCATGGCAAAAGGCATTGCCAACGGCGTCCCCATGGGGGCTTTCATGGCAAAGAAGAAATACGCTGATCTTCTGACCGTGGGAACCCATGGAACAACCTTCGGCGGAACTGCTCTCGCCGCCGCCGCCGCCATGGCTGTCCAGGATGCATTTGACAAAGAAGGCGTCCTTGAAAACTGCTCCGCCATGGGAGCTTACATGATGGAACAGCTTGCCGTCATCGGCAAAAAATACAAATTTGTTCAGGGCGTCCGGGGCCGCGGTCTCATGATCGGACTCGCCCTTGACTGCGAAGCCGCACCCGTGCAGAAATTGATCCAGAAGAGAAATCTGCTGGTGCTGACCGCCGGGGAAAGTGTCGTGCGTTTTGTCCCCCCCCTCAATGTGAAACAATGTGATATTGACAAGGCTCTCGCCATCGTGGATGAAGCCCTTGCCGAATTTGCACAGGAGAAATAAAAATGAATAAAGACTTTTTGACTCTTCAGGACATCAATCAGGATGAGATGTGGCAGATCTTTGAACTTGCCGCCAAACTGAAAAAAGAACGGAATACTTCTGACTTCAAGCCCCTTGCCGGAAAAAGCATCGGTCTTATTTTCGCAAAATCCTCCACCCGCACCCGCGTTTCCTTTGAAGTGGGCGTCCACGAACTGGGGGGCAATCCTCTCTATCTGGATCAGGGCAAGATGCAGATCGGCCGCGGCAGCGAAACCGTGGGCGACACCGCCAAAGTTCTGAGCCGTTACCTGCACGGTATCGTCATCCGCACCTACGCCCACGCCGAAGTGGAAGAGCTGGCGCGTGAAGCCAATATCCCTGTCATCAACGCTCTCACCAATGAGTATCATCCCTGCCAGCTGCTGGCTGACCTTTTCACCATCTATGAATACAGCGGCAAACTTGACCGCAGCGTCAAAGTGGGTTTCTACGGCGACGGCAGAAGCAACATCGCCAACTCCATGATCCTTGCCGCCCGTCTTTCAGGCATTGATCTTGTGGTCTGCGCCCCCGAAGAGGAGCGTCCTGATGAAGCTCTCATGGCAAACGCCCCCAACGTCCGTTGGGAGTCCGACCCCAAAAAGGCGGCTAAAGATCTGCAGTACATCTACACCGACGTCTGGGTCAGCATGGGTTTTGAAGAGGAAAAGGCACGCCGTATGGCACTTTTCCAGCCCTACCAGGTGAACCGCGCCATCTTTGATCTGGCGGCGCCTGACTGCAAGTTCCTCCACTGCCTCCCCGCCCACCGCGGCGAAGAGGTGAGCGCCGATATTCTTGACGGCAAATGCTCCATCGTCTACGATGAAGCTGAAAACCGTCTTCATGTCCAGAAAGCTCTGATGGCAAAGCTCATCGGCAAAAACTGAGAACCACAGAGACGTAAATCATGAGCCTGCTTGAGATCCTGCTTATTGCTTTGGGGGTTTCAGTGGATGCTTTTGCTGTTTCAGTGGGCGGCGCCATGGGATGCAGCCGCAGCTCCTGGCGCAACGGTCTCAACGCCGGAATTTTTTTCGGCGGATTCCAGTTCCTCATGCCGGTGGCTGGTTTTTTCGCCGCCTCGGCACTGACCGGATTTGTGGAAAAATATGACCACTGGTGTGCCTTCGGACTTCTGCTCTTTGTAGGTGCCAAGATGGTGTGGGACGGAATCCACGACGGAGAGAAAAAAGAGGGGGAAACAGCCGAAGTATGCCAGCTGGATTTCTTTTCCCCGAAAAAACTTTTCCTCCCCGCCATCGCCACCAGTCTGGACGCCCTTGCGGTGGGGGGCTCCATCGCTTTTTCCGGGAACTCCCTCTGGCTCCCTGCCGCCGCCATGGGCATTGTGACAGGGATCATCTCCTTTCTGGGGGTGGAGTTGGGCTACAAACTGAAATCATTCGGGTGCAAAAAGACCATGACCGTCATCGGCGGCGTTGTCATCATCCTTATCGGGTTCCGCATCCTTGCGGGGCATCTCTTTTAATATGGCTCAGGATCATACATCTGAAATCTCTTCCATGCCCGCCAACTGGCGTCTGGATCTGACATTGTTTCTTTCGTTTCTCAAGATCGCCTCTGTAACGGTGGGGGGCGGATACGCTATCCTCGCCGCCGCCAGGGAGGAATTCGTGGAGCGTCGCAAGTGGCTCACTGAAGAGGATTTTTCACAGCTGATGACCGTCATCATCACTGTTCCCGGACTTCTTGCCATCAACTCCGCCATTTATCTCGGGTGGAAACTCCATCGTTTCACCGGCGCTTTTGCCGCCGCATTCGGAGCTTTGCTCCCCTCGGTGACGGTCATCATGCTCATCGCCGCGGGACTTTCCGCCATTTCAGACTTTCTCCAGTCTCCTTACGTTCAAGGCGCCTTCAAGGGCATACTCTGCGGCATCATCGCCATGATCGGACTTTCTGCCGTCAAGATGGGTAAAAACAATCTTCAAAGCCTTTTTGACTGGTGCATCGTCATCGCCGCTGTGCTGGGCATTGCCGCCTTTCACTGGAACCCTGCCATTCTGATTGCCTGCGCCATCGGGGCGGGGATCATCAAGGTCAAGTTCAGCGCTCCGGCGCAGAAAGAGTGTGACAAATGACTCCGGTATCACTTTTTCTCCACTTCATGGTCTACGGATTCCTCTGTTTCGGCGGCGGCTATATGCTGATCCCCTTTATCACAGCGGATCTGGTCAACGGCGGATTTCTTTCTCAAAGTGAATTTGCCAATCTCTCATCCATCGCCCAGATCACCCCCGGCCCCATCGGACTCAATACAGCCACCTATGTGGGATTTCTCCAGTCAGGCGTCTGGGGCTCTCTTGCCGCCTCTTTCGGACTGGTGGCGCCTGCCTTTATCATGGTCATCGCGGCGCTGAAACTGCTTAAGCGCTACGAAGATACGGTCTGGATCAAAGGATTCCTTGCGGGCATGAAACCCGCCTCTCTGGGATTCACCTGCGCCGCTTTGCTGATTTTCGCCGGCATGTCTCTTTTTACCGCGCCTCTGCCCCTTGCCGACTGGCTCAAAGGCACCTGGAGCGCCGTGGGGATACGCTGGCAGGCGCTCCCCCTCATACTGCTGGCAGGATTCCTTTTGAAAAAGACCAAAGTGCCCTTTCCCCTCGTGCTGCTCATCTGTGCCGCAGGGGGGGCGTTCCTTTTGAAATAACCCTTCAGATTCCAGGAGTTTCCCCATGTCAAAAAAAGATTTTTTCAACCGCGTGAACGAAAGATTTGATGACTTTGACTCAGGGAGCCGTCAGGCGTTCCTGCTCCGTCTTGTCCGTGACCGGGGATTTTTTGAGGCGGTCTTCAATGCCGTGGAAGAGGGGATCCTTGTCATTGATCCCCAACTGCGGATCCGTTACTTCAACCGGGCGGCAAGCGAACTTCTGGCGCTGCCTCAGGACATGGAAAATCTGCGTATAAATCAGCTTCTTCAGGATGTGGACTGGCGGCGGATCCTCTGTAACGATAAACAGGAGTGGGATAAAGTCACCCGGCAGGAGCTTGAGATCCGTTATCCCGAACCCCGCTTTGTCCAGTTCTACCTTGTTCCCCTTGCCGACGACGCCAAACTTGCCGCCGTGATCCTGCGGGATGTGACTGAAAGCCGCCGCCGTCAGCTCAGCGAACTTGAAAGCGAAACCGTCAAAGCCGTTTCTCTTCTTGCCGCAGGCGTCGCCCATGAGATCGGCAATCCCCTCAACAGTCTCTACCTCAACTTGCAGATCGTTGAACGGGAGCTTGGTGAACGGCCGGGGAGCGAAGAACAGATTTCCATGCTCAAAGAGTGCAAACACGAAGTGGAACGCCTCGACAGCATCATCCACGGTTTTCTCACAGCCATCCGTCCGGGGCGGCCCGTATTCGCCCCCGTGGATCTGACGGAACTGGTGGTGACGGTACTTAACTTTATGCGGAGCGAGATCGAAGCCCGCAGAGTTGAGGTCAAATGCAACTGGGCAACTCATCTGCCCCGGGTTTCAGGTGATGCCGATCAGCTGAAACAGTGCGTTTACAACATCGTCCGCAACGCCGTTCAAGCCATGACCAACGGCGGTGAACTCACCATCTTCGGCTCTGCCGACAGGGAGTTTCTCACCCTTGAATTTGCCGACACAGGCAGCGGTATCACCCCGGAGCAGCTCAGTACCATGTTCACGGCGTTCCACACCTCAAAGGCGGGGGGCAACGGCATCGGCACCATGATCGTTGAACGCATCTGCCGCGAACACGGTGTGGAGTTCGGCATTGTTTCCTCCCCCGGCCGGGGCAGCGTCTTCCAACTGAAATTCCCCCTGAGCGGCAAAAGAGTACGGCTTCTGGGAACGGGCAACTGAAAAACAGATTTTTTTCTTCATTTCCTCTTGCATTTTACGGCTTTGGGGTTTATATTTACCTTGTCAAGCTGAAAAAGTCAAGGAATTGATATCATGAAGAAAAATCATTTATTCACCCTGATTGAACTTCTTGTGAATAAAACTTGTCAAACAGGTGTTTTGCTATTGCATTCTTTTAGTAAATTTTATAAAAAAATGCCTTATAATGCTTGCAAAGCAAGCGCTTCATGCTCCGGAGGAGCGCTTCATATTTGCCGCAGGCAAATGCTTCATACGGCAAAGCCGTGCTTCATTCAATCAGCGTTTACGCTGATTGAACTGCTTGTCGTTATCGCCATCATAGCTATTCTTGCCGCTATGCTGCTGCCCGCCTTGCAGCAGGCACGGAACAGAGCTGCGGAAACCAAATGTATCAGCAACATGAAAGCTCTTGCTTCGGCAACTCTTGAATACCGTTCGGACAACAAAGGTTTTTACGCCCCTTACTGGAACGACAACCTGCAGCACTCCACATCTACTGCCGCCTGGTACAGCGGCATTCCGTGGAAAGGGAATATCCGACCCGGCAACGCCGGAGCCTACGCCTCCTATCTCGGGACTCAGGAGGGTAAGATTTTCAGTTTGGCTGTGTCAGGGAAAAAGGTCATTCGCTGCCGCTTTGCCTGTCCCAAACTCAGGAACGCGCCCCCCGGAACAGCCACGGAATACATGGGTATTTCCATGCTGGGCAGATATCATCACGTTTATCAGAGCAAGTACAACGACTCCCAGATCAGGCGTCCCTCAAAGTTCTGTCCCTACATTGAGGCGGAAACAACCGTTCCCTCCTCTACAGCCCGGGTCTACAACACCAATTTCTTTGAAAACACCATGAATAACGCCATCGGTTACCGTCACGGCGGCGGGGGCAATCCTAAAGCCTCATCCATCTACGCCGACGGACACGTTGAGATGCGTCACAAAAACAAGTATCCCGGCGACTGGTCATTGGGTCCTGTTGCCAGTTATTACGGCTGCTTCTACCTGATGGTACCTGTAGCGGGAAAAGAAAAAGAGTTTGAGCTTTACTACTGACAAACACCTTGCCTGACAAACGATCTCAATTTCCAGTGAAGCTGAGATCGTTTTTTTCTTGACAAAACAAACTTCAGGTGCTATATTACTCCCGGGAGTTTGTTTTTATTCTATTCAAAGAAAGATACAGCTATGAAAAAGTGCCGTGAACGATTCTTTACACTGATTGAACTGCTTATTGTTATTGCCATCATAGCTATTCTTGCCGCCATGCTGCTGCCCGCCTTGCAGCAGGCCCGGGATCGCGCCGCAGCCACCAAGTGTCTCAACAATATGAAGTCTCTTGCTTCGGCGACCTCTTCCTACTGCGATGACAACAAAGAGTACTATGCTCCCTATTGGAACGATGCCCGGGGACAAGTTGGAAGCGCCGGCGGTTGGAGTACTTCCTCAGCCATGTGGGCAAGCTCTGTTGCCTGGAAAGGCAATATCCGTCCCGGTGACGCAGGTCCCTATGCACACTATCTGGGCGTCAATCAGTCCGGATATATTTTCAGCGTCAAAAAATCGGGCGGAAAAAATGTTCTCTGCCGCTTTGCCTGTCCGAAACTCAAGCCTTACCCCTCAGGCACTGCAGTAGCCCGTATGGGCATTTCCATGGTGGGCGCCGACCATATTTATATGGGCAAATACAAGCGTACCCACTTGCGTTTCCCCGCACGATTCTGTCCCTATGTTGAAGCGGATACGGCAAAAGAAACAAGCCGTGCCCAGTACTATGGTGAAAACTTCTACGAACAGGAAATGGATAACGCCATCGCTTTCCGCCACGGCGGCGGCGCCAATCCCTCTGCTACGGCGATCTATGCAGACGGACACGCGAATTTGCGTCAGAAATTCAAATTCCCCGGCAAATGGAGCATTCCGGGCTACGGATCTTATTACTCCAGCTTCTACAACATGGTCCCCCTTGAGAATAAGATCAAGGATTTTGAAAACTACTACTGAGGATCAGAAAAGGGGCGCACCGATGATGCGGGTCTTGCGGACCTGTCCGAATTTATGGGCGGTGATGTGCTGAGAGCGGTTATCGCCCACAACATAAAGGTGTCCCGGTTGAACTTCCCGGGGCGGCAGGTTCCAATTGGAAATGTATTTGACATAAGGTTCTTTGACCACTTTGCCGTTGACGATGAGTCTGCCTCTGAAAAAGGCGACTGTATCCCCGGGAAGTGCCACCACCCGTTTCAGATAGAAAATGTTTCTGCTGTAATGCACCACAACAACATCCCCTCTCTTTGGTTCAGAGAAAAGATAGCGCCATCTGAAACAGAAGGTAAATCCCTTTTCCGGCCAGTTGGGCAGCATGCTTCCTCCATTGATAAAACAGGGGCGCAGTATGAATCCGAAAACAACTGCCGCAATAAGAGCAACCACAGCACTCCGGATAAAAAAACCTTTTGTAAATTTCGGCAGAAAAAACTCATTCACCGCTGCGGCGCCGGTCTGGTCGTCGGAGCGGTGAACAGCGCATATCCAGTTCCAAATCTTCCACATAGTTACTCTTATTGCTGAACAGCACCGGCAGCAGCCAGAGCCTCTGCCTCGGCAGCGGCTTTCTCTGCTTCAAACGCCTCTCTGAAACGGTTCTTGTCGGTGGACTTCATATAGGCTTCTTCTGCGGAGATCTTACCTGCCTGGAACTCTCTTTCAAGAGAGGCTTCCATGGAGCACATGCCCCGGTCACCGCCCGCATCAATAATGGTACGCAAGTTTGAGATCTTCCCTTCACGGATCACGTTGGGCAGACCGTCAGTGCGGAGCAATATTTCATGGACAGCCACACGTCCACCGCCCTTCTTACGGCAGAGAAGCTGTGAAACGACTCCCGTAAGACACTCGGCAAGCATGGTGCGGATCTGCGCCTGCTCATCGGCGGGGAAAGCGTCGATGATACGGTCAACGGTCTTGGGAGCGTTATTGGTGTGAAGCGTGCCGAAAACAAGCATTCCCATGGCGGCACAAGTCAGCCCCAGACGGATGGTATCGTTTTCACGCATCTCACCGATGAGCACGATATCAGGGTCCGAACGCATAGCGCCGCGAAGCGCCACCGGGAAGGATTTACTGTGGATCCCCACCTCCCGGTGGACAATGGTACAGTACTTGTTCTGATGCACAAACTCAATAGGATCCTCAATGGTGATGATGTGCTTGCTCATGGTGGAGTTGATATAGTCGATCATGGCTGCAAGGGTCGTTGATTTACCGGAACCGGTGGGTCCCGTCACCAGCACCAGTCCGCTGTGATAAGCGCAAATCTCTTTGAGCACTTCGGGCAGATGAAGATCCTCAAGAGTCAGGATCTTGCTGGGGATCTGACGCAGGATGCACCCCATGCCGTGAAAGTTGTAGAAATAATTGCACCGGAATCGTGCCAGACCGGGGATCTCATGGGCAAAGTCAAGATCGTGGGTATCCATGAAGGTTGTCCACCGGTGTTCCGGGAAACAGATCTCTTTCATGAGATACTCCATCTTTTCCGGAGTGATCACCTCGTCGTCAAGACATTGTATTCCGCCGTGAATACGGGCTTTGGCAGGGAAATTGATGGAAAGATGCAAGTCGGAGCCGCCCAGTTCAAGCATCTGCCGCAGATAATGATTGATAATCGGTTCGTCAGCCATAATTGATGTGCCTTTCTCCGTCAGTTTTTGCCGGGATTAAGTCTCTTTGCTTCTTCCAGTGCGTGGATACGTTCCAATTGAGCGATGGTCTCGCTGTCGGTCATCCGGTCGAGAGCCGCCTCATAGGTAAGAAGTCCGGCATTGAATTTATCCATAATAAGCTGATCCATGGTAAACATACCCAGCCTTGAGCCGATGGACATGGTGGACTTCAACTGATAGGTCTTGCCTTCGCTGATAAGGTTGCCCACAGCCTGGGTGTTGATAAGGATCTCATAAACAAGTTCGATACCACCCATACCGTTGGGTATGAGTTTCTGGCAGATGATACCGCGCAAGCTGCCCGCCGTCATGGCGCGGATCTGCGCCTGCTGTGAAGGCGGGAACACGTCAAGCAGACGGTTCAGGGTGTTGGCGGCGTCACCGGTATGGAGCGTGCCGATAACAAGGTGTCCTGTTTCAGCTGCGGTAATAGCGTTTTCAATGGTTTCAAGGTCGTGCATTTCACCGACCACAATAATATCCGGGTCCTCACGCAAGGCAGCCTTGAGGGCAGAGTGATAGGAGATGGTGTGCTTACCGATCTCACGCTGGGTCACTGAACAGTTTTTGGAAAGCTGCAGGATCTCTATAGGCTCTTCCACAGTGATAATGTGATCGGTGCGTCTTTCGTTTGCCACGTTGACCATAGCGGCGAGGGTGGTGGTCTTACCGGCGCCGATAGGTCCTGTCACAAGAACAAGGCCGTTGTGATAGTCAAGCAGTTTCCGGATAGTTTCGGCATCCCTGGCAAAGAATCCCAGTTCTTCAAGCTGGCAGATGTGGTCGGGAACCAGACGGTAACTGCCGGAAATGCCGTCTTTCTGCATCATCAGACAGACACGGAACCGGTTGACTCCCACTTCAAGAGAAAAGCTGCAGTCCAGTTCGGTCAGGAAAAACTGCTTGCGTTCAACGCTGAGCAGACAGAGGTTGAGTCTTTCAGCATCTTCAGGAGTCAGTACATAACTGTCGATACGCTCGATCATCAGCTGACGGCGGACAAAGGGAGGGGAACCGGCAGAAATATGCAAGTCACTGCAGCCCAGATAACGCAGACAGCTTAAAAGATAGATCATTCTGTATTCAAGTCCGGCATCATCAAGAGAGGCTGTATCAGAAAGACTGGGCAAATCACCGTAACCGTTGATGGCGGCGTAATCCACCTCTACCGGAGCAAATGTCCGGGGGGTATCCATAACAAGCCCCGCACGCTTGGAGCCTTTTTTGCGGGGCTGCTCCTCCTCATCCGCCACAGGCGCTGCCGAAGCCGGAGCGGGCGCAGGTGCTGCGGCGGCAGGTGCGGCACTTCTGACCGGGGGAACGCTTCGGCCTTTCCGGGGTGGGGGCACGGCTCCTCCCCGCCGGGGCGGAGGAAAGTTCTGGCGGGGCGCTGCCGTTTGAGCTCCCGCAGCAGGCTGTGGGGCGGGATGCGCTGCCTGGGCAGGCGAAGGAGCTGCGGCGACTTGGACTGCGGGCTCCTCATAAGTGACCTCAGGAAGTTCAAGAGGCGGCACATTCCCTGCCGCCGCCTGAGTCACTGCGTAGCCGACGATTTCCTGGATCTGTTCCAACAGCTGATTGGCGCTCTCTTCATCACATCCTTCTGCCAGACGTTCAAGAGTCGCCTGTGCATAATTCTCAAAAGTTACCTCTTCGCCCAAACCGGCATAAACAGCAACAGCCTCTTCCGGCGAAAGAACGCCGTTACTTACAAGTGCATAAATAAACCACTGAATCTCAAGCAACATAAAAAACCCCGGTTAATACAGATCTTTCAACAACTGCACTCCAATAGCACAGAAAACATGACACATCTTATACAATACAATCATCCGGCACTAAAGTCAATACATGCAACCGGCAAAACCGCGTAAAATTTGAATGATTTCTGCCAATACCGGGTGCAGAACGCCTGTGGTGATGACAAGTCCCGACAGAATCAGCAGCAAACCGGTGATTTTGGCAGCAGAACTCTTTTCGTGAAGAAAGATGAGTCCGGCAACAAATCCCAGAGGCAGACTGAGCTGACGGAACGCCTGAATAAAACTGACGTTGGTAACATACTGCATGGCAAAAAGGATCAAGGCATAGGCTCCTGAACTGCAGACACCGGCGATGACAGGATAGATCACCTCCCGGCTCATAAGTTTTCTGAAGGCCTCTCTTTCTGCACGGTCGAAAACAATGAGAGGGACTTCCCCCAGAGTCAGTCCCATCTGGATCAGAAAAAGATATCCCAGAGTAGCGGAACGGGTGAGACTCCCGGAGCCGGTGCTGACCAACTTCAGCGCCTGACTGTCACAAAGGGTATAACCGGTCGTCCCCATGGCACCCAGCGCAATGAAAAGTATGGCAAAAGTGTTCAAAGAGCGGAACGATATATTGCGGAATGAGGCAAAGGGCATGATAAAACATCCGGCGGCAATCATGACCATCCCCCCCAGCGTCAGCATATCAAAAGGTTTCCCGATACCGAAAACAAGGGTGATAACTGCCAGCAGCACCACCGGCAGCGCCCTCACCACAGGATAGATGAGAGAAATATCGGCATGTTTGTATCCGTGAGCAAGGCCGTACATATATATCACTTCAAAAAAACAGCTGCCCCCCAGAAGGATGTAGAACATAGAGGGCAACCCGGTGAAACTTGCCCGGCTTTCAATGAAAAAGGGGAGCCAGATGATCCCCCCGATAAAGTTCATGATGATGTAAAAGGCGGTGGAGGGTCTTGTTGATTTTGAAAGCATGTTCCATGCGACATGCATGAAAACTGAAATAAAGATAAGGATCGCTGCAGTAAGAGACATAGTTTTTATCAGGTAAAAATAAGTTTTGTAAAAGTAAAACGGGACACCCCTTTCAAGGTGTCCCGGAAAACACTGTTCCTCAGAGTCCGCTGCTGAAGCGGGGATATCCCTGAGAGTGGAGACCATCACGCTGATAGCGGGGCTCCACCGGTGTACCGTCAGGCTTCACAAGTCTGAAGGTCACAAAAACCAGCAGATTACGCTTAGTGGATTTGGATCCCTTGGACTGGAAAAGTCTGCCGATAAAGGGAATGTCGCCCAGAATCGGGATCTTATCGTTGACTGAAGAGGTTTCATCTGCAACCACGCCGCCAGCGATGATCGTCTCACCGTCTCTGGCGGTGATCTGAGTATTGATACCGGGGGTATTGAGAATAGGCATACGGTAGTAGTTACCGTCTTCGACATTGCCTTCTTCATCAAATATGCGGGTATCATATTCGGACCAACCGGCAAGGGTCTTGAAGTTGACGTTGATCTGGGCGGTAATAAGACCGAGTTTATGGTTGACAAAAGGCTTGACCTTGAAGTCCACACCAAGTTCAGTTTCTTCTTCCAAATCAGGCTGAGCCGTAGCATAGAAGAAAGCGTTATCGCTCTGAGGCACATCCACATCGTTCCACTCAGAGTCGGGGAAGTGGTGCACCTCGATCATATTGATAATACCTTCGGTGCCTTCTTTAACAGTGATCCTGGGTGACATGAGAACGTCCGAACTGTCTGCCTGATTCATGGCAAACATACTTGCAACGAGGCGGGTTCCCTTTTCATTCTGCCAAACATAACTCAGAAGACTTCCGTTGACATCACCGCCGACACGTTCACCGGCGTTGTTGTAATAACGCAGCAGAGGGTTGTTGGGATCCATGATCATACTGGAAGAAAGTTTGCCGTTGGGCTGAACCCGATCTTTGGCAGCATTGACAGCCAGCTGCCAGTTGAAAGCGAGTTCATCCAAATCGTTCTGGTTGATGTCGACCAGTTTGACCATGACCTGCACCATAGTGGTGTCTTTGGGACGGAAATCCTCTTCAAGCAATCTTTGGATCTCACGATGATTTTCACGGGTATTGGTGATTGAAACACGCTTGGTCTCAGGATTATAATAGATGTTGGCACCCTTGGGGAAGAGGCTCTTACCGTCTGCTTTGGCAATAAGAGCATCCTTGATCTTAGTGGAAATATCTTCAGCAGTTTCCTTTTCCCAGTCGGGAGTAATAGTGACAGGGTAGGATCTGAGCATCATATTGCTCAAGGTCACATCAGCGGGAGTCAGCACCACAGCGTAGTCGTCGATCTGCATGTTAAGTCTGGGCTTGGCAGACTGGCAGAGCATGACAAGAGCCTGATAAAGAGTACGCTCAGAATCGGCATTAAGAGTAACGCGGGGTTCATCGCTGTTTTCCTCGGCATTGCGGCGGCCCTGGCCGGACTCCTCTTCTTCCTCTTCTTCACCCTCAACGTTATTCTTTCGGGCTTCCTGTCTTTTACGCTGTTCCTCAAGACGTTTTGCCCGGAGTTCCTCGCGTTTCTTACGATCCTCAGCAGACTCTTCAGCGTTACGGACATCACCGATATAAACGATGTTGACTCCCTTCTTCTTGGGGTCGGGTTCAGGGTCGTTATTGCGGCTCAGATTCTGCAGATGACCGACAGCGACGGAAATCGGGCGGTTTGTGATCTGCAGTTTGGCGATGCGGATACTGTCAAGTTTGGGTTTGATAAGTGACGCACGCAGAACCTCAGGTTTGACGGCAGCGCCTCCGGAAACAACATTGGCAGCATTGCCGGTCGCTTCATGAACGATAGGCAGAGCATATTTCCACTCGACTTCAGCCATAACGCGCCGGTGGGTATTGACATAACGCTGATTTCCCATCTTTGCCATACGGCGTGAAATGCCGCGTCTGCCCTGAGTGGCATCAGAGTTGTAGGGATCAATAAGAAGGATCTCGTTGTACTTGACAAGGGCAGCAGAGTAGTCTTTGACTGCGGCAAGACGGCGGGCCTGTTCAAGAAGAACCTGGATCTGATAATCCTGAGCACTCTTGTCAGGGATGAGACGCCCCGCAGAATAAGCGCTGCGCCGGGTGATGGTATCGCGGCGTTTTTCATAAAGGGCTATGCGTTTCTGAAGTTCATCTGCCTGCTCGGGGCAATAACGGATCGCCTCCTTACAGATCTTGATAGCTTCATCAAAGTCACTGGTAAGAGCCATTTTATCAGATTTTTCGGCGGCCTCATTAGCCTTGGCATAGTAACATGCCGCGATCTCTTTCTGACAGAACTCGATCTTTTCCTGGAAGAATTTAGAGGGATAACGACGGAAAAGTTTGATCGCCTCCAAATATTTGTCTCTGGCTCCGAAATAGTTTTTTTCCTCAAAGAGAGCATGACCTTCACGAACAAGATAATCGCCGCGATAGACGACTTCCTGACGCGAAAGATCTGTTTTCCGGACCATTTCGCGGGCATCAGCAGACAACTCACCAGCACCGAAAAGCACTCCGGCACTGAAAGCTGTTACTGCTGCAAGCATCATTTTTCTGGTATTCATAATTAAAATCTCCGGGGATTACTGTTAACGACTGAAGTCAGGGATACCCTGATTCCGGCTGTGGATGGCAGCACCATCTGCTCCCAACCGTCTGGCGGTAACGAAAACAAGCATGTTTCTGCGTTCAGCCTTCTCGGACTGAGCCTGGAAAAGTCTCCCGATGAAGGGAAGTTCTCCCAGGAAGGGGATCTTATCATTACGGGTGACGGTACGGTTGTCTGTTGAACCGCCGACCACCACGGTCTGACCTTCGTAGACATCAATATCGGTAACGATCTTGCGTTCAGTGATAACAGGTTTCCAGATCGTGAAGCTGTGGCTCACAGGTCGTCCGTTCACATTACCATTAAGGACAAAGGTGAATTCATCGTTGCCGTTGGTTCCGGTGACTTCAAAGTCAAGTTTCAAATTGATGGTACCGGTTTCGGTCATGGAGGGTGTAACTTTCATATCAATACCGATTTCCTGATTATCACCGAATTCAGGCGTGGGACGCTGAATGGTATAGGTGGTGTCATTATCACCGGTATCAGTATCAACTTCCAAATCGCTCCAATCATCAGGGAAGTAATAGCTCTTGGTCATCTTGGCAGAGGCGGTGATACCGCTGAGCGCCACGACCTTGGGAGCGGAAACAACTTCGGTACGGGTATTCTGGCTGAGGGCATTGACAGTCAGAGAGATATTCAGAGGAACATCGGAACCGAAAGGAGTCTTGCTGCCGAAAAGCATGGGGAAAATATTGAGATTGTTGATAAGTGCAGTACTTGAAGAACCATCCATAAATCCTGTACGGATGGGGTTCATGGAACCGCGCTCGCCCTGTTCTGTCTTACGTGTACTGTTGCCGGGGCCAAGCATCCAGCCGCCTTTATTTGAGTCGACGATAACACCTTCATTCGTCATATTGGAGTTGAGGTTCGTCTCGCCCAGGGACCAGTCAAATCCAAGTTCCTCCATGTCGTTGTCACTGATTTCAATACATTTGATCTCAACGAGAATGAGAGGAGCCTGAAGAGAATTCTGTTCCCGGATCAGCTGAGAAATGGCATCCAGGTTCTCAACGGTATTTTTGACAACAAGGGTATGGTTATTGTCCATGTAGGCAACGGAGCTTTCCTCGCCGAAGCGGATACCGTGCTTCTGCAGATACTCTTTGAACATGGCGGAGGTCACTTTGATATCCGCGATCTCTGTCAGCTTGAGTTCTTCTTCAACCTCTTTATCACGCTCAAGACGTTTTTCACCTTTTGCGGAACGATCAGAACTTTTGCCCTTCTTGCTGAAAATACTTGTATTAGTAGAAAGATCACCGTCACCACCGCCGGCACTTTCACCGCTTGAGGTGCTGGCATACACCATGTTGACGACATGGGGCTGGATCTCATAAGTTCTGTCATACATGGTTTCAACAGAAGTACCGATACGGACACCGTTGGACTCGATCCTGTATTTCAGACCGGACATGAGACTGATATAACGGAGCACGTCTGCAACAGAAACATACTTGAGGTCAAGGTTCACACGGCCAAGAGATGCGGCCTCTTCGGGACTGGTGGTATCCTGAATATCAATATTGTGACCTTCCTTTTTGATGTAATCACGGAGAAATTTCACCGCATCTTTAGCGTTGCCGTCGGTATACTTGAAGCCGGAAAGAATAGCGGAGTTAAGTTTATCAACCATACCCTTGCGGCTGTCACCTTTGATTTCCACGTGAATGGATTTAGGTGCTTCAGGAGCTTCAAAGACAGGCTCGATCCACTGCCAGGTGGTATATGCGGCCTGAAGTTCAAAGTCAGAACGGTGGCGGTAATAGCCGGCGGTAAAGAAGACCCGGTAAATCTGACCTGCCAATGCGACAGCTTCAAGATTGAAGGGATCACGTAAATAAACCTGTTCGATCTTCTCAAGGGCCTGGATATAACGCTTATTCTCAAAGAAGACTTTAGCTTCAGTAATAAGAGCACGGGTCTGTGAACGCAGATTTTTCAAATTGGGGTTCGCAACGGCAAGAGAGGTCTGATTCTGAAACTTTTCGCTGCGTTCCAGGTCATGGCAGCGTCTGCGCATGGCATCCGCCTCAGCAAGGAGAGCAGGAGAGATCTTTGCAGCATCTGAAGCGTTGATAATGGCATCAGGAAGACGGTTGTTAAGGAACGCCTCATTAGCGGCACGGAGTCTGTCACGGCCCCAGGCAAGGCGGAGACGCGCGACAAGAGCCTCTGCTTCAGCAAAACGGGCTCTCACCACATCGCTTTTAACAAACTCAGTTTCAAGTTTCAGTTCATCTCTGACGGACTCGGCAAGCTGCACACCCTTTTCAAATTTTTTCTGTTCGACCAGCTTGACAGCTTCAGCCATCTTCACATCCTGAGCAGCGTAACGTTTCTGGATGTCCTTTCTGTACGTGGCACTGATATCGGTGTTCAAATCGGAAGACACCGGACGGATCCCACCCACACGGCTTCTGCCCTGAACTGAGGGGGCAGAAATACCATCACTGTCAGCGGCGGCGGAAAAACTCCACAGCAAAACAGCTGCTGCTGCCAGCCGTCTGCAAGTTCGCACTTGAGCAATTCTTCTCATCGTCTGTTCCTTTATGTTAATTCAGTCAATTTCAAATTCAAAAACTTACTTTCCGCGTGGGGGAGCACCGACTCCCTTGGTGCTGACTTTGGCGACCTGAACGTCTTCAGGGATCTCACTGTCGCGGGTGACAAGGATCTTTTTACCGTTGATATCCTTGGAGGGATCTCCATCAGTCTCATTGGCACGGACAAAGGAGGCGTTTTGGGCTCTTTCATCCACGGAAACCAGCTTATAGCTTTCAAAACCAACTGATTTCTTCCCGATCCTCAGCACACCGCCGATCTTGATAACATATTTATCTCTGCCGTTATTGGCACTTCTGCCGCTGGCATCTGTAATGGGCTTGCCCACATCTTCAAGGATCAGACGCTTATCATTGGAACGGACATCCTGTTTGTAGCGCAGAACAAGCACATCAGGTTTGGCAGTACTGTCGCTTTTGAGGATCTGCCGCAAGGTAACAGTTGGATTGCCCTTGTCAACGTTGGGATCATAAGTAGCGTCTGCGATCTTGTAAAGTTTATCTTCAATTTTGATCTCGTCACCAATGGAAAAGGGATCCTCAGATTCTGAATTGGGGATCACAGTACCACGCCGGCTCAACTTGAAAGTACTGATCTGGATCGTCCACTTGCTTTTATCTTTAAGTTCATTTCTGATTTCAATACTGCCGAGCCGGATGGGCAGTACAACAGACTCCATGGAAATATACCGCAAACGGTACCAGAGGGGCATGCGGCTGCGGGGATCCTTGGGCTCAGTACCGCTTTCATATTCAAAGAAGTTGGAAAAACCATCGCCGTCGGCATCTGCAAGCTGGTCGTCGGCATTGTTGGGATTGAACCCCTTTGAAGTCTCATAAGAGTTGGGCATACCGTCACCATCAAGGTCATTCTCTGAAATGATGAACTGACGGCCCTTGGGACGGGGGGGAACATCTGCCAGAAGCACAGCACACACAGGACATTTCACATTATTTCTGAAATAGAATCTGGGGATCAGATTCTTGCAGTGGGGACAACTGGCGATACTGAAGGCAGCAACAAGGTCACTGAATGTTCCTTCAACAGAAGCCTGTTTGGGATCGAATATATGACGCTGAACGGAAGCCTGCCAATTGCTTTTGCCGCCTTCAATAATAAGAGATGTATTGAATTCGGATGCAGCAGGGGATTTCTGCTCGACCTTGTGACGCTGCAGATCTGTCTCACGGAAAGTCAGATCAGAGTCCTTGATGCGTTTTGCCTGGTCGGCAACTCCAACAACATAAAACATAATTCCGATAAACAGCACCAGCATAAAAAGCAGGAGCAGTTTCTCGTAATGGCGTTTGATAAAATCCAAAATATGACTCCTTGAGCTTGCTTACTTCAATTCATAACAATCAAAATCGATAACAGCCTTAGAGGTTTTGTCATCGCCGATAAGGATATCTCCGTAACCGGGACGCTCAAAGAATTTCAATTTCTTGAGAGCTTCCTCATTACGCCGTTTCATTTCTTCGAGCTGGGCAGGATCAATTTTACTCTGAGCAGAACTGTCGGATTCTGCGACTCTGCCCCTTCCGCGACCGCGGCCTCTGCCCTGAAAACCAGACTGAGCTGACTGATTCTTTTTGGCGGCATCGGGATTCATCTGCTCTTCACGGGAACGGAATATTTCAAATGCGCCATCCCGCTCCGCGTAGAGTGCAATGGACTTGACCACATATACATGTTTTTCACGGTAAGCCGCATCAAGGGCCTTGATAAAGGTACGGATCCCTGCCATGGAACCGCCTACTGAAATTCGCATACGGTAAATCCTGAAGGGACCTTCTTCATTACCGCTCAAAGCATTTCTGAGTGCGTCAGGATTATTTTGTGAGGAGCTGCCCATTGCGGCGCGCAGTTCCAGACCGTAAAAAGATTCAATTCTGTCGTCGTAGGTTGTAAAAGGGATCTTCTCAAGTTCAAGTCTGTCAATGACCTCTTTCGTGTGGGCAACATCGACTTTCTTACCGGACTTGTCTTTATAAGTGATCATCTTCCTGCAATCAGCCATACGCTTGATAACATCACCGTAAATATCCCAGACTCTGGCGATCTGCGGATAGTGATCTCTGGGGGAGTTGAATTTCGCTGCGATGCCCGCAGCAGTGGGATCGGGGTCAAAACCGAACCAGTCGATCCTTGAGTTGACGATATTGAATTTGATCGAAGTCATAACTCTCACAAGGGCAGTCTGATAATTTTTCATGTATTTGACCATATTATCAGGCTGTTCGCCCATGACGCGGGGGATACCCACGTAAGAGAAAAGGACTTCAGGAAGTGAATCCACGGTAAGAGGTTCAGTGGTCAACTGCTGTGCAAGGGGCAGATACTTCCTGACCTGACTCGTCCAGTTTTTGAAGGCCTGCTCCTTGAAGTTGTTGTAGTTATACTGTTTGTCAACGTAGCTCTGACCTTTGTTCCACATCTCTTCATAGTCCTTGCGGAACTTCTCAACCGTCAGGGGCAGCGCTTTGCCGGAATCATCCTTTTCGGGATTGACAGGCACAAGTCCTTTGATAAACTCTTCTGCCAGATTCTTCATGGGAGAAGTAAAATAGAAAGCAAGTTTGTCAGCCACCTGAGTGTAAAGAAGCGTATTTGCCTCAATAGGCTTGCGGTTGACAACATGGGGTGAAGGATTCTTGCGGGAAAGTTCTTCCACCTGTTTTTTGATTTTTTCGATCTCAGCCATGCAATTGGTCATTCCGATGTAGCGGATAACGGAAAATACAAGGAGAATGATTGCCGCAACACAGGAGCAGGCAATGATCACGATCAATAAAAGATTGTTACGGGTAAAGCGATTCACTTTTATTACTTCCTGAGAGTTTCTTTCAATTCAAGTACGATATCAAAACCGGTAAGGTTTCCGGACTCTTTGTTGGCATAAAGGAAGCTCTCCTCCTTGAACACAGGGTTGTTCTTGAGAGCATCGCGGAAATGGCGCAGATAGTTTTCACGAACAGATGTGTTTTTCACAGGATTGAGGGTGTTCCGGACTGAAATGGTATACCCTTTGAGAATGATATATTTGATTTCACGCTGATCCCTGACGGCATTTGCTGCGGCATTATTCTGCTCAGATCCGCTGCCTGTATCACCGGAACCGTCTTCAGGCCCGGCTGCTGCCACACTCTTGGGTTGAGGAGGCATCACGTCGCTGGGTTCCATGGAAACCAGCCACATTTGATCGGGGATGATCCTCTGAAGTTCAGCAATCACTCTGAAATAGCTCTGAGATGAAGTAGCCGAACGGGCATTGAAAACATTCTTGAAATCATTCATCCGGCTCTGAGCGGCATTGCATTTTGCATAAAGGTCGTCGATTTCTTTGGCGATCTTTGAAATATTTTCAACCTCGGCGCGTGCTTTTTCCACACGGTTCTGCTCACGGCGGAGCAACTGGTCAACACCGAATCCGAAAAGGAGCAGACAAACCAGCAGAACGCCGGCAGAAGCATAAAAATAGGGTTTTCTCACATTGAGTTCATACTGCTTCCGGATCTGCCTGGGCAGCAGGGCAATGTTGATGGGGCAGGATCCGACGCTGTGAAGCGCTGTACCGATAAGCTCCTGGCACATGGGAGCCATATTCTGAAGTTTTTCCTTATCAATGCTTTCATCAAGAGTGACAAGAGAGAAAGTATTGAGGTAACTCACAGGGAGACGCAGTTTTTCCTGGAAGAACTCACTCATGTAGAGCATAGTTGAACTTCCTCCTGCAAGAAGCACCTGCTTCAGGGGGGAACCGCCGTGCTGGGCGCGCCACACGTTGACTGAGCGGCTGATCTCACCGTGCAGACGGGTCATAACGTTACGGGCGATTTTGGAGATGGTCGCTGCAAGTTCGGAGTCAGGCTCCTCATAAGCACCGCCCAGTGCAACAAAACCATAACGGATCTTCATCTGTTCAGCCTCGGCAAAAGGGATGTTGAACTCCTTGGCGATCTGATTGGTAATAGTGTCACCGGCGATGGGGATGTCACGGATAAAGGCACGGTTGCCGTCTGCAATCATCAAACTGGAACTACGGCAGCCGATGTTGATCATCAATGTGGGTTCTCCATCATTGACCTGAGCAGCCAAAGCGGCATTGAAGAGGGCAATGGGAGCAATTTCAACTGAAATCACCTTTTTACCGGAGTCTTCGATCACATCGGTATAAGCGGTGATGATATCAGTCTTGACAGCCACAAACATGGCTTCATATTCTTCCCGGGGCTCAATGGTCTCGGTCAGTGTACCATCTTCCTGGGTTTCCATGCGTTTTTCTTCCCACTGATGACGGATAAGCTGATAGCTCCACTCCACGTCATTGATAGCGTAGGGAACCGTCTGGCGGGCTTCATATTCAACAATTTTGTCGATGGCGGCGCGGCTGCCGGGGATGGGAGGCAGCTTGCTCAAACGCTGAAAAGATACTTTTGAAGGCAAGGTGATGCGGACCTCTTTTGCTGAAAAATCATTTTCAGCAATCATGGCGTTATAGGTCCTGATAAAGGCGATCACTTCAGCTTCGTCTCCGTCTTCAGGATTGATATCAAGCCTGCGGGAGTCGAATTTAGTCATTCTCAGGGAGCCGGTTGCATACACAAACTCCGCTATCTTGAGATTGTCGCTGCCAATGTCAATTGACAGAATCCTGTTATCCTTCTGCATGGGCAAGTCCCGGGTCGTTATGTTTATCGTTTACTTTTTTCTATGTCTTCTACCGGCAGCGGAACTGGATTTTTTCCGTTTACTTTCTGCTGCCGCCGTCTCTTGTGCGGCAGCTTCTGCCGCTTTATCGATCGCCGCTTCATCCAGGGGTTCCGGGATGCGGGCAGGTTTTTCCAAATCAAACTGATGCTGGTCATTCAGGCCCCACGGAGAATTCGCGCGGGAAACAAGAGAACCATGGAATACATTCTCAGAGGGTACAAGCTGCATCAGTTTTCTGAAGTCTGCATCTGCTGAGCGGCCCTTGAGACCGTAGATCCCCTCCCCCAGAACGCCCCACTTTTTATGAAAAAAAGTAACACCGACGACAAAATCTGCGTCAGTGGCGATCTTGATATTTTTAGATTCTGTTCTGCGGGGCGGCATCACACGTTCAATCAGCATGGGAGGAATGTAAACAAAGTATTTATGTTCCTCCCAATCAAGGGCAATGGTCCAGAAATCAACTCTGGTCGAAAAAAGAGCAATGACCGGAGCCTTGCGGTTGTTGCGGTCGCAAGCAACCACACGGACACCACAAACCACATCATCAAGCCAAAGACCGGGAGTACTGTTTTTCTTTCTGCTCCCGCTCTTTGACTCAAAGTCAAAGCGGGGTTTATAAGAGATTTCCACCACGCCCCAGCGGCGATTGAGAAGATGCAGATTGCCGCGATTGACAGAGGAAACCGACCCCGCCTTGATCCGTGGAGCCTGAAGAAGCCTGAACTCCACTTTAACAGGAGTAAAGAGGGGACGCCTCATCTCTCTACATTCAAAACCAATGCAAAGAGACAAAACAAGAAACAGTAAAATACTTTTCAAGTTCTTCCCCATAAAATGTTACTCCTTAAATTACGAATTGTTACTTTGCTTCAGCCTTCTTGGCGGGAGCAGCCGCTTTCTTGGCGGGAGCAGCCGCTTTCTTGGCGGGGGCAGCCGCCTTCTTGGCGGGAGCAGCCGCCTTCTTGGCGGGAGCAGCCGCTTTCTTGGCGGGAGCAGCCGCTTTCTTGGCGGGAGCAGCCGCTTTCTTGGCGGGAGCTTCAGCCTTCTTGGCGGGAGCAGCCGCTTTCCTGGCGGGAGCAGCCGCTTTCCTGGCGGGAGCAGCCGCCTTCCTGACGGGAGCTTCAGCCTTCTTGGCGGGAGCTTCAGCCTTCTTGGCAGCTTCACTCAGCAAAGCGTCAACATTGCTGTCGCTTGCACCGCTGATACGCACACCGTGACCGATGAGAGCAGCAAGGGCAAGAGCGATGATGAAGAAGATCGCTGTCAGATAGACAGTTGCCTTGGTGAGATGGTTGCTGGCCTTTCC
>JAFWBQ010000068.1 GCA_017507125.1 Lentisphaeria bacterium
GACCGGGATTTTGCTATTGCCTTCTTTCAGATTCCACCTCACGATGGACACCCTTGGCTTTCGCTAACAGTTCCTACTGACAAGGTCTGTATCGGACTTTCACCGACGAGTCAATGCGCATGCCGCGCATACTAAAAAAAGGGAACTGTTTTTTACCGCAGTTCCCTTTTTCACAGGCTGATTTTACTGTCCATTGCGTCTTATAATGGTGATCCGGCAGATGATTCCGGACTTTGACTTGGCAAAAAAACGGTTCTGGATCACTTGAGTAAAGATATCATTCTGTTCTTCGGGCGTTGCGCCGAGATAGCGCATGATTTTTTCCAGAGCAGAGATACCAAGATGAAAATCTCCCTGTTTGATCTGAGTGATCGCCGCCGGAGAAACTCCCAGCAACCTTGCAAGGTCACTTTGATTTTTCCTGCGTCTGAACAAAAGTGCTTCAATGCCGGACCATCCATTAACATCCATTTTACAACTCCTTATTTTTATCTTAATGTTGGCGCTAATATTAATATAGCTTTTAATTAACTATTTTTCAAGAGCAAAATAACATTAATTAATATTTTTATTTAATCATTTGCTTAATTTCAACTAAACAAAACAAAAAAAACAACAAGAAGACCGCCGTTTTATCATCAAACAGAAATACAAAAAAGCACTCCTTCACTCACACCGCGCCTTTATCAGCCATCGCGCCGGACAATAATGATCTGACAGACCATTCCCGAAATCAAAACAGCAGATTTAACTATTGTCTTTTGTTTTTGGCCCTGTTTCCTTCACGGGTAGGTAAAATAATTTTTTTACAAAAAAACTTTTACAGACCGCTTTTTATTTTTGAGAACTCAAAAATGAAAAGCGTTACTGAAAAAGGTTTTCCGGCTTCGTTAAACTACGCCGTGACAAGGGGAAAAGAGGAGTTCAGTTTTCGATTCTCGCAGCTAGTTACAGCTGCGAGTTATTCCGAAGCCGACGTTTCGGCCCGCCCCAACTCCCTCAACCTTTTTTTACCGACCTTTGTCGGGAACAGCGCATTGTTTTTTATATTTAAAACACAAAAAGTATTTTTATTTTACCCTTTTTTACTTGAAAATTCCCCAACGGTGCGATATATTATCCGCTACAACAACAAAATTCAGATGTATTTTCACATGAAAAACATCCTTTTAATTAAAGCAGACGCTAAAAAAATATAATATTGGAATGCCCCTGAAACACAACCAACAAAAAAACTGAAAGCAAAAACACAGCCAGAGAGTGCATGTTTCCCGATCCATTTCACCGGAGCATATATATTTCAAGATACAGAGCAGTATTAATACTTCCTTCTTTCCACTTTAAAGAGACTGCAGTTTTAACAACACACAAAAAAACAACAAACACATTTTTTACTTGGAGAACCAAATGAACACCAACGACAAACAGCCCCGGGAGATTGTTTCTGAAAAAATCTCCCCAACAGAAAAACTCAACATTTTCGGCAGGATCATCTATCACCCAACCGTCCAGGCATGTATTACGATCTGCATTATCCTGAACTCCATACAACTCGGACTTGAAACTTTTCCATGGTGGAACAATTGCATGGGCTCCATCAGCAATCGAATCGACCACGCCTTCATCTGGATTTTTGCAGTTGAAGTCATCTTCAAACTCCTTTCTGACAAACAGCGCTTTTTCACAAAAGGATGGAACATTTTCGACTTTATTGTCGTAGCGGTTTCTTTCATCCCCGGAAACGGCCCCTTCTCAATAATGCGGGCTTTCCGCATTTTCCGTACGCTGCGGCTGTTGAATAAATTCCAACGTCTCCGCATCATCACCGAATCACTTTTTGTATCCATCCCCAGCATAGGCTGGATCTGCCTGCTTCTGACGATCTGGTTCTATATCTGCAGTGTCATTGCAACCACTCTTTTCGGAACCAAATTTCCGGAGTGGTTCGGCTCCATCTTCCGGTCAATGTATTCACTTTTCCAGATCATGACCCTGGAAAGTTGGTCCATGGGCATCGTACGGCCGGTCATGAAAGAGTTCCCCATGGCATGGCTGCTCTTTATTCCCTTTATCATTTTTGTAACTTACACTGTCATGAACTTGTTTATCGGAATTCTGGTCACAGCCATTTCCGACATCCAGGCAGCAAAAAAAGAACAGGGTCTTAAAGAAGAAGAGCCCGGCAGCATCGAAGAAAAAATTCTTTCAGAACTGCAGAAAATGCGTTCAGAGATCAAAGAGCTCAAAGCCGAAAATACTGATTTGAAGAGCATATTGAAGAACATCAACTCAAAGTAATCCAAACACTTGCTGCCACACAAACAAAAAAAGAAGCTGTCGCAAATGAAGTGCACCCCAAAAGTTGAACGCAACTTTCAAGGTGCACTTCAGCAAGCCCCGCAAGGGCGTCATTGCTCTCACCGCTCATCGCGCCGGATAATAATGATCCGGCAGATGATCCCGGAATCCAATTTGTCAAAATAGCGGTTCTGAATCACCCGCGTGTAAATATCATCCTGTTCTTCAGGCGTTGCACCCAAATAATGCATAATTTTATCCAGAGCGGAAACTCCGAGTTGAAAATCACCCTGTTTGATTTGAGTGATCGCCGCAGGCGAAACTCCCAGCAGCCTGGCAAGATCACTCTGATTCTTTCTGCGCCTCAATAAAAGTTTTTCAATAACAGGCCATCCATTGATATTCATCATCGCATCTCCTTTTTTTTCACGTTTGACGATGATATTAATATAGCCTGCGATTAACCAATTTTCAAGAGACAAGTAAAAACAAATTAATATTTTTATTTAACCTATCACTTAATCTTACAAAGGTATTAATCCGGCATATATCTCAACACTTTGCAAAAACCATAAAAAAAGCTCCTTCCGCCGCCTTTCACAAAAAAGGGACGCAGAAGGAGCTTTTTCCTCAAAAGATCTCTTATTTGTGACCTTTTCCGTAGACCTTTTCAGGATCAAAAAGCTGTTCACCAAGTTCAGTAAGAGATCCGTCCGCATTGAGCTTACGGAAGAAACAGCTGGCATGTCCGGTGTGGCAGGCGGCGCCGCCGATCTGTTCGACCTTGAAGATCACAGTATCTTCATCGCAGTCAACCAGAATTTCATGGACGATCTGCACATTGCCGGAGCTTTCCCCCTTGTGCCACAGCTTCTGGCGGGAACGGGAGAAATACACACCGTGTCCGGTTTTCAGGGTTTCGTTCCAGGACTCCTCGTTGATGTAGGCGAGCATAAGAACTTCGTTGGTCTTCCAATCCTGGGCGATAGCGGGGATCAAACCGCCGCACTTTTCAAAGTCAAGTTTCAGCATTTTTTACTATCCTTAAATTAAATTCAGAGATTTACTCAATGATCTTGTTGAGGGGGAACTCCACAATACCTCTGGCTCCGGCACGTTTGAGATCGGGAATAAGTTCACGGGCAACATGCTCGGGAACGATGGTGTTGACAGCCACCCATTCCGCATCAGAGAGGGGGGAAACGGTAGGCTTTTCCAAAGCGGGCAGCAGCTTGAGAACTGCGTCAAGCTCAGCCTTTTTGGCATTGAGCATAAGACCGCACTTGCCTTTTGCAAGCATCACGCCCTGAAGCAGCATGGCAAGGTTTTCGATCTTGCGGCGCTTGAAGTCGGATTTCATGGCGTTGTGATTGGCGATAAAACGGGTGGTTGAAATGCAGAGAGTGTCAACGATCCGCAGATTATTGGCACGCAGAGAGGATCCGGTTTCAGTGATCTCAACGATGGCATCTGCCAGACGGGGAGGTTTCACCTCGGTTGCGCCCCAGGAAAACTCAACCTTGGCATTGACACCGTTTTCTGCCAGGTAACGCTGGGTCATGCCCACAGCTTCAGTGGAAATGCGTTTTCCCTCAAGATCCTTCACAGACTGAATGGGGGAGTCATTGGGCACAGCAAGGACCCAACGCAGAGGATTGGTTCCGACTTTTCCGTAAACAAGCTCAGCCGCCTCGTGGACATCAGAGTTGTTCTCTCTGATCCAGTCATAACCGGTAAGTCCGCAGTCGATGATGCCTTCTTCCACATACCGGGACATTTCCTGAGCGCGGATGAGCAGACACTCGATTTCCGGATCATCAATGGAAGGGTAATAGGAACGGGAACTGATCTGGATCTTATAGCCGGCTTTGGCAAAAAGATCAACGGTGGATTGTTCAAGACTCCCTTTCGGGATTCCGAGCATAAGTTTTTCCATAATAAAAATCCTTTCTTGAATTACAATGTCTCAGGGATAAAATACACCGACTTTGGCGTTTAGTCAAGATAAAAAGCCTCTTTTTTCGCATTGTGGACTGGAAAAAATATCTTTTTGTGCTAAAGTAATAGAAATACCATAACAAAAACAATAATTTTTTGAAACAGGATATAAAAAATGGGTACTTATCTGGCATTTGATCTTGGCGCTTCAAGCGGACGCGGCATACTCGGCACACTGAAAGACGGCAAACTTTCTCTCAAAGAAATACACCGTTTTCCCAACGGTCCCCTGGAAAAGGAGGGTTCTTTCTATTGGGACTACCCCGCTTTGGTCAATGAACTTAAAACCGGACTCAAAAAAGCTCTCGCTGAAACTTCTGCCATTGACGGTATCGCCATTGACACCTGGGGCGTAGACTATGCATTCTTCCGGGGGAATCCCCCGGAACTGGTGCGGCTCCCCTACAACTACCGTGATCCCCGCACCGTGGCAGCGGCCGAAAAGCTCTGGAAGATCATACCTCAGGGAGAGCTTTACAAGCTCACCGGGATCCAGTGCATGACTCTGAACACCATCTATCAGCTCTACGCCCACAGCCTTGAGCATCCTGAAGACTTTGAAAACAGCTGTTTCCTTGATATTCCTGACGCTCTGGCGCTGGGGCTGGGCGGAGATTTCTCTGCGGAGTACTCCCACGTTTCCACAACCAATCTTCTGGATCATGCCACAGGCTCCTGGTGCTGGGAGATCATTGACAAGCTGGGGCTGCCCCGGACCATCTTCCCCCCCGTCGTCCCCAGCTGCAGCTGCGGCGGCACACTCAGCGAAGCTCTTCAGAAAGAGCTGAACGCCCCTGCGCTCCCCATCTATAAAGCGGGTTCCCACGATACTGCAAGCGCCGTGCTGGCAGTTCCTGCGCCTCAGGAAGGCTCCTGGGCATATATCAGCGCCGGAACATGGGCGCTTCTCGGCGCCGAACTTGCCAAACCTGAGCTGACTGCCGAAGCTGAAAAGAATGGTTTCACCAATGAAGGGGGCGTGGGCGGCACCACCCGGTTCCTGACCAACATCATGGGCAGCTGGCTCTTTCAGGAAACCCGCCGGGTCTGGAACGAATCCGGCAAGGATCTTTCCTTTGCCGATCTGGAAAATATGGCTCTGGATGCTGAGTTCTGCTCATTTTTCATCAACCCCAACGATCCCGGTTTCGCAACTCCCGGCGACATGCCCAAACGCATCGCGGACTTCTGCGAGCGCACCGGACAGGGACGCCCTGACTGCGACAGCGAGATCATCCGCGCCATTTATGATTCACTTGCCCTTTACTTCAAGTGTAAATTGGAAACTCTTGCCGAAGTCCGCAAAGACTCCTATGCCTGTTTGAACATCGTGGGCGGCGGCACCAAAGACAGACTCCTGATGCAGCTGACTGCTGACGCCCTGAACATTCCTGTGGTGGCGGGCCCCGTTGAAGCCACCGCCATCGGCAACGTACTGGGACAGGCTATCGCCGCAGGCGAGATCGCCGGAGCTGCTGAAGCCCGTCAGGTGGTGCGCGACTCCTTTGATGTGGTCCGCTACAATCCTGATCCCACAGTCCACGCGGGCTACATGCGTCACTTTGAACGCTTCAAGAAAGTGCTCTGATGCATTTTTGTTCCATTCTGGCAACACTCTTTGCGGCGTTGCTCCTTTGCGGAGAAACGCCGCGGATCATTTATTCTGCCCAGGGGGGCAAAGTCAAGAGCTTTGACCCTGTGCTTGCGGATGATTTGGGATCATTCAATATCATCGGCGCTCTCTTTGATACACTGGTGCAATATGACTACACCCGGCGTCCTTACACGCTCAAGTGTTCCATGCTGGCGGAAATGCCCCGTTTTTCCAAAGATTTCCGCTCCTGCCGCTTTAAACTGCGCGCTGATCTGAACTTTGCGGATCATGCTGTTTTCAAAACACTTCCGCGGGGTACACGGATTACTGCGGACGATGTTTTCTTTTCTCTGAAACGCCTCTGCGATCCCCGGAAAAACAGTCCTCTTTACTGGATATTGCGGGGAAAGATTGCCGGAATGGATCAATTCAGGAACGCCGCAGCAAAGGCAGCACCTTTTGACTTTTCGCCTTATGATTTACCCATCTCCGGCATGATCAGGCACAATGATCTGGAGTTCACGCTCCGCTTTACTTCGCCTCAGCCCCGATTCCTCTATCTTCTTGCCATGCCCAGTACTGCCGTTGTCTCCCGGCAGGCCGAAGAGCACTACCGCAGTAAATCCGGAGATTTTCCCGTCAGCTCCGGACCATTCATACTGAAAAAACATCAGCGGGACTACAAACTCCACCTGACCCGCAACCCCAATTACCGCCGGGAGTTTTTTGCTGAAGCCGCCACTGCCTCTGACCGCAGACGTCCTCTGCCCCTTGCGGATGAGATCATTCTCTACACAGTCAAACAGCCGGTGACTGCGTGGCTTCTTTTTCTTCAGGGAAACATCGACTATAATGCCATCGGCAAGGATGATGCTGATCTTGTTGCGGGGGGGGAACTCCCTCAGGCACTTCAAAAGCGGGGGATCCGGCTTCTGCGTTCTCCCTCATTTGAAGTCCGCTACATCGGATTCAACTGCAACGATCCTCTGCTGGGAAAAAACCGGAAACTCCGTCAGGCTTTGAGTCTTGCCTACAATGTTCAGCGCCGGATCATCCACGCAAACGGTCAGCTTCTGCGCGCCCACACGCCCATTCCCCCCGGCGTGGCGGGGCACGACGCTGAGTTCCGCAACCCATGGAGTGCAGATGACCTTGCCAAAGCGCGCCAACTTCTTGCTGAAGCGGGATTCCCTGACGGTATGGATCCCCGGACCGGAAAACCGCTCAAGCTCACCTTTGACCAATCAGGTGACACGACTTCTCACCGCCAAATCGCCGAACTGACCCAAAAAGAGTTCAAAGAACTGGGCATTGATCTTGAATGTATATTCAACTTCAAACCCCGCTTTTTTGACCGTCTGCGCCGCAACCGGATGCAGTTGTTCCGTCTTTCATGGACAGGGGACTACCCGGACGCTGAAAACTTTCTTCAACTCTTTTACTCCGGCAACTCAGGCAGCTGCAACCGGACCGGTTTTTCATCGGCGGAGTTTGACCGCCTTTACGAAAGGATCGTCACACTCCCTGATTCACTTGAGCGGCAGATTCTCTGCAAAGAGGCGGCAGCCCTGATTGCTGCTGAAGCGCCATGGATCTTTGAGGGATATCCTGTTTCCTACCAGCTTTTGAATCCGTGGCTGGAAAATTTTCTTCCCCATGATTTTGAATTCACCCGTCTCAAATACCTGACCATTGATCCTGCCAAACGGGAAAAAAGCCGCAAAAGTTTCAAACCTCTGAACTTCTCAGATTTGCGCTGAAAAAACATTATTGCTCAAAAATCTTCCCCAAGGAGACGTTTCAGATCCTTCAAGCGCCATCAGTTCCGCTCCAGTGCGGCAATAACAGCGGCGTTTTCTGTGGTGTCAGAAAATACCAGAGTACTGTTATCCGGCAGGGTTCTCTGAGTTTTCGCGGTATACTTAAAGCCAGACCGTCAAAAATCGTGTCGCTCATAGTTTTGGGGACTTTCGCGGTAAAGTCGGACGAGTCAGACTTGTCTGACGGGTCTGCCCCGCCTTCGCCAAGGCTACTGCGGGCAAGCAGGGCAGACAAAAAAACGCTTGACTTTTCAAAAAAGTGGTGGTAAATTAACAGCGTGTCTTTCTGAGTGTGAGCGGAACCTCACGATTGAGGGTGCCTGCAGAAAGACTTTTTTTATTTCAAAGTCCACTCATCGTTACCGTAGTCATCACCGGCATTGTTCCAAAGGGAAATTTATTTCACGCAGGAAAACTCAATAAATTACGGAATGATTCGTTTTCACGGAATTACGGCAAAAAAAAATGGTAGTCCTGTAAGGATTTGAACCTCAACAAAGTGAACCAGAATCACTTGTGCTACCATTACACCACAGGACTACTTGTGTTTTTCAACTGTCAGGCATCCTTGCCTTTCGTTGTTCCATAATATACATGTATTTTTTGAATTTTGCAAGCCGATTTTTAAAAAAAATTCATTTTTTTTTGATTTTTCCTTATTTTCCTCTTTTTTAAGGGAAAAAAAATCCTCTTTCGCAACTTGAAAGAGGATTCCGTCACTTCAAAAGAGCTTTTTTTATTTCATGGGCGCCTTGATATCTGAATCAAGTCCGATAGCTCCGTTGAATTTGTTGAAAAGGCTGATGGAGGCGGCGACTTCCACAGCGGCGGTGATCTCTTCGTCGGTGCATCCCGCCTGAAGAGCGGCGGCGCGGTGGGCGTCAAGGCAGTACTGGCATCCATTGACGGCGCTACATGCGATGATGATGAGCTCCTTGGTCTTGGGGTCAAGTCCTTTTCCGGCGGCTTCGGCGATTTTCAGTACAGCTTCAAGGAAGTCTCCGTTCCTGCCCATGGCCTGAAAGACCTGGGGCACAAATCCGAACTGTTTTTCAACAGCGTTCTGGATGGCAACTGCTTTTTCATCGCCTGTCTTGTTGTAAAGTTTGATTGATGACATTTTCTTTTCTCCTTTACTCCTCTTTATGTTTGAACCAAACCGCTAAAAAAAGCGTCCGGCTCCTCTTTCCCGAACGCTTGGCGGTAAAAATTGATCAATCAGCATCAGGATCAAAAATCCAATCAGCATCCTCTGATTGCGCCACGCGCCGTGCTTCTCTGCTATCAGCATCGGTAACATGGGTATAATAACGCTTCAAATAAAGACCTTCCTTTGTGAAAGATTCTGTGTGTCCATCAAGAAAGAAGATATTTACCTGACCGCCATGAAGCAGTGTTGGACGCCCCCAGTTATCAGAATTTCCGGGAGCAGCGGTGGCGTTGAAATTAATTCTTGCTTTCCCAATTATTTGTTCATTTTCAAGTTTTGCGGAACATCCCCCCAAAGCCAACTGGTTGGCGGCTACAATAAAATCATTGTTAAATCTTAATGCTCTGGTGCTTTTAAAATCAATGCCGGGGACGGCTGCTTCAGATGAGTATATCATTCCGTATGCCTCCTGTAATGCATCCCGGCGATCATTACCGGAAACGGATGACAAATCAGCTGCTTTTTTAGGTATAATTGCCGGACAACGAGCTACAGTCATATCGTTTTGCAATTTATTGCCACTTTCCAAAGACTGGGTCCAAGTGAAGTTGGTATTGCCAGGCAAGTACTGTCTGTCCCCTTCGTTCATATAGGCGCGCATGATTTTCATGACCTGCCCCTGATTGCTCAGGCAGGCGGTGCGGCGGGCGGAGGTCTGTGCCATGCCCACGGCGGGGATGATGAGTCCTGCCAGCAGGGCGATGATACCCACAACGACCAGCAGCTCAACGAGAGTAAATGTGTGTCTTTTCATATCGTGTTCTCCGTAGTATTTAGAGTTGTGTCCAATTATATAATAACCTTGCAAGGGGGATTTGTCAAGACCTCAAGGGAATTTTTTGGCAAAATTTTATATTTTTCTCTTGACAAAAAGGCTTTTTGCAGATACAGTATGTGTGTGACAAACTGTTTTTTTCTAAACTTACAGAAAGGAAAATACCCCATGAAAAAGAGATATTTTACCCTTGTTGAACTTCTCGTTGTTGTCGGTATCGTGGTCATCCTCGCCGGACTCGTTCTGCCCGCTGTCATCGGCGGCGCCCAGCAGGGACGCATCACTCAGGCAAAAGCTGATATGAAAGCCATTCAGATGGCACTGGCTCAGATGGACCAGACTTACGGGAGAATACTGCGTGTTTCCAGTGATGCGACTCCTAAAGTAACCTATGCGACGGGGGCAAGTGCTACTGGTACATCAAACTTTGAAACAACCAAAATCAGTTCAGACTCCAACCTTACGGGGAGTGATACATCCACAACTTTTGCAGTTTATGACAATAACAATTTGAATGCCTATAATTCCCTTATCGCAGAGTTAACGGCTACAGGGAAAAAAGGCAGCGATACAATTCCTTATCAGCATAATACCCGAAAAATCAAATTTCTTGATCCCAATTCAAGTTTTGACCCTGCAAGTGACTTTAACAGTAATTCCAACGCGCCGTTGCTGTGGCGTGATCCCTGGGGAAATGCTTATACCATTATGATCAACGTGGATGGCAAAGATCGCATCCGGCGTCCTGATGATACAAGCAAATATATTTCCGGTAAAACTGCAATTTATTCTTACGGCCCCAACGGCGAAAACAACCAGGGTAAAAACGCTGCTGAGGGCGGCGACAAGCTGGATGACGATATTGCCACCTGGCACAAGTGATAAAAACGCATGAGGCGTTTGAAATAATATTGAGGATGAAAAAAGAGAAAATGGCAAAGATCAAGATCATGCCTTGCCTTGACATGCGCGAAGGCAGGGTGGTAAAAGGAGTGCATTTCGTGGACATCGCCGATGCCGGTGATCCGGTGGAGTGCGCCAAGGCGTATTGTGCCGCAGGTGCCGATGAACTGGCGCTGCTGGATATTACCGCCACCGTTGAAAAACGTGCCACCATTGCCGATGTGGTAAAAAGGGTTGCCGAAGTGTGCACCGTCCCCTTCACCGTGGGCGGCGGTATCAACAGTGTTGAAGCGGCAGGTGTCGTGCTCAAAGCAGGTGCCAATAAAATTTCCACCAGCAGCGCTGCATTCCGCAACCCCCAGCTGATCCCCGACCTGATCAAGGAATTCGGCGTGGATGCCGTCACCGTCGCCATCGACGTGGATGTGAACCCTGCGCTGCCCTCCGGTTACGAAGTCTACATCGACGGCGGCAGGACTGCCACCGGATTTGATGCTGTGGAGTTCGCCAAAAAAGTGGATGGTTTCGGTGTCAAGACCATTCTGCCCACCAGCAAAGCAGGCGACGGTGCCAAGACCGGATACGATCTGCCTGTCATCAAAGCCATGCACGATGTGTGCAACGCTGAGATCGTGGCTTCCGGCGGCGCCGGAACCATGGAACACTTTGCCGAAGCCGCCGAAGCCGGTGCAACCGTGCTCCTTGCCGCTTCTGTGTTCCACTTCCACATGATCGATATCCCCGAACTGAAAAAGTTCCTCGCAGCGCGCAACTTTGACGTTGCCCTCTGAAATTCAGCTAATTTTCAGAAAAAAACCTCTCTTTCCCTTGACAATGAGGAAAAGAGAGGTTATATTATGTTTACAAGGTGCCAATGTGGCTCAGCTGGTAGAGCAATTCACTCGTAATGAATAGGTCACCGGTTCGAATCCGGTCATTGGCTCCATTTTTTTTGTCCTCAAATGCCGTGAGAATTGCTCTGATACAACCCAAAAACATCTTGCAAAAAATGTTTTGCCGCTGTTTTTGTTCTGTATCTCCGCTTTGCTCATTGGCTGACGCCAATAACCAATTCTCACTATCAGGCGGTTGCCTTCACTGCGTTCAGGCTCTGCGGCGGGCTGAAGCCCGCCTTGTCGAATCCGGTCATTGGCTCCATTTTTTTTGCCATAAATTCAGTGAGAATGGCTTTGCGGCGGACGAATGCCGTCTTGTCAAATCAAGTTCTTATTACTTTTTCTGCGAATACTGCAGTTCAAGAACCCGCCTTATGGCATCAGTGTTGTTCGATATTCTGCCAATGTAACTGAATACTTCAGAAATCCCCCAAAAAATAAGGGCACTCACTAAAGAAACAACGATTCCGCCGGCAGCAGAAAGAATACCAACTATATTCCGTTCACTTACGATCACAATGATCATAAATACCAGCGAAAGCAATGCCCCCACAATGTTCAATCCGGCAAGGATCATGAAAATCAACGCAAGAACAGGTCTTTCATAGGTAGGCAAAGTGTAGCTTGATGCACTTTCCTTCTTCTGCACTGGCGCACCATTTTTCTGAGCCTCAGCAATCGGCGGAACCTGCGCTGCGTTGGCAAAACCGGGAAAAGCATTTCTTCCGTTTTGCGAAACAGATCTCCGAACCCTTATGGTCCGGCGGCATGAAGGACAAGGCGCTTCTGCTCCGTCATCCTCGTTTTCACATTGGATCTTCTGGTCACAAAAAGGACAGTAATATACAAAACTCATTTAAGCTTTCCCTTATTTGATTGTGTTTTCTTTATATTATCCATTATGCCTTTGAATCAACAAAATAGGTTTTGAGAGGGGGAAATCCGTTGAACTCGCAAGAAGCGTAGCTGGAGGTGTAGGCTCCGCAGCTGAACCAGTAGATCCGGTCTCCCGGCTTGATATAAGCAGGAAGCGGATTGCGGAAATATTCGTACATGATGTCCTGACTGTCACAGGTGGGACCGGCAATGATGAAATCCTCGCAATCCTCGCCCCTGGCTTCAGAGTAGATGGGATATTTGATGGATTCATCCCAGGTCTCGGCAAGTCCGTTGAATTTCCCGGCATCAATATAAAGCCATTTGTCAACGCCGGTGGAAGACTTCTGGCTGATCAGCACGACCTCTGAAACAAGGATCCCCGCCTCCCCCACCAGAGAACGGCCGGGTTCAAGAATGATTTCAGGCAGGCTATCTCCGAAATCTTCATTGAGGTAGCGGGTGATCTCGTTGGCGTAGACTTCCATCTCATTGGTCTTGCTGATGTATTTGGCAGGAAATCCGCCGCCCATATTGATCAGGTCAAGGTCGATACCCTGGCTTTCCATGTAGTCGCAAATGTAACGGACCTTGGCAATGGCTGAATCCCAGGCGCCGATCTCACGCTGCTGGGAGCCCACGTGAAAGGAAATGCCGCAAGGCTTCAACCCCAGATCTTTGGCAAGAACAAGAAGATCTATTGCCATATCCGGGTGACATCCGAACTTCCTCGAAAGAGGCCAGTCAGCAGTTTCACTGCCTTCGCACAGGATGCGGCAGAAAACTCTTGAACCGGGGGCATATTTGGCAAGGTTCCGCAAATCGGTCTCACTGTCGGTGGCAAAAAGACGGACGCCTTTTTCATAGAAATACTTGATGTCGGAAACCTTTTTGATGGTGTTTCCGTAACTCATTTTTTCAGGTAAAATGTCAAGGCTCAATGCCCTGTCAAGCTCATAGCGTGAAGCAATGTCAAAACAAGATCCCAGATCCCGGAGCAAAGTCAGAACTTCAGGGGCAGGATTCGCCTTCATCGCATAATAGACTTTGGCAAAAGGGAAGAATTTGCAGAGTTCATCATATTTCTGGCGGATTATATCCAGATTGACAACGACAAAGGGAGTCTCGTGTTTGGCGGACTCTGCTTTGAAAATGCTCCACTCTTCAGGTGAGTAGTAGTCTGAAACGTTGATCTTCACAGCAACGGTCTCCTTTTGCAGCTTCAAGTATTGAAAAAAAGGTCATGAAACTTAAATTAATGCACGAACTGATTATTACAAGTGTTGTTTTGAAAAAATTCTGTTATTTTTTTTAATCTATAACCAAAATAGGGAAAAAATTCAAAAAAAATCATATTAAAACTTGAAAAGAAAGTTTTCAATGCTATATTATTAAATGTAATTATTGAAGTGTAAACAATTCTTAAAATATAAGGCAGGTAAAACAATGAAAAAAGACATCCATCCGACCTACGGCGATGCCATCGTGACCTGTGCTTGCGGCGAAGTGTGGCACATCAAATCCACCCGTCCTGAGTACAAAGTTGGTATCTGCGCCAAGTGCCACCCCTTCTTCACCGGTAAGCAGAAATTTGTTGACACCGCCGGTCGTATCGACAAGTTCAACCGTCGTTACAAGAAGGCCTGAGTCCAAGACTCAGTGTGAATACGAAAGAACCGCCGGAGTTTTCGGCGGTTTTTTTGTGAAAAAATCCGGAGTGTTTTCAGAATGTCACCTGACGAAATCAAGATTCATATTGAAAATCTGCGCCAGAGAGAAAAGGAAGTTGCAGCACTTCTTGCGGATCCTGCAATCTATGCAAAGCCTGAGGAATCCCGCAAACTGGGGAGCGAGCACAGAAAACTTGAATCTCTTTTTGCCGATTTTTCTGCCTGGGAAAATGCTCTTGAACAGATCAGCGAAAATCGCAGCGCTCTTGCAAAAGAAAATGACGCCGATATGCGGACACTCCTTGAAACAGATATCGGGGAACTTGAACTGCGCGCCGCTGAGCTGGAAGAAAAAATACAAATTTCTCTCATCCCCCCCGACCCTAACGATGCCAAAAATATCATCGTGGAAATAAAACCCGCCGCCGGAGGCGATGAAGCCGCTCTTTTTGCCGCCGATCTTTACCGCGCGTATCTCTATTTTGCTGAACAGGAAAACTGGAAAGTTGAACTCCTTGACCACTCCGCAACTGACCTTGGAGGAATCAAAGATGTTTCTTTTTCCATTTCAGGCACCGATGTATACAGTTTGATGAAATATGAATCAGGTGTCCATCGGGTGCAGCGGATCCCCGCAACTGAAGCAGGCGGCAGAATACATACCTCCACAGTAACTGTTTCGGTCATGCCTGAAGCAGAAGCTGTAGAGCTGGACATCAAACCTGAAGATTTGCGCTTTGATGTCTTCCGTTCAAGCGGCGCCGGCGGACAGCATGTCAACACCACAGACTCCGCTGTCCGGGTGACTCATATCCCCACAGGCGTCTTTGTTGCCAGTCAGCAGGAAAAATCCCAGCATCGCAACAAAGAGATCGCCTTGCGGATCCTCTATGCCAGACTTCTTGAACACAAGCAGCAGACCGAAGCTGCCAGACTTGCCGCCGATAAGCGTTCACAGGTGGGTACAGGGGATCGCAGCGAGCGGATCAGAACTTACAACTTCCCCCAGAACAGGGTCACTGACCATAGATTCAATGTATCAAGTTACGATCTCCCCAAAGTCATGGAAGGGGAGTTCAGACTCATTCTTAATCCCGTTTTAAAAATCGTTTGCGAGGAACGGCTGGAAGAGCTCCGTAACAGGTAAGCGCCGTTTACTGTTGCGTGTTCAGAGCTTTAGTCAAAGCCGTTTCAAGGACTTGCATGGTCCAACGGACATCGGAGTCGGCACGATGCGCCTGCATCTTATCAGTTGACTCCAAATGAAAAAAAGTGCGTAAGCTCTGAAGCCGGTAACTGGGAAGTCCCGGATGGGTCTTGCGTACCAGACGGACAGTATCTATAGTCTTGCCTGCCCACAAAGGTAATCCGCAGCGGGCAAGGCTTTCCTGAAGGAATCCCAGATCAAACCGGGCGTTGTGCGCCACAAGGGTACTTCCGGCGGCAAAGTCAAGAAACATCTTCCCCACCGTGCTGAAATGAGGTGCATCTATGACCATATCGTCTGTAATATGGTGAACAGATATCACGCCGGGGGGAATGGGACGTCCGGGGTTGATCAGAGTATGAAACTCTCTTTCTGAGCCATCTGTATCAACACGCAACGCCGCAAGTTCCACAATGCGGTCACCCACCGGACTCATTCCGGTGGTTTCTACATCAAAGACCGTAAAAGGTCCCAGTTCATGCCACTTCAATCGGCGTACCCTTCCGGAAATTTCTGACGCCATTTCCAGGCTGATTCCACGATTTTTTCCGCAGATTCATACTGGGGAGTCCATTTCAACTCTTTTCTGGCACGGTCGCTGCAGGCGATCAGGCGCGCAGGGTCGCCGGGACGGCGGGGAGCGATCTCAAAAGGTATCTTCTTACCGGTAACAGCTTCGGCGGCTTTGATGATCTCAAAAACAGAAAGCCCGTTGCCGGTGCCCAGATTGTAGTGTCCGCTTTCAGGAGCATGCAAAGCAAGTTCATGTGCCTGAGCAAGATCCCAGACGTGGATATAATCCCGGATGCAGCTGCCGTCGGGGGTATCGTAGTCATCTCCGAAAAGTTTCAGACAATCCCGTTTCCCAGCTGCCGTCTGGAGAATAATGGGAATCAGGTGGCTCTCAGGGCGGTGATCCTCACCGTGAAGCTCAGAAGCGCCCGCTGCATTGAAGTAACGCAGCGCAGCATAGTTGATGCCGTGGATCTCGTGATACCACTTCAAAACCTTTTCAAAGCAGAGCTTGGATTCGCCATAGGGGTTGATGGGAACCTGACGGTCATATTCGGCAATGGGTACCTTTTCAGGCTGTCCGAAGGTGGCGGCAGTGCTGGAAAAAACAAAGTTCTTCACACCGCCCGCCACTGCGGCATCAGCAAGATTGATGGCGGAGCCCAGATTGTTGCGGAAATATTTGGAGGGATCCACCATGGATTCCCCCACCAGAGAGAAAGCGGCAAAATGCATCACCGCATCAAATTTACCGTTGCGGCAGACATCAATGATCTTCTCACGATCCGCAAGATCACCGTAAATAAATTCAGCACGGGGATCCACTGCAGAACGGTGTCCGGTGATGAGAGCATCAAAAACAGTCACTTCATATCCGTGCTCAAGCAAATACTCAGTGCAGACACTGCCGATGTATCCGGCGCCGCCGGTAACGAGGACCTTAGCCATTTTTACACCTTTTATTTTTGCAATTTACGCTTGATCTGTGCCACAGAACGGCGCATTGTGTCATCCTTGGCGCAAAGTTGTTCAACCTGTTTTTCCGCATGGAGAATGGTTGCGTGGTTGCGTCCGAAAGCGGCGCCCACAGCGGTGGAAGAGTCAGAGGTCAGCTCTCTTGCAAGAGCCATTGCCACCATGCGGGGTTCGGCGATGTTGCGGGTACGCTTTGTTCCCAGAAGATCGGCAATGGTCAAACTGAAAAATTCAGCCACCGTCCGCTGGATATCTTCAATGCTGATGGAACGGGAAGTCAACTCTTCTGCGATTTGAGCATGGAGCTGTTCCTCGGCATCAGCCACAGAAAGATTTGCTTTACCGCTGAGAGAAGCATGGAACGAAAGAGTCATAAAGGCGCTCTTCAGCCGGCGGACGCTTGAACGGATATTGGACGCCAGAAATTCAAGGACATCATCAGGCAGCCAGGTGTTGGTCAGAATGTTTTTGCGCCACATCCGCAAAATCACCATACGTGCCTCATATTCGGGCATGCCGATCTGACAGATGACTCCGGATTCAAAGCGGGTGGTCAGACGTTTGTCAATGTCGGCGATCTCGCAGGGCTGACGGTCGCAAGTCATAACGATCTGCCTGCCCTGACCGATGAGGGTATTGAAGACGCTGAAAAACTCCTCCTGCATCTGCACCTTTTTGGCAAGTCCGTGAACGTCATCGATCAAAAGCACGTCAGACTCAAGCAGCCGATCCCGGAACTCCACTGTACTGCGGTGTTCACTCATAATGCGGTAAAAATCGTTGACCAGATCACTGCAAGGTGTACATCTGACAACACACCCGGGACGGCGAAGGGATATTTCGTGAGCAATTGCCTGGAGCAGATGGGTCTTGCCGATGCCGTTCGTTCCATAGATAAACAGGGGATTATAAAGAGCGCCGGGTTCATCTGAGACTGCTTTGGCGGCAGTATAGGCGCCGTTGTTGTCATCGCTGACAATGAAGTTTTCAAAGGTGGCAGAATTCAGATTCCACCGGGGCAGACGTTTCTCTGCTGCTCCGGAAACAGCTTCGGGAACAGAAGAAACAGCAGAAGAGAACACCTGGGGCCTCCCGGACACTTCAGAAACAGGTGCCTGCGGCTGAAGTTGCGCCGTCACAGTTTTGACAACACTTTCAACGGGGGAACTTTCCTCTACGGGCTCCATGGTAAAAAGATCAGGCTGCTCATCCTCAGAGAGCCCGCTTTCAGAAGCCTCTTTCTGAAGAGGCTCCGGGGCAACAGGTGAAAGAACCTTCAAAGAATCCAGATCAATGGCGCAGTAACCGACTTCAAAGGCGTAACGGTAGTCCGTTCCATCGATCTCAAGCAGAGCTTCGGCAAGGAAATCCCCGCAACAATCCACTGCCAACTGTCCGAAAAACTCATCCGGCACTCCAAGTACCAGCACATCCTCTTCGGTACGCAGGGGCAGCATCTTGCTGAACCACTGAACATAACTGTTCTCATTCCTTTTCCGCAACCGCGCGGTAGCGATTTCCCAAACCGCTCCAGCGGTCAATTTTCTGCAAACCATTTTTCTTCCCAACAAACTTTCTTTTTCTGCCTGCCAACTCCTGCTCCCGGAACGTTCCGGAAGCAACTTATGATTGGATTTGTTAACAATCGTCACCCCGCCTCTGCGGAAAGAGCAGTAAAGCAGAGCGTCCCAGCTGAGTGTACCTTATTTACAAACACTTGAATAAATGCTGTTTACGCCCTTTTCAAGCTCAATTCCTTCCGGAATCAGGCCGAAAAAGCTCTGAAAAAAGGAGTTTGTTGCGTAACTTTACAAAAGTCTGCTCAAATCACAAAGTTACGACTGCAAACGCCTTTTTGCCAACAATCTGTTAACAAGTTATTAACAACCCATGTTCCCCACTTGCGGGGCGCACATTATACAAGATATCCCCCAATTGCCAAAATTTCAAATGCAAATGCAAAACTTTTTTAAAGAAAAAGATTGTTTCAGCCCTTGAAATTGAGAGCAATGTGTGTTATAAGGGAATGCGTCAATTATCTTTCCCGAAAAGTTGTTCGTAAGCCTTGGCAAACATTTCAGCAGCTTTGTCAACATCCATGGCTTTGTTGATTTCCGAAGCTTCTGTTTTATCAGCAGCCTCGCCCAGTCTTTCAAGGAAAGGTGACGGCCGGGAACTTTGAAAGATCCCCCTTACCATGCGCCGCTTTGCCCGGGTGATATAAAGTTCACGCTTTGCCCGGGTGATCGCCACATAGAAAAGACGCAGCTCCTCATCAACTGAATTTTCCTGCAAGGCACGGTAGTGGGGAAAGATCTCATGTTCCATGGCTCCCAGAAAAACAATGTTGTATTCAAGGCCTTTGCTGGCGTGGATACTGCTCAGAGTCACAGCGTCGTGATTGTCGTCGCGGTCCTCGGCATTGCTTTCATCAAGGCGGAGTTTTTCCAGATAATCGTTGATTCCGGAACCGGGATTGCGGCTCTGAAATTCCCCGGCGTCGTTGAGAAACTCATCCAGATTTTCCAGACGTTTTTCCACATCTTTTGTATCTTTGTAGATTTTCTGCAGACCATCAAGATAGCCCACGTTGTGCAGATATTCACTGATAACGGCACTGAGGCTGCAAGAGGAATCCTCAAGGGCGGCTCCGGCATTTTTTACAGCTTCGTAAAAAGTTCGGGCTCCTCTTGCCGCAGCAGGTGAGACCTTTTTGAGAAACTTTTCATCCCCCAGAAGATCCAGCATGGAATACTGAGAGTTGGCGCGTTCCTTTTTCAATGCGGCAAGAGCCGTTTCCCCGAATCCCCGTGGCGGCGTGCCGATGACCCGGAGCAAACTCTGGTCAGCACGGGGATTGATGGCAAGCATCAGATAAGCAATGGCATCTTTGATCTCGCGGCGGGCAAAAAACTGCTGCCCTCCCACCACCCGGTAGGGAATGCCGCTGCGGCGGAAATTGAGTTCGTAGGCACGTGAAAGAGCATTGGAACGGTAAAGAACTGCAAAATCCTGATAACGCAGATCAGGATTCTCATCCTTGATCCGGTAGATGGCAGTTGAAACGAAATCCGCCTCCCCTTCGCTGTCTTCAAGAGCCAGGATCTGAGGTTTTTTCCCCTCCCCCAGAGCGCTCCAGAGCTTTTTGGTGTGACGGCGGCTGCCCCCTGAGTCAAGAACAGCATTTGCCGCCTCAAGGATCAGAGAGCAGGAACGGTAATTCTGCTCCAATTTGATGATCCTGGAGTTTTCAAAGATCTGGGGGAAGTCAAGAATGTTGCTCACCTCAGCCCCGCGCCAGGAGTAGATACTCTGATCATCATCCCCCACCACGCACAAATTGGGGCGCTCCCCTGCGATCATCTTAATGATGACAAACTGAGCAGTATTGGTATCCTGATACTCATCCACAAGCAGATAACGGTAGCGGTTCTGATACTCCTGAAGTATTTCCGGGAAGTCCCTGAAAAGCTGATAAACCAGAAGCAGCATATCATCAAAGTCCACCATATTCTGCTGTTCAAGAAGTTCCTGATAACCTTCATAGATCCGTGCCGCCTTGTTGTCAAAATCGCTGACGCTTTCACGCTGGGCCTGCAAGGGGTCGATAAGGTGATTTTTCCAGTCGCAGATGCGGCTGAAAGCGCCGCCGATGGGGAAATTGCTGCTTGAAAATCCCAGAGCGCCGCACGCCTGCTTGAAGATCCCCTGCTGGTCGGATTCATCAGCAATGGTGAAACTGGGCAGATACCCCAGTTTGGCAATATGTTTTCTCAGCAGTCTGATGCAGAAGCTGTGAAAAGTTCCCAGAGTGACTTTTTTTGCCTGTGCCGGATCGACCATTCCGGCAAGGCGTTCACGCATTTCGGCGGCGGCCTTGTTGGTGAAGGTCAAACCGAGGATCTGTTCAGGCAGAATGCCGCAGCAGAGCATATAAGCGATGCGGCAGGTGATGACACGGGTTTTGCCGGTACCGGCACCGGCAAGGACAAGGACAGGTCCTTCAAGAGTTTTTACAGCTTCAGCTTGTTCAGGATTGAGTCCGGCGATTATTTTTTCTTTATCCATGGGCAGATTCTTCCCTTCTTTGACAATCACAAATAATATTTTACTCAATATAGCACAATAATCTTTTTTTTCCAGAATCCCCCGTCCGAAAAAAAGAAAAAAACTTGAAATGCACACTGCATTGTACTATATTAAGCAACCGATTTTCAGGAATAATTTCAAAAAGGAAAAGTTCCATGAGCAATTTTGCCGAAAGCCTGACACCGCAGGAGCGCAAGCGGGGGAGAGTCCTCGCCTATTTCGCCTGTTATTTCGGATGTATTTCAGAGGTGATGCTTGACAGCAGCGCTATTATCATCGTTTACATTTCCATGTTGGGCGGTTCCAAAGATGAAGTGATGTTTTCAACGGGATTCTCTGCCATACTTTCCATGCTGTTGCTGATCCCCTGCGCCTGGGTCGTGGGACGCATCGGCATGAAAAAAGCTGTCAGCATCGCCTGTTTCATCGGATGCAGCGGTTATCTGCTCATGGCGGCGGCGCCCTTTTTCGGAGCATTCCAGAAGTGTGCCGTCATAACAGGGTGCCTTATTTACTGCGCCCAGCGGAGTCTTTACGGCGCCACTTGGTACCCTATGCTGGACGCCTTTCTGCGTCCTCAGGACAGGGGGAGCTTTTTCGGAACCATGCGCTATACTTACACTATTCTGGCTGGAGTCCTTTTCTTTGCCATCGGCAAACTTATGGGAGAAAAGCCTCCCGTTGCCCTCATGCAGACCATTGTGGGCATCACAGGTGTTCTCATATTGGGAAGAATGCTCTGTATGCTTCAATTCCCGGAAAATCCTCAGGAAAAGAAAGCACACCTTGATATCAGGAAGACTCTGGGTATTTCCATACGCAACGGATCACTTGTCAGTTACTCTGTTTACGTCTGTCTGCTTTCACTTGCCTACACATCACTTGTTCCTGTGATCCTGCTCTATCTGAAAAATCATGTGGGACTGGATGCAGGGAAGCTCCAGATTTTTTCAACGGTAGGTATTGCAGGGGGTATTACAGGATACTTCTTTTACGGCAGGCTTCAAAAACTTCTTAAAATCAAGGGTCTGGAGTTGATCGTCCACCTTATATTCATGTCAGTGGCACTGTGTTTCGCCCTTATCAGCAAAGATGTGCCCGGCTTTATTTTTATTGCCGGAGCGGTCTATTTTCTGAACTCTTTTGCCGCAAGTACTTTTATGTGCAACAATTCAAGCGAACTTCTCGCCCTTGCCCGTCCGGGCAACAAAACCATGGCGATGGCTTTTCTTCAAACCTACCAGAATGCGGGTATTTCCATCAGCCGTACCGGCACGGCAATGATCCTTGGAGCCAATCTGCTGGCGCCCGCATGGACCCTCGGCAATATGGAACTTTGCAGTTATCAGACGCTTTTTCTCTTTTACGGAGTTCTGGCGGGGATCCTGCTGATCCTGATCCCGACACTTCCCGCCATCGTCCCCAGACACAAAGACTACTACGAACCGTAATAAAGAGCTTTTCAGCTCCTGCCGCTGCCGGAGTCGCTGTACTCTTTGATCAGGAGAACGATGGCAACGATCACTCCCGGAAAATATCCCAGAAGAGTCAGAAGCAGCAGAAGCAATATTGTCCCGCAGCCGACTTTATTCAAACCGATGACCCCCAGCGGGGGGAAAATAAGGGCGAGAATAACTCTGAACACAAATTCTCCGGGTGACATCATAGCACTATATCTCCTTTTATTCAACAAGAGTTATTTTTCTTTTTTCAATGCCTTGATCTGATCTCTCAGATCTGCGGCGCGCTCAAACTCCAAAGCCTCTGCGGCTTTGAGCATTTCAGAGGTAAGTTCATCAATAAGTTTGCGCCCTTCACTTTCGGAAAGTCCCAGTTTTTCAAGATTCAGCTCTCCCTCAACCGAAAAAACAGCATCGGCGATACCGGAGCTGCTCCGGAACCTGCCGCCCTTTTTGCTTTTGCCGCCAATGATCTCAACGATGGACTTACCGGGCGCTTTGATGATGGTCCGGGGAACGATATTGTGTTCTTTGTTATAGGCAAGCTGTTTTTTGCGCCTCGCGTTGGTCTGTTCTATCAGTTCCTCAATGGCAGGAGTCTTTTCATCGGCGTAGAGGATAACTCTCCCTTCCGCATTACGCGCAGCGCGTCCGGCAGTCTGGACCAGTGAACGCACTGAACGCAGGAAACCTGTTTTATCTGCATCAAGGATCGCCACCAGTGCCACTTCAGGCAAGTCGATCCCCTCCCGGAGCAAGTTGATGCCGATAACGCAGTCACAACTGCCCTCACGGAGCTTTTTCAGCACCCGCACCCGTTCAAAGGCGTCCAGCTCAGAATGAAGATAGGCGGCATTGATCCCCACCTCAGAGAGGTAGTCAGAGAGCCTTTCTGAACTTTTTTTGGTCAATGTTGTCACAAGGACCCTCTGATTCTTAGCGGCACAGGCGCGGATCTCGGCGATCACATCATCCAGCTCACCCTCAAGAGGACGGATCTCAATTTCAGGATCAGGCAGTCCCGTGGGACGCACCACAAGCTCCACAGGGTCGCCTGAGCGTTCAAGTTCAAAGGTGCCGGGAGTGGCTGAAACGTAAATGGTATCGCCGGTCAGCTGTTCAAACTCCTCAAAACGCATGGGTCTGTTTTCCAGCGCCGAAGGCAGGCGGAACCCATGCTCCACAAGCACCTCTTTACGGCTGCGGTCAGCCTTGTACATTGCCTGGATTTGAGGAAGCGTCACATGAGATTCATCAATGATTGTCAGAAAATCCTCAGGAAAAAAGTCAAAAAGACAATAAGGACGCATACCGGGGCTCCGCTTGGAAAGATGCATGGAGTAATTCTCGATGCCGCTGCAGTATCCGATCTCGTTCATCATTTCCAGATCACAGTTGACCCGCTCTCTGACCCGCTGGGCTTCAATGAGCAGATTGCGTTCTTCAAAAAAGCGTACCTGCTGTTCCATTTCCTGGCGAATGGCACCGGAGGCCTCCTGGATCCGCTCCGGGGGCATGACAAAATGCTTGCAGGGAAAAAGTGTTCCCAGTTCCACTTCGGCTTTTCTTTTACCGGTCAGAGCGTCTCGCCGCTCAATAAACTCCACTTCGTCGCCGAAAAAGCCGACCCGGATGAACTCTTCGTTCTGAGGCTCAAAAACGTCGACCGTATCTCCTCTGACCCGGAACTCACCTTTGGAAGGCGCCGTATCGTTTCTTGTATACTGAACAGCAATCAATCTTTTGAGAAGTTCATCTCTCCCGATGGTGTCGCCCACAGAAAGACGCACGCACATTTCGTTGTACTCTTCCGGAGCTCCGAGACTGTATATACATGAAACACTTGCCACAATAATAACGTCGCGCCGCTCCACCAGACTGGCAGTGGCAGAAAGGCGCAATTTTTCGATTTCCTCGTTGATGGAGGAGTCTTTGGCAATGTAGGTATCCGTCTGAGGAATGTAGGATTCAGGCAGATAGTAGTCGTAGTAGCTGATAAAATACTCAACAGCGTTTTCAGGGAAAAAACCTTTGAACTCGCTATAAAGCTGTGCAGCAAGGGTCTTGTTGTGCGAAAGCACCAGCACCGGACGGTCACATTGAGCGATCACATTCGCCAGAGTAAAGGTCTTACCTGACCCCGTAACGCCCAGCAGAGTCTGATAGCGTTTTCTCTGCTCCAGTCCGGCAACCAGAGAGGCGATGGCCCCCGGCTGGTCACCGGCAGGAGAAAAAGGCTGATGAAGCTTGAAAATCCCCATGGAAACAGGATTTTCCTTTTCAGCTCATCTTTTCAATAATCTTCACAAGGGGCATGAAGAGGGCGATAACGATGGTACCCACGATACCTGCCAGAAGCACGATCATCAAAGGTTCGATCATGGAGGTCAAAGCGCCTACGGCGTTATCCACTTCATCTTCGTAGGTATCGGCGATCTTGGTAAGCATTTCAGGGAGTTTACCGGTTTCCTCGCCCACTTCGACCATGGAAACCACCATTTCTTCAAAGACTTTTGTCTTGCCGAGAGGGGGAGCGATACCTTCACCTTCTTTCACAGCATCGTGGACCTTTTGGATGGCTCCGGCAACGACTTCGTTACCGCTGGTCTCTTTCACAATGGCAAGTGCGTTGAGAACAGGCACACCTGAACTCATCAGTGTACCCAGAGTACGGGAAAACCGTGAAACGGCTGTCTTGGCGATAATGGGACCGAAAAGAGGAACATTGTATTTCACCCAGTCAAATGCCCATTTCCCCTGAGGGATCTTCACAAGGATCACAAAAAAGAGGACAACTCCTACAACACCCCCAACGTACATATACCACTTTGAGACCAGCGTATTGCTTATACCGATGATCAGCATGGTAATACCGGGCAGCGGTTCCGAGGGCCCCAACAGATCACGGAAGATTTTTTCAAAGTTGGGCACGATGAAGATCATCAAACCCACCATGGCAAGGATGGAGATAGAAAGAATAACGATAGGATAAATCATTGCCGATTTCACCTTTCCGGCGATCTTGGCGGCCTTTTCCATAAAACTTGCCAGACGGTCAAGAATGATTTCCATGGCACCGGAGGCTTCCCCTGCACGAACCATGTTCAGATAGAGCTTGTCAAAAGATTTGGGATTCTGTGAAAGAGCTTCAGCAAAAGTGGCACCACCTTCCACAGTATCTGCCGTTCTTCCCAACACGACCTTGACTGCCGGGTTGGCAGCCTGCTTCTCAAGGGTCCTCAAAGAACGGATCAGAGGCAGACCTGCGGAAAGCAGAATAGCAAGCTGACGGGTCAGCACCGTAAGCTCTTTGCGTTTGATGACCATAGGCCCCAAAGCCATATTGAAACCACTGCCAGCGGTCTTTTTGGCTTTTTTAGTGGCAACAACGGCTTTGACAGACATGGGAAACATGCCTTTTTGTTTGAGTTCAGCCATGGCTGCGTTTTCACTGTCGGCAACGATCCGGCCCTTCTGCTCTTTGCCCATACTGTCCATTGCAGTATACATATATTGCGGCATATTCTTTTTCCTTTCCGGTAAAAAATCAATAAATTGTCAACACATCAGGTGTAACGGACAACCTCATCAACCGATGTTTCGTGATTGAAGATGGCAAGCAGACCATCTTCACGCAGGGGACGCATACCGTATTCACACGCTTTATCCGCCAGCTCATTGGCAGGAGCTCCATTGGAAATCATTTCCCGGAGTTCGTTGTTCACCACCAGAAGTTCTGTAAGAGCTTTCCGGCCCTTGTAACCTGTATTGTTGCAAATGGGACAACCTTTACCGTAGACAAATGTTTTTCCTTCCACCTGACCGCGTTCAAGATTGAGACGGTCAAGATCCTCATCCGTGGGCACATATTCGGTCATACAGTTTTTGCAGACCCGGCGGATCAGGCGCTGCCCCAGCACCCCCACCAGAGAAGAAGCAATAAGGAAGGGTTCGACTCCCATATCCGCCAGTCGTGTCACGGTACTGGCAGCATCGTTGGTATGGAGCGTACTGAACACAAAGTGTCCCGTCAGAGAAGCTTCAACAGCGATCTGAGCGGTCACAAAGTCTCGGATTTCTCCCACCAGGATACGGTCAGGGTCCTGACGCAAAAAGGCGCGGAGTGCTTTTTCAAATGTCATGCCCACAGCATCGTTGATGGGACACTGGATAATACCTTCGATATCGTATTCCACAGGGTCCTCAGCGGTCAGAAGTTTGTCTTCCGGATTGTTGATCTCGCCCAAAGCAGAGTAGAGCGTGGTGGTCTTACCTGAACCGGTAGGCCCCGTTACCAACAGGATGCCGTTGGGCAGATGGATCAGCTCACGGATCTTGTCAAGCACATCCTGACCGATACCGAGGGCGTCAAGCTGCAAGTTGACCACAGAACGGTCAAGCACACGAAGCACCACGGATTCGCCGTGGCTGGTGGGAAGACAGGAAACACGCAAGTCCACGGGACGACCGTTGACCTTCATCTGGATACGTCCGTCCTGAGGACGGCGGCGCTCTGAAATGTTGAGTCCGGAAATGATCTTGATACGGCTGATGACAGGGGCCGCCAGGCTCCGGGGCGGCGGCGGCATTTCGTAAAGAGCACCGTCCACCCGGTAACGGATCCGGAAGTTCTTTTCAAAAGGCTCAAAGTGGATGTCTGATGCTTTATCATGAACTGCCTGTTTGATAACGGCGTCCACAAATTTAATGATAGGTGCAGCGTTGGCAAGATCCTCTTCATCCCCTTCTTCTTCGATCTCTTCGGGGTTGATGTTGAACTCTGCCACAATATCAGCCACAGAATCGACCTTTTCAGGATAGTAACGCTCCAGCTCCCCGTCAAAAATATCGGGGTCGCAGGGAACAGGGACGATATCCTTATTGAGAATGAAACGCAAAGCCTCGACCGTCTGGTAATCCAGAGGACGGCGCATGGCAAGTTCGATGCCCGAATCATCATACCTGAGGGGGATCACCTGATGAGTACGGGCGAGATTGAGATCGACTTTCTCGATCACATCCCGACTTATATCTCCAAAAGATTTGGGATCCCATACATAGGAACCCAGGTTGTCAGCCATGCACTGAAGCAAATCAGCTCTGGTAAAAAGTCCGAAGTTGCTGATAACCTCAAAAGCAGATTTTCCTGAGCGTTCACACTCCTCAGCCACAGCATCCAGCTGTTCTTTCAGCTGTGGATTGGCTGCGCCGTATTCGTTGAGGATCAAATCAACAAGTGCGCTGTTTTCAATGTCAATCATCTTCTCTTCACTCCTTATTCCTCATCACGCAGCGTCACAAAAAGCACCTCTTCAAGAGTGGAAATACCGGCTTCCACCTTACGCAGAGCGTCATCGCGCAAACTTCTCATGCCGTTGCGGCGGGCGAATTCACGCAGCGTCACGGAGTTTTCATTGGCAAAGATCATCTTGGCAATATCCTCGGTAATGAGGAATATTTCATAAATACCGATACGGCCCTTGTACCCCGTACCGCCGCAGCGGCGGCATCCCTTGCCTTTGTAGAACTGGTGGTTGGCAAGATACTCCGGGGTCAGCCCCAGCAGACGGCATTCAGAAGGTGTGGGCGTATAGGGTGCCTTGCATTCGGAACAGATACGGCGCAGCAGACGCTGTGCCATGACCGCCCGCAGAGAAGTCGCCACAAGGAAGGGTTTCACCCCCATATCCACAAGACGGGTGATGGCACCGGGAGCATCATTGGTGTGGAGCGTGCTGAACACAAGGTGTCCCGTAAGGGAGGCGTTGATGGCGATTTCAGCAGTTTCCACGTCTCGGATCTCACCGACCATGATGATGTTGGGTGCCTGACGCAGCATGCTTCGCAGAGCAGCGGCGAATGTCATATCCACATGACGATCCACCTGCACCTGATTGATACCGGGGAGCTGGTACTCAATAGGATCTTCCACGGTGATCAGCTTGCGCGCCGGTGTATTGATGGTATTCAAAAAAGCGTAAAGAGATGTGGTTTTACCGGAACCGGTAGGGCCGGTCACAAGAAAGATACCGTCAGGATAGTTGATAATACGGTTGACCATATCAAGGTCATCGGCATAAAATCCCAGTTTGGGGATATCAAGCTGGATACTTGCTTTATCAAGAATACGCATGACCACGCTTTCACCGAAGTTGGTGGGAATGCTGGAAACACGCAAGTCCACATCCTGACCGCTGACAGTCAGTCGGATACGTCCGTCCTGAGGGATGCGCTTCTCAGTAATGTCAAGTCCGGAAAGGATCTTGACACGGCTGGTAAAGTTGGGCTGCAGATATTTCGGAGGTCCCTCAACTTCACGGAGCGCACCGTCGATACGGTAGCGCACCCGGTAACGTTTTTCCATAGGTTCAAGGTGGATATCCGAAGCCTTCATCTTGTAGGCATCGACGATCAGTTTAGTTACCAGACGGATGATGGGCGTATCGTCATCTTCGGGCAATCCGTCATTATTGCTGCTGCTCTTGTCAATGACGTTATCGGACTCATCAAAGTCGCTTTGATCCACATCACTGACGACTTCATCTTCCTTGTAATACTTATCGATCATCTTGAGGATCTGAGCCTCAGGAGCGACCACGGCATCAACGTCGATACCCAGCAGATAGCGCAGCGTATCAAGTTTTTCCATGTCCGTGGGATCACTCATGGCGACAGTCAGCATATCATCATGCTTCATCACAGGGAAGACACTGTAATGACGTGCGATATCCACACTGAGAGCTGAGATGATCTCAGGTTCAATGTCATAGTCATTCAGGTCAACGACTTCCCATCCGTACTGCTGAGCCAGCATGGAAAGCAGTTCACTTTCCTGGATTTTCCCCTGTTGAAGCAATACGTTGACCGGATCGGTGATCTCATCACTGTTCATGGCAGCTTCCCGGGCATAATAAACGTCCTCAGCAGTAACCATGCCGTACTCTTCGAGCAGCTTCAATATATATTCAATGTCGCGAGCCAAAAGAAACCTCCCAACTGTAAAAAACAATCAAAAAAACGTCATAAAGAAAAATTAACGCAGGTTAGCTGAAATGTCAAGTCCATTCTTCCAGGTTTAGTGCAATTTTTTCCAATATTTGCCAATAATCGGGAATTTTTTTCTCTTCCTGTTCCAAGATTTCCGGTTCAGAAGAGGTACAGGGCGAAGAAGGAGCAAAGACAGTGCAGCTGTCCGGCACCTGGACATTTGAAATATCAAATGTGCCGATTTCTTCTGCAAGCCGGATACACTCCAGTTTATCGCTTCCCACCAGAGGACGCAGAACCAGCATATCCACAGCTTTACCCACTGAATACATATTGGGAACGGTCTGACTTGCCACCTGTCCCAGTGAGTCACCGGTAACAAGAGCATGACAACGGCGGTGCCGTGCAGCAATCTCGGCAATACGCATCATGGCACGGCGGTAAAGAACAGTCCTGAATTTTTCTTTGCAATTGTCTCTTACTGCCTTCTGAAACTCGCTCAAATTGGCGATACAGAGAGTTCCGTGCATCTGGTATTCATTGAGCTTCCCCGCCACGCGCTGAACTTTTTCCACTGTTTCAGGAGGCGTATAGGGCGCACTGTGAAAGGTAATAAAATCACAGGGAGATCCCCTTTTCATAATAAGCCATGCCGCCACAGGAGAGTCGATCCCTCCGGAAAGCAGGGTCATCACTCTGGGATTGCATCCCACAGGCAGTCCGCCGGGTGCAGGAATACTTTCCATAAAAAGCACGGCGAATTCATCTCTTACTTCACATCCGAGGGTGATTTGAGCGTTGTTCAAATCAATGGTGAACTTATCTTCGCCGGTCCTGGCGGCAACAGCGGAAACAAGATCTATCTCTATATCTCTGGAAGTCAGAGGGAAACGTTTATTGCTCCGTCTTGCCCGCACTCTGAAAGCGACTTTGCCCTCACCCTGATATGCGCCAATGGCGCCTGCAGCAAGTTCGACAGCAATGGGACGGATCTCTTCCATATCGACAGCAGTGATCACTGCCGGAGAAAAACTTTCAAGGCCGAAACACTTGCGAAGCTGGCTCTTGATAACATCAAGCTGTTCCCCTGTAAATGCCCCTTTGTCATCACGTTCGACCCGTACTCTGCCTCTGACCCGGGAAACTTTGATACCGTCAAGAGTTTTAAGCAGATGACGGATATTTTCGACCAGACAGCGTTCAAACATGCCGCGGTTGTTGCCTTTGGTGGCAATTTCGTGATAACGGCAAATGATGCAATTATACATTCTCCACCTCAAGTTCAGGAACGGCAAAACTCAGGATCTTCCTTGAGCAGAGTATCAAAATATTCGATCGTCAACTCAAGCCCCTTCCGCAGCGGTGTCACAGGCTGCCAATTGAGGATCTCTCTGGCTTTGGTGATATCGGGACGACGCTGTTTTGGATCGTCTGCCGGAAGTTCTTTGCGGACCAGTTCTGATTTGGAATCCGTAAGTTCAATGACCAGCTCAGCAAGCTGCAGAATGGTAAATTCACCGGGATTGCCGATGTTGACGGGACCGGTGATCTCATGGGGAGTCGCCATCATGCGGATCATCGCCTCGATCAGGTCGTCCCGGTAGCAGAAACTGCGTGTCTGTGAACCGTCACCGTAAATGGTGATAGGTTTGTTCTGGAGTGCCTGCAGAATGAAGTTGCTGACCACACGACCGTCATTGGGGTGCATTCCGGGACCGTAAGTATTGAAGATACGCACGATCTTGATGTCAAGATCACACTGAAGCCGGTAGCTGTTGAAAAGAGTTTCAGCACACCTTTTGCCCTCATCATAGCATGAACGGATCCCGATGGGATTGACATTGCCCCAGTACTCCTCCACCTGAGGATGAACAGCGGGATCACCATAAACCTCAGAAGTTGAGGATTGGAGGATCTTTGCACCGAGACGTTTGGCAAGTCCCAGCATGTTGATGGCACCATGGACACATGTTTTGACTGTCTGCACAGGGTCTTTCTGGTAGTGTATCGGGGATGCGGGACAGGCAAGATTGTAGATCTCATCCACCTCGACATAGAGAGGGAAACTCACGTCATGACGCATCAGTTCAAAACGGGGATTCCCCAGAAGATGACGTATATTGCGCTTTGTGCCGGTATAAAAGTTATCCACGCAGACCACATCATTGCCGCGGTTCAAAAGTTCTTCGCAGAGCCGCGACCCCAGAAAGCCGCTGCCGCCGGTAACTAAAACGGTGCGATTACCCATAACTTTACGTTCCTTATATTTTCTTGCGGCAGAAAGAGATAATGCTTTCTGCCATATATTCTGATTTTTCCAAACTCATTCCGGGATAGACACCGATCCAGAGACCTCTGTTCATAACGCCGTCAGTATGGGTCAGAGGAGAAGCGATCCGGTAGTCCCTGTTGATGACCAGATTTTCAAAACAGGGATGCCGGGTGAGATTGCCGGAAAAGAGATTCCGGGTCTGGATATTGCGTTTCTCAAGAAATTCAGCCAGTTCGTTCCGTGTAAAACCGGCATCTTCGCTCAATGTAAAGAGGAATCCGAACCATGCCGGATCACTCTGAGGCAGTTTTTCCATGATCTTCAGCTGCGGAATATCTTCAAGGCGCTCTTTCAGATACTCAAAGTTGCGTTTGCGGAGCGCTGAAAAGCCTTCCAGTTTTTCCAATTGGGCGCAGCCGACGGCAGCCTGCATATCAGTGGCTTTCAGATTGTAACCGAAGTGACTGTAAACATACTTGTGGTCATATCCGGCAGGAAGAGTGCCGAACTGTCTGGTAAAACGGCATCCGCAGGTATTGTCACAGCCTGACTGACACCAGCAGTCCCTGCCCCAGTCCCTGAAAGAAAGTGCGATCCGGGCAAGCAGAGGATCCGAGGTGTAAACAGCGCCCCCCTCCCCCATGGTCAGATGGTGAGGAGGATAAAAGCTGGAGGTTCCGAAATCACCGAATGTCCCGGTAAATTTTCCATTGTAACGCGATCCCAGTGCATCACAGTTGTCTTCAACGAGCCAGAGTCCATGTTTTTTGCAGAAAGCACAAACCCGTTCAAGATCAAAGGGATTTCCCAGCGTATGAGCCACCATGACAGCTTTCGTCCGGGGTGAAAGGGCCTGTTCAAGAAGCGCCGGATCGATATTGACCGTTGCGGGGTCGATATCTGCAAACACCGGAACTGCGCCATACTGTATGATGGGGGAAACCGTTGTGGGGAATCCCGCTGCAACGGTAATGACCTCATCGCCCCGTTTGATTCTTCTTTCGCCCAGCTCCTGAGCGGTCAGGGCCATAAAAGCCAGCAGATTTGCAGAAGAGCCGCTGTTGACAAGGAGACATTTTTTCACCCCCAGCATGGCGGCGAATTTCTCTTCAAACTCCCGGGTATATCTGCCGGATGTGAGCCAGAACTCCAAAGCGGAATCAGTGAGATTGACCATCTCTTTTTCATCAAAGCATCTTCCGGCATAATTGATCCGGCTCTCTCCCGGAACAAACTTTTCGGAACTTCTGTCGTGAACGAGAGTATAATAACGGGCAGTAAGTTCCAATATCTGCCTTCTGATCGCTTCAGCTTCTTTTATCTTGTCCATGCCAACTCCTTTTCTTCAGCATCGCGGCAGTAGCACTCCAAATCATCTGCGGTCATAACTCTGCCGTTTCCGTAAAACTCCCGGTACCACCGGACGGTGTGCTCGATTGCCTTTCCGGAGCTCCAAACGCCATGCCATTTGAGCTCTTTTGCAGCCTTGGAACAATCCAGACGCAAAAGCGACGCTTCGTGAGGAGCATTCTTTTCTTCTTCATATTCAAAACGCATTTTTTCCCAGAAGCGGTGCATTCTGTCAGCCACCTCTCCCACAGTCAGAGTATCTTTTTCTGCGGGGCCGAAGTTCCAGCTGCCGGCGCGGGATGGATCTTTGTAAAGCTCAGCTGCAAGATGAAGATATCCGCTCAGAGGTTCAAGGACATGCTGCCAGGGACGCACAGCGCCGGGATTGCGGAGCTTGGCAACAGAGCCTTTGACCGCTCCGCGCACAAGGTCGGGGATCAAACGGTCTGCTGCCCAGTCGCCGCCGCCAATCACATTGCCCGCCCGGGCAGAGGCACAGCGGACTCGGGACTCCGGAATAAAGAAAGAGCGGTTATAACTTGAAATCACCATTTCAGCCGCCGCTTTGGAACCGCTGTAAGGATCATATCCGCCAAGGGGGGAATCCTCTGCAAAAGGGAGGCCGTTTTCGGGGTTTTCATAACACTTATCGGTGGTTACAGCCACCACACTCTGAACACTTTTACATCTCCGGCAGCATTCAAGAAGATTGACGGTTCCCATGACGTTCACATCAAAGGTTTCCGCAGGTTCTTTATAAGAAAGACGCACCAAAGGCTGTGCGGCAAGATGAAAGACGATTTCCGGCTGAAAAGAGTCAAATATTTTCTGCAGACTTTCACGCTCCCGGATATCACAGAAAAAAGATTTTCCGTCATTTTCAAGCAGATGAAAATGTGCAGGTTTTTCCACAGGCAGGGAAACGCCGCAAAGTTCTGCTCCGAGCCGGGAAAGCCAGAAGCCCAGCCACGAACCTTTGAATCCGGTATGGCCGGTGATAAGACACCTGCGTTTGCTGTAAACTCCGTCAAACATCCTGCTCCCCCTTATTTCCAGAACTTTGTCCAGGGAGCAGCATTTTCTTTCCACATATCGTTGAGCATTGTGTGCTCTCTGGGCGTGTCCATACACTGCCAGAATCCCTCGTGACGAAACGCCGCCATCTCGCCGGCGGCGACGGCGTCGTGGAGCGGCTGCTGTTCAAGAAAACAATCTTCCTCAGGAATGAAACGGGAAACAAAACTTTTCTGCATGACCATGAATCCGCCGTTGATGTATCCGGAAATCCGGCTGGGCTTTTCAACAAAAGATTTTACTTTATTATCCTGAGATATCCTGATTTCGCCGAAACGCGCCGCCGGATGAACAGCCCCCACAGTCAATTCAACTTTCTGAGAGCGGTGGAACTCCAGCTCCGCAGCGATATCAATGTCACTGACACCGTCGCCGTAGGTCAGAAAAAAGCAGTCATCCTCATCTCTCAGATAATTTGAAGCGATCCGCACCCGGGAACCGGTGCCGGAGCTGACACCGGTTCCGGCAAGGGTGATCTCCCAGTCGCTTTCATCACTTTTGTCGTGAAATTGAAGCTGATTCTTTCTGCCGGGGAAAATGGTAGCGTCAGTGGTTCTCAGCTGATAATTGGCAAAATAGTCTACAAAACATTCCCTTTTGTAACCGAGGCAGAGGATAAAGCGTCGCACCCCGAAAGCGGCATAACTTTTCATGATATGCCAGACAATGGGCTGTTCCCCGATGGGGACCATCGGTTTGGGGAGAAGCTCTGTCACCTCTCTCAAACGTGTTCCCATGCCTCCGCAAAGGATCATCAGTGGCGGCATCTTATTCATTGTTGCTGTAATTCTCCATATAATATCCAACCATTTCCCGGATCCCTGCTTTGATATCATACAGTCTGCGGTATCCGAGTTCCTCTTCAGCACGGGAAACATCGGCAAAAGAGTGGGGAATATCACCGGCTCTTCCGGGAGCATACTTCACCTCGACATCTCCGCAGGGAACCCCCCGCAGTACCAATGCCTCTTTAAGAGCCTCAAAAAGTTCATTGAGATTTGTTCTGCCCCCTGCTGCTACGTTGTAGACCCGATGGCCGCTGCCCTCCCGGAGCGCCGCAAGCATATTGGCACTGACAACGTTGGCAACGAAAGTAAAATCTCTTGAGTTGGTTCCGTCGCCGAAAATAACGGGGCTTTCATGGCGGAGCAGTGCCGTCACGAAACGGGGTATCACGGCGGCGTATGCGCCCCGTGGATCCTGCCGGGGACCGAAGACATTAAAATAGCGGAGCCCGGTGACTTTGATTCCGTAAACACTTGCAAAGTTCGCGCCGAAAAGCTCATTTGTGTATTTGGTCACAGCGTAGGGAGAAAGCGCAGTACCGATCCGCTCTTCGGTTTTGGGAAGTTTTTCCTCATCACCGTACACAGAAGAACTTGAAGCATAGACAAAAGATTCCACTTTCGCTTCAACAGCAGCATGCAGAACATTTACAAATCCCGCCACATTGACTGAAGTTGATTCAGCGGGATCTGCGATGGAACGGGGAACCGATCCCAAAGCCGCTTCATGAAATACGATCTTCACATTTTTCAAAGCGCTCCGGCAGACATCCCGATTTCTGATATCCCCTTCGATGAGGTTGAAACGGGGGTTTGTCAGTGCAGAGACAAGATTTTCCCGTCTTCCGGTGGCGAAGTTGTCAAGACAGACCACTTCGTTGCCTTTTGCAAGAAGCGAATCCACCAGATGCGAACCGATAAATCCGGCGCCTCCGGTGACCAGTACTTTGGTATTGGTGATTTGTTTTTCCATAATTAAAGCCGTCCGTCAACCAGTTCAGAGGGCAAAAAGCCCTTCACATCAAAAATGACCCGCCGGGGTTTGCTGAAAGCGCTCCACTCCAAGTTTTGGAACTGCCGATGAGCTACTGCCGCCACCACGGCATCGTATTCAGCAGGATCAAGCTGAGAGAAATCATTCACTGCCTCGAATCCGTAACATTCTCTGACCTCCTCAGGATCTGCCCACGGATCGCAAATATCGACCCGGCAGCCGAAATCTCTGAGCGCCCTGACAACTCCCGGCACCTGGGAGTTACGGATATCAGGACAATTTTCCTTGAATGTCACACCAAGGACAAGCACTTTCGAGTCGCAGATCTGCTGATTTTTTTTGATCATCAGCTTGACAACTCTTGTGGCGACGTATTCATTCATACCATCGTTGATGCGTCTCCCGGCAAGAATGACTTCAGGGAGATACCCCAAAGCCTGAGCTTTGTAGGTCAGATAATAGGGATCGACTCCGATGCAATGCCCCCCGACAAGACCGGGTTTGAAGGGCAGAAAGTTCCACTTCGTTCCCGCTGCGGCAAGCACATCATTGGTATCGATCTGCATCAGATGAAAGATTTTGGCAAGTTCGTTGACAAAAGCAATATTCAGATCCCGCTGGGAATTCTCTATAACTTTTGCGGCCTCAGCCACCTTGATGGAACTTGCCATAAATGTCCCTGCGGAAAGGATCGAGTCATAAAGCGCCTTCACCTGAAGAGCAACCTCAGGTGTGGAGCCGGAAACGACCTTCAATATTTGAGTGAGCGTATGGGTCTTGTCACCGGGATTGATCCTTTCAGGACTGTATCCGCAGAAAAATCCGGCGTTGTATGCAAGGCCGCTGAAACGCTCCACCACAGGCACACAATCCTCCTCGGTGCAGCCGGGGTAAACGGTGCTTTCGTAGATGACGATACTGCCCTTCCGGATCACCTTGCCCACAGTTTCAGACGCCCGGATCAAAGGGGTCAGATCGGGATGATTGTGTTCATCCACGGGAGTCGGAACAGTGACAATAAAAATGTCTCTGTCCCGCAGGTCGTTGATATCATTGCTGTAACGCAGAAACTCTGCAGCCTTGAGATCTTCGGAAGAGGTCTCAAGAGTCACATCAATGCCGCGGCGCAGCATCTCAAGGCGGTCGGTTTTGACATCAAAACCGACCACATCAAATTTGCGTCCGAACTCCACTGCCAGAGGCAGCCCCACATAGCCGAGACCGATAATAGCGATCTTCGCTGTAAAATTTTTAATTTTTTCCATCATAATAGGGATAATATACACCATGTACGCCATTTTTGCAAGTCCACACTTTTTCTTACGTTACATTTTGAAAAAAGAGCTTTTGCACAGCTTTTCCTTTTACTCCGTCTTGCATAATCAAAAAATCAGGTGTATAGTAGGGCGGGTTCACTTGTCCAGACAACCCAAAGAGTGCTGTCATGAGTTTTTTCACGATCATTTCGGAACATTTTTCAAATAAAGAAAGAAAACAATATGTCTGAAGTTGAATTCAAAGAACGGAAAATTTTTATTGATGGTAAACCGACTCAGATCTTTTCCGGTGCCATCCATTATTTCAGAGTCCATCCCGATCTCTGGCGCGACCGCCTTGAAAAACTTGCCATGTGCGGTTTCAACTGCCTTGAAACCTATATGTGCTGGAACTTGCACGAACCCCATGAAGGTCAGTTTGACTTTTCCGGAATGCTGGATTTTACCCGCTTCATCAAAATCGCCGGGGAGCTGGGGCTTTATGTGATCCTGCGTCCCGGTCCCTACATTTGCGCCGAATGGGACAACGGCGGACTCCCCCACTGGCTTATGACCAAAGAGGGACTTGAGTTCCGGCGTTACAACAGGATCTACCTGGAGTATGTCCAAAAATACTTTGATCAGATCATGCCCCTTATCAAACCGTTGCAGTACGATGAGGGCGGTCCCATCATCGCCATGCAGATCGAAAATGAATACGGCTCTTACGGACACGATGATGAATATATCAGCGCCTTGCGTGACATGACCTTGAACGCCGGTATCACAGTTCCCCTTTTCACTGCCGACGGAGCGGCAATGATGTATCTGAACAACGGTATGCTCCCCGGAACAACTGCCATGCTCACCGGCGGCAGCCGCGCTCAGATCGGCTGCGAGCTCCTCAAATCTTTGCGCCCTGATGATCCGCCGTTTTACATGGAGTTCTGGCTGGGATGGTTTGACCAGTGGAAAAACGCCACCCATAAAAGCCGCAGTGCTGAAGATGTGGCGCGGGAGTTTGATGATATCGTCCGCACCGGTGCCAATGTGAATATGTATATGTTCCACGGCGGAACCAACTTCGGATTCACTGCAGGCGCCAACAAGACCCGCAAAAATGCGGAGTACCTCAGCGATACAACAAGCTACGACTACGATGCACCGATTTCGGAATGGGGCGATGTGACTCCCAAGTACTTCAAACTTCAGGAGGTGGTGAAAAAATATTTCCCCGATGCCAGAACCGGGACACCCGCTCCCGTGAAACGGAAAGGTTACGGCAAAATTGATTTCACAGGCAGCGTCACCATCTTTGATGCACTGGATCAAATCAGCACGCCCGTAAAATCCAAATCGCCTCTTTCCATGGAGCAGCTGGATCAATCTTTCGGCTTTGTCCACTACCGGACGCACATTGCAGGTCCCCACAAGGGCAATTTGTGGGCGCCAGTTGTGGGAGACAGTGCGGATATCTTTATCAACGGCAAAAAGATCGGCAACATCTACCGGGATGAAAAAGCAGAGGGTATTGATTTCACCATTCCTCCTGAGGGAGCCGACATTGATGTGCTTGTGGAAAGTTTCGGACGCGTCAACTACGGATACCTCACCGGCAGAGACGCCAAAGGACTCCCTGAGGGACTTCTTTCATGGAACGCCTTCCTCTTTGACTGGCAGAACTGGTCTCTGCCCATGGATAATCTGGAAAAACTCAAGTTCGGTGCCTTGAAAGCAGATCTTGAAGTACCTACATTCTATAAAGGTGAATTTGAGGTGGATGAGATCGCCGAAACCTTCATCAAGTTCCCCGGCGTCCGGGGCGTGGTCTGGGTCAACGGTTTCAACCTGGGACGCTACTGGCGCGTGGGTTCTGCCAATACGCTCTATGTGCCCTCCCCCATTCTCAAACAGGGCAAAAACGAAATCATCGTTTTTGAGACGGAATTGCTTCTGGCGCCCTATGCAGAGTCCGTAGACACTGCCATTATGTAAACAATATACAAAAAGGCGGCGCACTGTTTAAATCGGAGATGTCCGACTTCTCCGATAAAAGCGCCGCCCCCCCTCAATTTGCGGTTCTCGCAACCCGTCGCAGCTGCGAATTATTTCGAAGCCGATGTTCGGCTTCAGATATTGAGCAGTCTTTTGGCGTTGAGCCGGGCGATTTTTTCAAAGACCTCTTCCGAGATCCTGCCGGAGTCTCTCAGTTCGATGAGGAATCCTGCCAGAGGGAGCTCCTGGTTTGCGTAGCAGATGTCAGTTCCGAAGCAGAGCCGGTCCTGAAATTCGGAGAGGAACTTGACGGCGTAATCCGGGTCACGGTGCAGGGCATTGTAGCCGCTGCCCGCAGAAAGGTCGCCCCACAAGTTAGGGTAACGACGGAAAAGTTTCGGCACGACGCCCTCCTCTTTAATGGGATATGAGGGGTATCCGCTGTGGTCGCCCGCCGTTTCAAGAACGCCGATCTCGCTCCAGAAAGCAGGACCGTGTCCCAGCAGGATCAATTTGGGAAATTTCCGCAGCACGAACTCCAACTGGGGCAGTCCGGGGTCGTCTACAAGTCCGTAGAAGTATCCGACACGGCTTGTGTCGTCAAAGATCACCGGCAGCCCCGCCGCCTCAAACTGGCGGAACATGTTCAATACACGCTCGTCCCTGAAGTACATGTTGGGCATGAACTCCCCCACCCCCAGACAGCCGTGTTCTTTGAACCAGTTGATCCACACCGAAAAATCAGTGGAGGAACAGTTTTCAATACCACGGGGGTCAATGTTGAAAAAAGGGACAAAACGGTCAGGATAGCGGCGGCATATTTCCATCACCTCCTGATTGGATTGAGGCAGATAAACTTCAGGCCCGATCAAGGGGAGCAGCACACCCTTTTCGATCCCCAGTTCATCGTAGCGTCTCAAGACCTCTTCCGCCTTGCAGAAAGTGATGTGTCCATCCTGCGGTGGAGAGTCAAACAAATAAGCGTGGGCGTGGATATCAATAAACATGGTGTTTTTCCTTACAATCAGTTATTCAAAGCGAATTTGGGCAAAGTCTCCCCGGCAAGCCACTCTCTGAGGAGTTCCAGGGTGTTGTGCCACTCTTTTTTAACGATATATTCATTTTCAGTATGTTCTTCGTGGTATCCGCATGAAAGATTCACTCCGCAGATATCACGGCACAGGTGAACGATATCCGTCCCCCTGAAGCGATCGGGTTCGGTAAAGGCGGTCATGGAGTTGACATAAGTTCGGAACGCATCTGTTCCCACCTTATAGCATTTGAAATCCTCTTTTCCGCAGCGGTCGATCTGGATCATAAACTGAAAGTCCCGATTGATCTCATCAAACATTTCCGGGAATTGATCTCGCATGAATTTTGCTCCGAAAGAGCCTCCCTCTTCGCCGTCGGTTACAAGCACTCCGTGCCCCGACTCCCGGAGCAGCCAGAGCATGGCGCAACCGGCACGGTCATCGGCGCCGAGGATGCCTCCTGAGTTGCGAAGCGTTTCGCCGTCATCTTCAAGGGCAACTTTAATATCCGGATCCCCCACAGTGTCGGCATGGGCAATCAGCAGGACCTTGTTTTTCCGTGTTCCGGGGAAATAAACAAACCCCTCATTTCCGTTCCCCGCCTTTCTCACGAATCCCGGCAGGGCGGCAAAGCGTTCAAGTACAGTCTCAGCACGGTGCGGAAGCAAGAGAAAATCTTTCAGTACGGCACAATCTGATTCATAACTCTTCATAAGCATGTTTTTCTTCACTTTCTTTCAAATACGGCGTTTTAATATACCACAGGAGTATATTTTTTACAAATACTCTTTTTCAAGAATTGTTTTTGCGGCATTCCGGGTGTATATTAAAAGTTTGACATTCACTTGACTTTTAAGGAACAACATGAGCGATATTCAGGACTTCAGGGATCTCGGACTTTCAGAAGAGATGCTTTCAGCATTGGAACTCAAGGGCTTTAAAAATCCCTCCCCCATTCAGGCTTTGACCATCCCCAAACTTCTTTCAGGCGACAAAGACCTGATCGGACAGGCACAGACAGGTACCGGCAAAACGGCCGCTTTCGGCATCCCCATTATTGAAAATGCGGAAAACAACTGCAAAAAGCCTCAGGCGCTGATCCTCGCCCCCACCCGGGAGCTTTCCATGCAGATCGCTGAAGAGATCAACTCCTTCAAAGGTTCAAGAAAACTGCGGATCGCCTCCTTTTACGGCGGTCAGAACATTGAAGTCCAGCTGAAGCTCCTCAAAGAGGGGAACATGGACATCGTTATCGGCACACCGGGACGGATCATCGACCTTTATGAGCGGGGCGTCCTGGATTTTTCAGAGCTGAAATATGCGGTCCTTGATGAGGCGGATGAAATGCTTGACATGGGTTTCATCGAGGATATTGAACAGATCCTCGGGTTTACCAATCCTGACAAAAGGATGCTCATGTTTTCCGCCACCATGCCCCCTGAAGTGTTGAGCATTGCCGAACAGTTCATGCAGGAGTATGAGGTGATCCGCACCAAGATGACCCAGCTCAGCACGGAACTCACCGACCAGATTTACTATCAGGTGCGCCGCGAAGATAAATTTGACGCCCTTATGCGGATCATTGATACTGAAGAAGACCTTTATGCTCTGGTCTTCTGCCGTACCAAAACCGATGTGGATGAGGTGGTGGAAAAACTCAAACAGCACCGCTATCCTGTTGAAGCGCTCCACGGAGATGTGGCACAGAGCGTGCGTACAAAGGTCATCAGCCGTTTCAAAGGGAAACATTTCCCCCTTTTGATCGCCACCGATGTCGCCGCAAGAGGAATTGATGTAAACGATCTGACCCATGTCATCAACTACTCCATTCCCCAGAGTCCTGACATCTACATCCACCGGGTGGGACGCACCGGACGCGCCGGAAAAGAAGGCAAAGCCATCACCTTTGTTACTCCGGGGGAAGTCCGGCGGATCAGACATATCCAGGAGACAATCAAAAATGAGATCCGCAAGGAACAGCTCCCCGACGGCAGAGCGGTCATTGAGTTGAAAAAGCGCCGTTACGTTGAAAAACTTGCAAAGTTCAATTGCGGCGATGCCAATGAAGAGTATCTGATCTTTGCTCAGGAACTGCTGGATCAAGCCTACTCCGCAGAGGAACTCCTTGCTGCAATCCTGCAAAACCATTTCAAAGATGAACTTCTTGAGCGGAAATACCGGGACTTCTCAGGCAAAAAGAAAGACCGCGCTTTCTGGGAGAACTCCTCTGGCGGAGCCAATGAAGTCAAATTGATCGTGGGCGTGGGACAGGCCGACGGATTCGGCGCCGTCAAAATAATGAACCTCTTCCGCGATATCGCCCATCTCCGTAAAAACCGTATCGGCAAGATCGACTGCGAGGATCACCGCGCCTTTGTCTACATTGACAACGAAGATGCCAAAGCCGCCATCGCCGCTTTCAAATCATTTCCCGGTGCCCCTGCCATCGGATACGCCCCCCTTGCCGTTTCCGCCGCCGCCCCCTACCCTGAAAAAGCTGCCCGGAAATCCGCTGAAAAGGTCAAACGGACTCCCCCTGCGGAAAAAAAGCGCAAGCTCAAAAACTGGGAGGATAAAATGAATGCCGACATCGAACTGAAAGAACGCCGCAAAGCGGCAAAAGGTGCCGGATTTGACAAAAAAACAAAAGGTTTCGACAAAGGGAAAAAGGGGAAAAAGAACTCTTCCCGGAAGGAACGCTGAACTTACAGAATAAAAAATATTTCACCTTAGACATTACTCTTCAAAAAAATCTTCTCCCCGGTTTCCGGAGAGAAGATTTTTTATGCACGTAAGTTTACTTGAGTTTCCAGCGGGCACAGCGCAGCAGCGCAAGTTTCAGTCCCGGATCAAACTCGTACCAGACACTCACAAGAGTTCCGTCTGAAAGTTCCGCTGTTGAGGTATATCCCAAATCGTATGAAGGTGAATTGCCGGAAAGAATGATCGGCTCAGACCAACTCTTGCCGTTATCAGAACTGACACGGCAGCGGTTGCCGTAGTTTTCTTTACGGTAGCCGTAACTCATAAGAAGTCTGCCGTCAGAAAGTTTAAGCAAGTGTGAAGGAAATCCGCCGCAAACAGGGTGAAGATCTTCCCATGTTTTGCCGAGATCATGAGAAACCATCTGCACAGTATGCGGCTCTTTGCCGTTATGGTTGCGGATCTGAGTGATGATCGTACCGTCAGAAGCCTGCACGCTGTGGATCTCATGCCACTTGCTCAAGTCGCATCCGAAAAGTTCACCGTTGTAGTAATGCGAGATCTCCTCCCATGTCACGCCGTCATCTGTGGAGCGCAGCGAAACGACCTCATTGCCGAAGGTGGTAGCGGCGATACAGTGACTGAAATAGCCTCTTCCGCAATAGAAAAGGGAGCCGTCATCCAGCACGATGGCGCCGTGGACATTGTTGACGCCGATACGGTATTTGGGGCTCCAGCTCTTCCCCTGATCGGTGGAGCGCAGCATGAAAAAGCCGTGCTCCTTTTTAAGCAGAGAGATATTGATCTTATCTTCGTTCTCTTTCCAGTGTGGGGGGGTATTCTCCAGGGTCCTGTAAGAGGCGAAAGCGATACTGGTGAAGTAGTTGACCAGCCAGGTTCCTTTCGGGGTGACGGTGATACCGGCATCCCGGTCATCCAGAGGACCGTCGGCAAGGACCCGGGGAGCGCTCCAGCTTTTACCTTTGTCACAGCTCTCATACAAAAACACCTTGCCGAAAGGATCCACATGTGCCTCTCTGTCTCCTGAGCAGACGACAGCAAGTTTATCCCCGCCCACATTGGCGACTGTAGGCCATCCGTGGTAGGTGAGCTTTTCCTGAGTCCGGATCCAATTTATATCCATGACTTCAAAATCGATCTGCACACCGTTGCCGCAAGTTTCTTCTGAAAACTCCGGGGCGCACCGGGGTATATGGGGAAGCTGATTTTTCTGTGTTGTCATAACAAAAACTCTTTCGATTTGACTTTTCAGATGGTACGGCTTTCTTCGATGGCGCATTTGAGAGCGGCATCCCCGGTTCCGGCGGCAACATGGGTCGCGCCGAAAGAACATTCATATCCTTTCCGGGCAAACTCTTTCTGCAAGGGGAGATAGCCGTCATAACCGCCGGTAACTGAAATCAGCACCGCCTCGGGATTAGCTTTTTTAAGTTCCAGAGAAATGGCGCTCAAAACCTCAAAAGGCATACCGCACAAGACCTTATCCCCCAAACGGAGGAAACGCAGAGGCATGTTGAATTCCTTTTCAGGATATCTCTTTTCAAGAAGCATGAGTTCAAGGGGATCGGCTTTACTTATTCCGCAGTCACCGGGTTCCACCCGGCGGACAGGAAGCTCCACCACCTTCATGGCAACGGACTGTTTATCGTCTTTCCTGAAAAAAAGATCATTCTGCCGCAGAGTCATGGCAAGGATATCGCCGATCATTCTGCGGGAACTGACCTTGTCAGCTTTCTTCTGGGTTTCTTCACCGCGTAAACGGGGCACCGTATCTCCGGCGGCGCCCAGCATGAAAAAGGCGGGACAACCGAAAAGTTCTTCGGCTTTCTGCTTGAAGAACCAGGGATAATCCCCTGAAACGCAGTAAGCGTCTTTTCCTCCAGTCACAGGGTGACATCCCACACTCATGAGCATGGCCTTGGGACCGTGTGCAGTCACAAAACGCCAGGCGCTCACGGTGCTGTCATACTCCTGAAAGATCAGTTCATCAGCGTTGTCAGGATAGGTGTAACTCTGCTGGATCAGTCCGTCGCTCTTTTTGATGGTGCGGCGGTTGAACATGATCCCCGGCACATCGACTTGAACATGTTCAAGGACGCACTCTTCCATGGAGTTCAACGCCGCTTCAGCGGCATCTGTCAGACGGCTCTGCCAGAGAGAGCGGTAAACACTGTCTTCCGGATGTTCACCGTAGGCAAGTTCACCATCTTTATGGTTGATGAAAAAAGATTCAAAACCGGGAGCAAAGTGGGTGTGGGAAGAGCTGATCCAGACTCTTTCAGCAGGAATTCCGAACTTTTTGCCGATAAGCTCATAGATAAATCCGCATTCTCTGACATTGATCCCTGCCATGTCGGCAGTGATAATCAGAACCGTCTCTTTACCCTCCCCTTCAGAAAGAGCCATGACGCCCAGTTCAACAGGATCTTCGATCCCGTGAGAAAGCTCTTTGCGGAACCCGTACCCCCGGAGCATGGAGTTCCGGTCAGGCAGGGTCAAACGTTTGGCAATTCCAAGTCTCATATCTGGAGATAATCCCTGATAAATTTGATATATTCCATATCCTTGAAAGCAGCGTAGATGCCGTCGCCGGTATTGGGGAACTCCACAGCAAACATGCCGGAGCGCAAGCACTCTTTGAGACGGCGCATCACCTCAGTGGTATTGATGTGTCCGTCAGAGAGACGGCAGCCGCAGTAGGCACGGTTATCGGTTTTGCTGATGATCAGCATGTTTTTCAGGTGGGCGTAATAGATCTTATCGCCCACAGTTTCAAAAACTTTAGGAATGGGATCGGTATTGGGGTTGATGATGATGTTGCCCTGATCGTAGTTGAGTCCCACAGCATCGCAGCCGGTCATATCCAGAAGTTTGCGGCAGGGGGCAACCAGATCGTGCAGATAGGCGTTGTGGGTCTCAAGAGCGATGAGGATACCCAGCTTTTCAGCTTCAGCGCCGACGACCTTCAAACCTGCTGCGGAGCGTTCATAGTCGCCCTCTTCGGCGGCACCGCTGCCGTTATGGGCATAATCGGTCCAAACCACGCCCTCGGGCTGGATGTCACCGGTGAAGAAGTTCATCACTTTGGTTCCGGTCTCTTTGGCAGCCCAGTTGAGGAACTCAAGATAAGCAGCCTCATCGGCTTTGACCTCATCGGCGGCGCCGCGGCAATATTTGACACATCCGCCGTAGACGATTTCCATTTCAGGGTGGGCACTCTTCCATGCCGCCATAAAGTTCTGATATTCGGCTTGAGTCATATCATCATAGCGGTATTTCCAGCGCAATTCCACGCCGCTGTAACCGGCTTTAACGGCGAGATCCAGGAACTCCTGAAGGCGTCCTTTGCCCTCAAAATAATTGACATGCAGGAGAGTTTTCATAATATTTTTCCTTTCGTTTAGAAATCCTTCTGATACACTGAAGTTAAATATAGCCCCGCTGTAAGATAAATTCAAGAGCCGGAAGTTCACTTTTTGTGCAAAAAGATCAACATAAAAGGAGCCCTGATATTGATTTTACAGCATCAATGCGCTATATTATATAAAAAAACAACACTACTAAACCGGAGAAGTTCTCAATGAAGATGAGCCAAATGGTGGGGCGCCGCCTGAAAGAAGTGCCGAAAGATGCTAAAACAGCCAGTCATCAGTTTTTGATCCGCGGCGGATATATCCGTCCGGTTTCCACCGGGATCTACTCCCTGCTGCCCGCCGGGAAGAAGATCGTTGAACGCATTGAAGCCATCATCCGCGAAGAGATGAACAAGATCGACGGACAGGAGATCCTGATGCCTGTGGTTCTGCCCGCAGAGCTGTGGAAAGAATCCGGACGTTTTGAAAGCGTGGGCGCAGAACTGCTCCGCTTCAAGGACCGGAACGACAAGGATATGCTTCTTGCCATGACCCACGAAGAGTGCGTCACCGCATTGGTCCGCAGTGAAGTCAACAGCTACAAACAGCTCCCTGTGATGCTCTACCAGATCCAGACCAAATACCGGGATGAGGCCCGTCCCCGCGCCGGATTGATCCGTACCCGCGAATTCACCATGAAAGACGCTTACAGTTTCCACGCCGATCAGGAGGATCTGGAAAAATACTACAAGCGCGCCCATGAAGCCTATGAGCGGATCTTCCGCCGCATCGGTCTGGGGAATGTGCTTTCCATTGAATCCAACTCCGGCATGATGGGCGGCAAGGTCTCTCACGAATTCATGGCCATCTGCGACTGCGGCGAAGATACCATTTTCGCCTCCCCCGACAACTCCTACCGCGCCAACCGCGAAATCGCTGTTGCCGCATGGAAATATGAAAAAGAACCCGCTCAGGAGCTGGAAAAGGTCCACACCCCCGGCTGCAAGAGCATCGAAGATGTAGCAGCTTTCCTCGGTCTCAAACCCGAAAACACCGGAAAAGCCGTCTTCTATCAGAACGCTCTCACCGGCGAACTGATCTATGCCATGATCCGCGGCGACTTTGAAGTCAACGAAACCAAGCTCTGCAACCTGACCAAAACTTCTGAACTCAAGTTCGCAGATGATGCCGCCATTGCCGAAATCGGCTGCGTCCCCGGATATGCCGGTCCCATGGATCTGAAATCTGCCAAAGTCACCATCGTCCTTGACAACAGTGTTGTCAACAGCTCCAATCTGGTGGTGGGCGCCAATGAGCACGACTGGCACTTCAAGAACTTCAACTTTGACCGTGATTGTCCCACTCTCAACTGCATCGTGGGCGATATCGCCACGGTCAGAGCGGGCGATCCCTGCCCCGTTACCGGTGAACCTCTGCGTGAACTCAGGGGTATTGAGGTGGGCAACATCTTCCAGCTTGGAACCAAATACTCCGAATCCATGAACTGCACTTTCCTTGATGTCAACGGCAAATCAAAACCCATGATCATGGGCTGCTACGGCATCGGCGTGGGACGCGCCATGGCATCGGTGATCGAATACTCCAGAGATGACTACGGTCCTGTCTGGCCCATGTCCATCGCCCCCTGGCAGGCGCAGATCTGCGCCATTGATCCCAACCGCGGTGACGGTTCTGTGGGCAAAGAGGCAGAAAAAATTTACGCCGAACTGCGTCAGAAAGGTATTGATGTCCTCTATGACGACAGAGGCGAAAAGCCCGGATTCATGTTCAACGACGCCGACCTGCTGGGGATCCCGTTGCGGGTGGTCATTTCTCCCAAAACTCTGGCTGACGGCGAAGTTGAGTTCCGTTTCCGGAACTGCCGCGACAGTGTCCGGATCAAACTGGATGAGATCGTCGGCAAGATCACAGACGAAGTCGCCAAAGCCATGGCTGAACTGGCAGAGTAAGATTTTCCGGAAAGAGGTACTGCTATGTGGAACTATACAAAAGAGGTCATGGACCACTTTATGAATCCCCGCAATGTGGGGGAAATCGAAAATCCCGATGGTGTGGGTGAAGTGGGCAACGCCGCTTGCGGTGACGCACTGAAACTGACCTTCAAGCTGGGGGAAGACGGCAAGATCGCTGAAGTCAAATTCAAAACTTTCGGTTGCGCCAGCGCCATTGCTTCAAGTTCAGCGCTGACCGAAATCATCAAAGGCATGAGCCTTGAAGAAGCTGAAAAGGTCACCAATCAGGATATCGCCAAGATTTTGGGCGGACTTCCTGAAGCGAAGATGCATTGCTCCGTCATGGGCATGGAGGCGCTTCAGGCAGCCATTGCCGCTTACCGGGGCGAACCCAATCCTTTTGCCGCCGATCATGAGCATGAGGGCAAACTCGTCTGCAAATGTTTCGGCATTACCGATGTGAAGATCCTGAAGGTAGCCAAGGAAAACCGTCTCCGTCAGGCATCAGAAGTTACCAACTACTGCAAAGCAGGAGGCGCCTGCGGCAGCTGCCTGGGTGAAATCCAGCGTATTATTGATGATATGTGGCTTTTGGAGGGACTGAAGAAATGCTGACCATTGAAGAATTGCGCCACTTAGGTGCCGATATGTCCGGGCGCATTGCCCATTTGCATGATTTTCTGGGGATCGAAGCTCTCAAAGCTGAGTTTCAGGAGCTTGAAAGCAAAATGGCAGCTCCCGATTTCTGGGATAACAAAGAAGCCGCTCAGGAAACTGTGGGTAAATTTTCCTCCTGCCGCAGCGTTCTTGATCCTTTTCTCCAGCTTGAGCAGGCCATTACCGGTCTGGGTGAAGCCATTGAAATGGCGGCAGAAGAACCTGAATTTCTGTCCGATGCTGAGAGTGATGCTCTCAGAATCAGCAAAGAGCTTGATAAATATGAGATCCTGAGTTTTCTTTCCGGCAAATTTGACCGGAAAAACATGTATCTTACCATCCACGCCGGAGCCGGCGGCACAGAGTCCTGCGACTGGTGCTCCATGCTGCTGCGTATGTTCCGCCGCTTTATTGAACGGCGCAACTGGAAAGATGAAGTCATCGACTTCCAGCCCGGTGATGAAGCAGGCGTCAAGAGCGTTACGCTCCATGTGACCGGTGAATTTGCTTACGGATACTGCAAAGGTGAAAACGGCGTCCACAGACTTGTGCGTATTTCCCCCTTTGACAGTAATGCCAGACGTCACACCAGTTTCTGTTCCGTTGAAATCTTTCCTGAAATCGACGATGACATCGACATTGAGATCAACGAAAGTGATCTGCGGGTCGATACCTACCGCTCCAGCGGCGCCGGCGGTCAGCACGTGAACACCACCGACTCAGCTGTCCGTATTACCCATATCCCCACCGGAATCGTGGTCAACTGCCAGAATGAGCGTTCTCAGCACAAAAACCGCGCCACCGCTATGAAAATGCTGAAAGCCAAACTCTATGAACGCGAAGAGGCCGCCCGCCGCGCAGAAGCTGATGCCAAGCGCGATGAACGTGAAGATAACGGCTGGGGCAGCCAGATCCGCAGCTATGTGCTGCAGCCTTACCAGATGGTTAAGGATCTGCGTACAGAGGTCCAAACCAGTGACACTGCTGGTGTTCTGGACGGTGATCTGGACATGTTCATTGAAGCATGGCTGAAACGCCGGTGAGAAAGAAATGCCTCTCAAAGAAACCTTTCTTTTCTTTGCACTTCTGAGTGCGGTATTGTTCCTGGGAAACGGCTGTGCCGCTTTCCGGGAACTTTTTTCCACGCCTTCGCCTTCCCCTTCCCGCACTGAAAAAGTGAAGAGCAGCAAAAGTAAAAAGAGCGGGGAATTTCAAAGCCGCCGCTACTCCCGTGACCCTTTGGATTCGCTCTTCTTCACTGACCGCCGTAAGCGGGAAGAGTGGTCAAAGAACTCCAATTTGACCGATAATGAAAAAGCAGCGCTGCGTCACGCCCTTGATCCTGATGACGATACCACCCGGCGGGAAATAGACCGGATCTACCGGGACAATGAAAGAAAACGTAAAAAACGTCAGGATGATATTTTCGGCCCCAACCCTTTCCGGAACTGAAAAATGATCCTTCTTGATATCGGCAACACTCATACCCGCATCGCCGCAGCTGACGGCGAAAAAATCACCATACTGCGGACGCTCCGCAGCATTGAATTGAAAAATGAAGACATCCCTGCCGATCCGGAAGGGGTGTGGGGAGCTTCAGTCTTCCCCGCAGTGGCGGCAAAATTAAAGAATGTCAACTTTATCAATGCCTCTTCTGCAGAAAAGATACTTGACTTCTCAAGTGTTGACAGCTCCACACTCGGCGCTGATCGCGTTGCCAACGCAGCAGCGGCCCTTGATTACGGGACTCCGGCTCTGATCCTTGACTGCGGCAGCGCCGTGACCATTGAGCTTGTAGATAAAGATTTTCGTTTCCTCGGCGGCGCCATTGCTCCGGGCAGAAAGATGCTGCGGCAGGCGCTTCACGCCAACACGGCCCTGCTGCCTGAAATACCTCTGTCAAGCCGTCTGCCTGTATTTCCCGGTCCAAACACCGTTGAGGCCCTGCGCTTCGGCATTGACCGGGGAGCGGCGGGAGCCGCCAGAGAACTCATTGACGCCTGCGAAAAGTGTTACGGCAGTTTCAACAAGATCGTCACAGGGGGCGATGCGGAGTTTTTCGCTCTCGCCCTTGATCTTCCGGCGGCTCCTGCGGATTTTACTTTGCGTGGCGTTCTCCGAATCGCCCGAGCTCACTGTTGATGTGATTCATTCTGAAGTCCAGTTTACTGGGGACTGCAATTTTTTCAGGATCAAGTTTTTCACCTCTTTTGGCAGCCTTTGCACACTGTATTTCCACATACAGATTTGAAAGGGAGCCTTCCCCCTCCCGGAGCTGGGGCACTTCAAGACCGCCATTTTCCATGAGGAGCGCTTCGGCCTCTTCCGGGCGTCCCAGATTGAGGAGCGCCGTAATAAGGAAGATTTTATTCATGGGGATCTCTTTCAGTTCATCGCTGAGTTTCCCGTACCACTCCAGGACTGATTCAAAATCTCCCCCTTCGCAAAGAGTCTGCAATCCCTCTCTGATGAAAGTGGCATCATTGCAAAACATACCTGCCAGAAAAGCTTTTCCGGCACCGGCAAGATCTTCTTTGCACCGTTTTGTATTGGCGACGGCGTAAGCAAGAGGGAAACTTTTCTGCAAATCGCCTGCCTGAGCAAAAAAGTTTTCTGCTTTTTCATACTCTTCCCTGAAATAGCAGTTGAGTCCCATCTGGAAATTCCGCAGGGGATTGGCGGGCGCCTTTTCAAGGAGTTTGAAAAACTCATCCTGAACCATGTAAGAGGGCGGCGGAACGGTCATATCCCACTCCGGCATTTCCCCTTTCTCAAGAAGTTCATGCCAGATGGCAGGCTCCGTATCATCAGAGTCAAAGTCAAGCTGCGGAGCAAAGTTTTCCTTTTCTGCACAGCGCGCCTTTTCCAGAGCACCCCAGCCGGAGCCTCTGATAATGACCTCTTCGGCGCTCTGCAATGCAAAGTTTTCTTTGGTTTCAGCAAGCATATCATCAAGGAGCTGCCGGGGCAGTGCTTCTTCAAGGCGGGCGGCAGTTTCTGCCTTTGCCTCTTCCCAGGAGCCATGGATCTTTTCTGGATCAGTCTGCAATGCACCGTACGCCTCGATCCACTCCCATGCAGTACGGGGAGGCATAGGCAGACATTCCAGCTGGGTGTTGGCAAGTCCCGCCTGGATCTCCACATAGGGCAGTCCTTCAGAAGAAGTCAGGCGTTTCTGCCAATTGAGACCGCCGGTGGAACGTCCCCAGACAAAGAGCTTGCGTCCTTTGAGAAGATCGGTGGAACACTGACAAAGTCCCCAGCCGTCACCATAGAGAGCCGCTTCAAACTTGCGTTCCCGCGCCTTGATCTGGAAAAAATGATCCTTGGAGATAGGATAATTCTTGGGGTAAGTGCAGTCATAACCATTGGGGCAAGGAAGTTTGACACGCTGCAAACGATGTTCAAAGTTGCTGATATAAGTGTTGGCAAAGGAGTGCTCCGCCGGGGTGACGATACGCAAATCATCGCCCTCATCTACGGCGATATTTGACCACCAGTACATGGGGATCACCTTGTTGTGATGGTTGTGGATGCGGCAGCGCATGAAAAGGAAACGGGAATCTTCCGGCAGGAAAAACTCCATCTGATAAGCCACGCCATTTTCCCGGCTGAACTCATACATCCGCAACACCGGAGCGCCTTTATAGGAACGCGCCCGCGCCACAAACATGGGGCGGCAGGTACGCACATGATGGCCGCGGGTACCGATATTCCACTCAATCCCCCCTGAACACCAGGCGTTGCAAATGGCAAGATTGCCGGGTTTCACCACAGGATTTTCGGTCAGCAGATCTCTTTTTTTCACTTTGTCATAAAGAGACCAGAGTCTGCCGCCCAGACCGGGGATGAACGTGGCTTTCAGATATTCGTTTTCCAGAACCGCCGTTTTCCAAACCTGAGGACGCATTTCATTGTTGTAACGGTCCTGAAGTTTGGAAGGCAAGGCATTGGTTCTGAGTCCGTAACCGATAAAAAGTCCGGCTTCATCCCCGGTATCGTAATTAAGATTGAAATTCAGAGCCTTCCGCATGGCAGGCAGCGGAGACTCCTGCGAAAGATCTGCACCCGGAATGATTTTTTCTTCAAAACGCAGTTCAGTCATAACAGTTCCTCTAAATTATTCTGACTATTGCTTTAGATATTTTACCGAATCTCAGACTCTCTGAGCCCAATCCCTTTGCTGCGTACCACAGCGTCTGCGGGGAAGAAGTCCTTGAAGTCAAGGCGCTCCCAGCTTTTTCCGTCAGCGGTTGCCCGATACTCTTTTTTTGCCACATCCTGAGAGCAGGGCATCGTGTGCAATTTGATCCCCGGCATCCGCGGATCCTTAAAGATATTGGTCTCTTTTCCGGGATGGGCTTTACGGTAGTGGGAAAGAGGATGAAATCCGGATCCGGAACCGTACCATGTACCGACAAAGTTTCTCTTTTCAGGAACACTGCGGACATAGAAACAGTTGTTTTCCACACGCAGTCCGGGGTGATCGTGCAAAGTGTGGATCAGCGCATTGGGGAACTTCATTGGGACCGTATCGCAGATAATGTTGTTTGTCACACTCAATTTGAAGTTCTTGAGAAATGAATCCAGATGGATCTGATTGAGAGAATTCATGCTCAGGACACAATTCTTCACTGTTACATCGTCACTCTGGATGAAATGCAATCCTCTGAATGAAGACATGGTAACACAGTTTTCAACAAGAACATTGCTGCAAAGAAGAATATAAAGAGGCGTCGGGGCGTAACCGTCTGCCCAACGTCCGTCAAAAAAGAGACGGGAAAGTTTGATGTTTGAAGAGTTGACAGCACGGATATACTCTCTCTTAGTGGTGATCACACCTCTCATACGCAAGTTGTCAATGGTAATGTTCCGCAAATTGTGAAAGGTGATAAAGTTGAGCAGCTTGCGTTTTCCGTCGAGCCATACCTTTTCGCCCTCCATTCCTCTCAGCGTAATATCAGAGACTTTAAAGATAAGATTTTCGCAGTAGCTGCCCTCTCTCAAAGTAATGGTATCCCCGGGGGAAACCACATCCAGCGCATGACTGATGGTCCTGAATGGGGAGGACTTGGTTCCGGAAGCCTTGTCGGAGCCATTGACCGAAACAAAAAACTCCTGAGGTGCCTTTTTCACAAGCGGCGTCGTAAACTTCAGCTCAACATTTGAACCGGCACGGCGGAGACGCCGTTCTTCAGCAGCAGTCAGTGCCACATTGAGAAATCTCTCATCAAGTGTCTGAGAACAGGAGACGTGGCAGTTGTAGGCTTTTCCGGGCTTGAGTCCGGTCACAGTAATGGTGCGGAGCGTTTCCCCCGATACATGCAGAGTCCGGGACTTTTCGCCGCTGCTCTTTACAGTAACAGAGCACTTCTCTCTGCCTGTGGGGAGATACCAGTTGATCTCGGCACTGTCAGGCGTTACCCGGTGAACCACTGCGTATTGAATGCCCTTTCCGGGAACTCCCGGAATGCGGTTATAGGGCCCGATGGGCATTGCATCAAGAGCGTACCCGGCAAAGGATTCGGCATTCTTCAAGGTAAAATCTCCTTTGGCAGGAGCGTTGAAAAGCGCTTTACGCACAATGGAACGCTTTTCTCCCGCAGGCACAACAGAGGGATAAGCGTTGTTATCGCAGTAAATCCCCTTTCCGGAAACGGCGCTGCTGAGAATGTTGGAAAAAACTGCCCCGGTGCTGTTGACACTTTTAACAGTTCCATTGACAAAGGCGCAGTGGGTCACGATGAAATCCTGTGCATTATTAAATGTAAGATCCTTTGCAAAGGAGCAGTTTTCAAACTTCACATTTTTTCCTGAACCTGACACATTGCCCATGAAGTTGATCTTGCGGAGCGTCACATCCGAACCTCTGACCTCAAGAGCTGCAAGACAGGTTCTGGTGTAACGGCCTCTTCCGGCGATGGTCAGATTTTTCCCGGAAACAACCAGTTTCCCGTAATTGCCCGGCATGAGATAGACCGTTGCTCCGTCGGGGATATCTTTGAAGCTTTTCCGGGGAGCGCGGATGGTGGTTCCGCTGTTGGCATCATTTCCTGCAGGAGAAAGGAAAAATACTTTTCCGTTGGGGGTGATTCCTCCTTTGAATTTGCTGTCTGACATGGGGCGTCCGTCAAAGTTGTCAAAGTCGGCAAGGTTGTCATTGAGCTGAGACTCGACTCCCATTTTCCGCATGTAGAGAGTTGTTGGATCATCTGCCGGGGTCAGACGGTAGGTGTTAGCGTTTGTGATGTTGTTGCGCGTATTGTGATTGGTAGCATTTTTAAGGGCGATGCTCTCACGGATCACGGCATTTTTATCGGGATATTTGAATTCAATATCGCTCATGCCGTGTCCCCATGAAACGCAGCGCTCAATAACAGAGCCGGTGAATTTTCCGCTGTAAAAGCGTATGCCGCTCAAATGGGATTTGAAAGTGGTGCAGTTTCTGACGGTACAATTGATACTTGGTCTTGTAAAGTAGATATTTGCCGCCGATCCGACAGCAAGAGAGCCATTGGCATAAGCGGTACAATTTTCCACAAGAACATTTTTGCACTCTCTGAAAGTCAATCCGCATCCGTTGAGAAAAAAGCGGCAATTTGTGACCTTGAGATTGCTGCTGAGGTTCATTTGAAGGGATTTGATGCTGTAAAAACTTTTCCCCCATTTGACAATATATGAGTCAAAGCCTGTAAAATTAAGTCCGTCAATATGGATATATTGACTTTTATCCCTCAGCTGAAGCCCGTGACCTTCTTTCGGATCCCGGCTGCTGACAGTAAGCAGATGTTCATCAGGACTTCTGCCGTCGCTGGTCACAACATAGAGTTTCCCCTTTTTCACATCGTGGAACCAGGCGGCACGGCTGTTGCTCAGCAGCTCAAGAGCGCCTGCGGGGGAGTAATAGGTCAAAGTATCTCTTTCTTTGACGCCGCCTGCGAAATCTTTCCACGGGATTTCATACACAAAACGCTCTCCGGGAACAAGTTTGAACCCTTTGACCTCTTTATCTCCGCGAATCACCACTGTTCCGGGGATCTCCGCCCGGATGACAATGGGCTTTTCCCGGGTCCCGACCAGTTTTCTTGAACCTGCTCCTTCATAATCTCCCGGAGCCATAATGAGGGTATCTCCAGCTTTCAAAACTGAAAGTCCCTTTGCAAAGGTGGCAAAGGGGGCCTTTTCAGTGCCGGGCGCACGGTCTGAACCTGAGGGAGAAACATAATAATCAGCTGCTCCAAGTACACTTGAAAGCAGCACTGCTGCAAAAAGAATAAAAAAATGTTTCATAGTGGCTCCTTGAAATACAACGTTTTACTTCAAAAATTCGCTGAGATCCATGGGGACTGTGACCGTTTCGTCGAGAGCACGTTCTCTTCCGGCATATTGAAGCACATCCACATGTTCTTCAGTCCCCATCACGCAGTAGTAATAGAAATGATTGGGCATATTGTTCTCATAAGTCGGCATATATTTCCGTGCCTCAATGGTGTAGCATTTGTCGCAGAGCCGGTCATCTTTGAGGATCTGATTGAGTTTGCAGAGCCGCTCCATGAATTCTTCTTTCTGACTTCCTTCCATCACCTTGAGCGCGGAAGTTTCCTCATCGTAGAAATGGGGGAGGATCTCAAAGGAGTCTATCTTGTTGGCAGAGATATTGAGCTTGACACTGTAACTTTTGTACCAGAAAGGGGGAGCTGAATTCTTCACCCGGGGCGGAAAGAAGAAATTTCCCAGAGAATAGGCGATAAAGCCGTTGTTATAAACTTCATAGCCCTGAGAAATATGGGGGTGGTGGCCGATACAAGCGTTGGCGCCCGCGTCAATAAAGGCGCGGTAGTTATCCCTTATACGGGCAGAGGGAAACGGAACATGCTCTTTGCCGTCGTGGATGATCACAAGAATGAAGTCGGCATTGGCTTTTTCATTGGCGATCTGCGCTGCCAGATAAGCGGGACGCAAAGGCGCCGCACCGGGATTATCCATAGTGGCGGAACACCAGTTGTGCATGGAACTGTTGAAGACAGTGACTTTAAGTCCGTTCACCACACTCCGGAAAGGCTTGCATGAATCCTCCATATCCCTGCCGCCTCCCACACAGGAACCGCCTGCTTTTTTCCACATTTTCCATGGTTTCAAGAAAAGCGGCATCGCCGAAGTCCCGTGAATGGTTGTTGGCAAGAGCAAAAAGTTTGAATCCGGCATCGACCAGTGCGGGCATGACGGCGGGAGTGCATTTGAGATTGGGGCCGCACTTGCGGATAGGTTCACCGCCGTCGGTGACGGCGCACTCCAGATTGGTGATGGCAAGATCTGCGGAACGGATCTCAGGCAGCACAGTGCTGAAAACCTCTTCAACTTTTCCTGCGGCAAGAAGGTCAATACTTTCGTGAAGAGGAACAAGATCCCCGGTAATAAAAAGGGAGGCGCTGTTATTTTTCATACGTTATGGTCTTCTGAATTATATTTTGAGGTAATTTCAAAAGTCATTCAAAAAATGGCAAAGATGTCATTCGCAAAGAGCTGTAAAGGGTAGTTTGAGGCTGCTACCTGCAAGGTAACAGCCGAAAACGCTCCCTTTATCAGATCGAAGCGAGGGCGCTTTGACAA
>JAFWBQ010000069.1 GCA_017507125.1 Lentisphaeria bacterium
GAGTGAAGATGTGAAGGTGTGAAGAGCATTTTTGACGAGCGTCAAAAATGCGTGAAGTGCGCCCTTGCGGGCGTAAGGATGTGTTGTTTTCTGTTTTAGAAATACAGTTCTGTTGTGCAGTAGTCACCAGCAGTTCGATCAACGTGAAATATTTCATTCTCATAATATTTTATCCACAGTATGACACAAATAATTCCCCTTATACCTCCATAATATATCCTGAGATCTTTTAATGTCAAGTTTTCTTTTGAATTAATTCTTCAATTTCTGCTTTACAGCGGCTGAAGAGGCTTATGCAGAAGATTTTTTCTGTTTTGGGGAAGATTGGAAAAACGATTGCTTGAAAAAGCATTGCCTGTCGTGTATTTTATAGAAAAATGAAATTTTCAACCTCAAAAAATCAAAAGGGACTTTTCATGACAAGCAATTTCAGAGCAGCTTCAGACGAAACTCTTTCATTTTACCGGAAAAAAGCCGATGATATGAAAAAGAGGATCCTTGAAACCCCGGATCCGTCTCCCGGAGATTTCAGCAGATGTTTTTATTTCAGCAATGACGGCGACGATACCAATGACGGTTTGTCTCCGGAAAAAGCAATAAAAAGTCCCGCCATGGTTGAAAAACTCCCGCTTCAACGCGGAGATGCGATCCTTTTCCGGCGAGGCGATCTTTTCAGAGGGGGAGTCAACTGCAATGCAGATGGCATCACCTTTTCCGCATGGGGAAAAGGTGAAAAACCTGTGCTTTGCGGTTCTGCAAGAAACTATGCCGATCCCGGGCTTTGGGAAAAAAGCGAAGTTCAGGGTATCTGGGTCTGTACGGTTCCTGTAAAAAATGCGGGAATCATCTCCTTTGACCATGATCCCCGGAGCGTGGGAAAATATGATGCGCTGCTGGGGTGTTCCGTCCCCCGTGAACCTGAAATGGCTGAAGCCCCATTGCACCTGAAAAATGATCTTGAATTTTTCAGCGATCTTGATACAGACAAACTTTACCTTAAAAGTGAAATCAATCCGGGAGTCCGTTTCAAGCGTATAGAGATCGGTGAACAAATCCATCTTTTCTGCTTCAGAAACGGAGTCCGGGAAGATTTGACCGTGGAAAATCTGCATATTACCATGACAGGAGCCCACGGAGTCAGTTTTCTGACCAGTAGGCGCTGTGAAGTCCGCAACTGTGTCTTTGACTATCTGGGCGGCTCTGTACTCTGGCGGAAAGGGGGATCCTCCATGAGTTCAAAAATGAATATCCGTTACGGCAACGCCGTTGAACTTTACGGCGGCTGCAACGGATTCAAGGTGTATAACAACTGGATCTATCAGATCTATGACACAGGGATCACCCATCAGTACCATTGGAGCAAAGAGACCTGCTGCACCCAGGAAAATGTTGAATACTTTGACAATCTGATCGAATACTGTTTCTGGTTCATTGAATACTATAATACTGAAACCCAATACAGCATCACCCGGAATGTCCATGTTCACAACAACTTCTGCCGTTTCGGCGGTACCGGCTGGGGGTGCACTCCTGAGAGATTTCACAGAAGTCCCATGTACAGCTTTGCCAAAAGAGCTGATGAAACTGAAAATTATGTGACCGAAAAGAACATTTTTCAATACACTCGCGGGATCATTTACAGGCATACGCCCCCTCTGGAAGAGGAAGGGGCACTGATTTTCAGAGAAAATACTTATATCCAGCACTCCGGGCAAAAGTTTGCAGTTTGGGGAGAAAATGAGATCCCTTTTGCTCAAAAGGATGTAACAGCGTTTCTGACCGATACACTGAAAGAAGAAAACTTTTCAGTCTATGAAGTCCCCAAAGATGAAGTTTGATTACTCTTATTTTTTGCCGGACGTGAAGGAATTACTCAAACTCCGGCGCGGAACAAGTACACCTGGAATGGTGCAATTTTCAATATCGGCACAATTGGATTCATACATTTTCTGCACCATCCGGACTGCTTCTTTGCCGATGCGGTAGACATCCTCATTGATGGTGGTCAACCCCTGCCGCGGGGCGGCAGGCCATGAAATATTGTCGTAGCTGATGAGTCCAACATCCTCAGGGATCCTCAAACCAAGCTCCGCGCAAAGTTCATAAATCGCTCCTGCCCGGTAGTCTCTGAGGGTGAAGATGGCGTCGGGTCTTTCTCTCCCCGGACGCTCCAGAAGCCGCCGCAGAGGCAGAGAAAGCTCCTCTTTTCCGCCGCAGATGATATTTTCACTTTTCAGAAAAATGTTTTCCTCAGCCAGCGCTCCCCGGAACCCGGCAAGAAGTTCCCGGTAGATAAAGTGCTTCAGATCACCGCTGCAAACGGCGATATTTTTATGTCCCCGTTTCAGAAGTTCCGCTCCTGCCATTCTGCCGATGGCACGGTAATCCATCCGGACACAGGGAAGATCAAGCTCCTCCTCCAGATTGGCGATGACACAGGGGATCCCGCTGTCGGCAAGGGCACGGATGGAAATATCAGGAGCAGACTCAAGAAAGATGATCCCCTGGATCTCACCGGCATTGAAACGCTCAAGAAGCTCTTTTTTTTCCAGGTGCATGGGGGGAGAGGAAAGGATCACCTCTGCATAGATATCGTTGGCGCCGGAACAGATGCCGGCTACAAGTCCCATTCCCTCGTAGCCCTCAGCATTCATTCTGTCAGGCAGACGCAGGATGATTCTTTTAAGTCTGCGCTCTTCTCTTTCTTTGAGGCGCCATCCCCGTTTGGGGACCTTGTAGATCAGCTCCTGTTCCCCCAGGCACCGCAGAGCACCCCGGATGATCGCCCTGCCCACCTGATACTCCTGGGCAAGCTGCCGCTCAGGAGGAAGAAAAGAGGTCTTTTCAAAGGCTCCTGAAAGGATTTTTTTCCGCAGCAGCTGCTGGACTGAAGTGTTGGCAGGGCGCGCCATGGTTCCTCCCTTACAAACCGAGAAGTTTTGAAATATTTTCCCGGGCGACTTTCCGGAAAATTTCCTCAGAGATCTTTTTCTCATCTCTGAGTTTGATCAGAAAATAAGCCAATTTGGCATTGTCGTCTGTGGGTTCAAGGCAGACATCCATACCGAAGCAGAGTCTGTCCTGAAATTCGGTCAGAAACCTGACGGCGTACTCCTCATCGCGCATAAGGGCGTTGGCACCCGAACCTGCGGAAAGGTCTCCGTAAAGATTGGGGAAACGGCGCATAAGTTTGGGGACGGCCCCCTCTTTCACCTTACCTTTAGGATAGCCTGCCCGGTCATACACGGTCTCCAGTTCGCCGATTTCCGCCCAGAAAGTCTGGCTGTGTCCCAGCATGACAAGTTTGGGGAACTTCTGCAAAGTCTCTGCAAGACCGGGGAGTCCGGGGGCATCGTAGATGCCGTAGCATCCCCCCAGCCGGTGAGCAAGGTGGAATGTCATGGGCAAACTGCACTTCTCAACGGCACGGAAAAAGTTCTGCATGTGGGGATCAAAGAAAGGCAGATTGAAAGTCACTTCACCCACACCTTTGCACCCCAGTTCCTTGTACTGCTCAAAAATCATTTCCAGAGGAGCTCCGGGGTCATAACTTATTGCATAAGGATGAACGTTGCAGAAAGGAATGAATCTGCCGGGGAAACGCTCCGCCGCTTCAAGAATATCTTCATTGGGGGTCGGGGGATAGAATTCAGGCCCCAGAAGAGGCATCAGCACCCCCTTGTCAATATTGTGTTTGTCATAAAATTCAATAAGCCTTTCAGGGGTGACCCACTTGCGGGAACCTTTGGGGCCGTAGACAGGAACCTTGCGGTAGGCATGGGCGTGAACGTCAATAAACATGAAAAAACTCCTTTCAGATTTGATGAATTATCACCCTCTGGTACACTTTGAAAACTCTTTTTTAATGTAGCCCGGCTGTTCCCATATTTCAACTTTTTTTGCTCAATTCAAGGAATTTTTTTTCAAAAAAATGAAACTTGACTTGTAATTGCAGAAATCAGGTATTATTTTATAACAACCCATTGGGTCAAAATATTTTCAACCACTTTTCAAGGAGTCTGCAAATGAGTAAACTTGCCCTGTACGGCGGTACCCCGGTCCTGAAGGAAAAAGATAAAAAACTGTTTCACTGGCCCATCGTCAACGATGCCATGCGTCAGGCACAGCTGGATGTGCTTGAAACAGGAAATATGTCCGGAACCGATATTTCCCGCAAGTTTGAAGAGGAGTTCGCCAAGTGGAACGGCGTCAAGTACGCTCTCACCCATAACACCGGAACCAACTCCCTTCTTTCCGCCATGTACGGCGTGGGACTTGGTCCCGGCGATGAATTGATCTGCCCCTCCATCACCTACTGGGCAAGCTGCACCGCCGCCCTGAGCCTCGGAGCGGCCGTGGTCTTCTGCGACATCTGCGAAAAAGATCTCCAGATCGACCCCGAAAGTTTTGAAGCCCATATCACCCCCCGCACTAAAGCTGTGATGGTGGTCCACTACATGGCACACCCCGCCGATATGGATAAAATCATGGCGATCGCCAGAAAACACAACATCAAGGTCATCGAAGATGTCTCTCACGCTCAGGGCGGTCATTACAAGGGCAAGATGCTGGGAACTTTCGGTGATGCCGCCGGTATGTCCCTTATGAGCGGCAAATCCTTTGCCATCGGCGAAGGCGGCATGATGCTGACCAATGACGAAGAGGTCTACCGCCGGGCTGTCCGTTTCGGACATTACGACCGTATCCCCGTGGCTTTCGCCAAAGAGGAGTTCGCCGCCACCAACATCGTGCCTTTCGGCGGACAGAAGTTCCGTATGCACCAGATTTCTTCCGCCATCGGTCTGGAACAGCTGAAAAAATACGATTCAGAAATCGCTGAGATCGACAAAGCCATGAAGTATTTCTGGAAAGGCATCAGCGATATCAAAGGTCTGCGCATGATCTATCCTGAAGATCAGGGCAGCGACAAATCCGGTTGGTACGCCAGCCGTTTCGGATATGATCCTGAAGCATTCAGCGGCGTCACCAATCACGTCTTTGCCAAAGCGCTCAACGCTGAGGTGGGCGGCGAATTTTCCGCCGGATGCAACTTTGCGCTCCACCACTCCGAAGTCTTTTACTCCACCGATATTTACGGTCACGGCAAAGCCACAGCTTCACTCAATCTGCCCGCAGGAACCGATTTGCGCGCCCTCACCGGCGAACTGCCTGTTGCCGACCGGATCAACTCCCGTCTGCTGGGCGAACCCTGGTTCAAGCACTTTGACACCGCAAAAATCGACTGCTACATCGAAGCGGTCCGCAAGGTCGCGGAAAATCATCAGGAGCTTCTCGCCGAAGTTCAGGAAGATTCAAACATCGGCAACATCGCCCTGACCCACCGCAGAAAATAATTTCCCTTTTAAATCAAGAGCAATTTTCCGGAAAATACCACGGAAAATTGCTCTTTTTTTGTTGTCCGAATTTAATCTGATGCTCAGATGCCGGCTTCTTTCCGCGCCTTGGCAAGGTCGGCAAAGAATGTGCCTTCACCGGGTATCTGAAATGAGGCGTAACATTCAGCAAAAGGCGCCCCGCAACGATAACCATTGTATTTATCCTCAGTCCGCTCCCTTTGAGCGATTTCATCACCATTCTGACACACATAGAGCTTCAGAAGTTCGCACTTCTTCGCCATAATGCGTTCATCAAAGGGGAAATAAAAATCCTGCGGAAAATTGCGGCACTGCTTGTTCTGGCGGTAAAAATAGAGTTCAGAGGGTGTTTTCAGCAGGGCAAGTGCCTTGGAAACAGCCGCTCCGCACATCACATGGTCAGGGTGGATATCCACGGGCCAGTGGGTGATGACCGCTGCAGGCGGAAACTCCTCAAGCCACCGGGCGATGAGGCGGCAGGTTTCGATTCCTGCGGCACAGGTGCCGTCATCCTTTTCAGGAAGAAAACGGGGTTCCACCCCCAAACCGGCGCACACCTTCTGTTCTTCAACTGTACGGATCGCGGCACACTCCTCAAAGGAAACGCCCTGCTCCACCAATCCTCCCTCTCCACGGGTGTAGGTACAGACGTGGAGCTGATACTCAGGCAGTTCGCTCAAAACCAGCGCCAGAGCGAGTCCGGCGTTGATATCGTCAGGATGTGCATTAAAAAACCATACATTCTTTTTCATAATGGCTTCCTTATTTACTTGCTGAATGGAGCAGCGGGAAATCCGGCCTTGTTATACAAATTTCCGCTGGGATTGTTCTGCCAGGCGTAACGCACGCGGCAGGGTTCCGGGACCTTGCTTGAAGAGATCACCACAGTGTCCTTTTCAATGACCGCTTTCTCAGCCCAGAACCATTTTCCCTCCTTGCCGCAGAGAGCAAAGCCTTCAAGCTGGGTTCCGGGGGAGTTGCGCACCAGAGGGGCACTCTTCTTGAGCCGTCTGACGACATTGTAGAATGCCGGAACCTCCTTTGCAACAAGTCCGCCGTGGAGATTTTTGAAATAAATACGCAGAGCATTCCCTTGCCGCACAACCTTTGTCACTTCAGGACCGGCAAAGGGGACCTTTTTGCCGTAAACATTGGCAAGGGCAATGGCGGCAAGTCTTTCTCCGGGAACAGTTTTGTCGACGGGGTGAATGTCATTTGCTTCACCCGCATCGATCAGGATCGCTTCACCGGTAAAAGGCACATCCAGAGCGGCGCTCTGAGCGGCACGGAAGAGAGTCCATGCCGTTTCCGCTGCGGGATCTTTGCTTTTGGCCATCATATTGGGCAGATTGCACCAGTAGAAAGGAAGATTCGGAGTTTCAAAGGCTCTGCGCCAATCCTTGACCAGCCCCCGCTGCAAAGCGGCGTATTCACTATGATACCGGGTGTTGCTTTCGCCCTGATACCAGATGACTCCGTTGATACCGTAAGGTATGATGGGAGCGATGGAGCCGTTGTAGACCCGCTGACCATTAAAAAATTCACGGGGCGGCTTGCCGGGATCTTTGGGGGCATTGGCGGCTTTTCCTCTGAATCTCTTTTCCTGGAAACACTCCCATTCCGCATGATCCAGATTTTTTTTGCCGATGCTCACAGGCTGTGAAAAATAGCTGCCGCTGCTCAGGGGATTGTAAAACCGGAGCATGATCTCATGCTTTCCGGGAGCAAGATCTTTCAGGGTAAAACGGGGAAACAGATTGCGGATCGCCTTTTCCAAGGGCCACTCTGCCGCTTTTTTTCCGTCCACCCAGAGGGTAAAGGAGTGACGGAGCCGTGCCATGTTGACTGCCACGCTCTTACCCTCCTGAAGAGAAGCGACTTCAAAGGTGCGCCGCAGCCAGGTCACGCCGCCGGGGATCCTGGGGGGAGTGACTTTTTTCCATGCAGTTCCGGCACCGGGAACCTTATGGGGGGTATCCTGACGATTGACACTTTTTGCCCACGCTTCAACATCTGATGCATACTTTTTGACAGCAGCAGGATAACGTTTCAGATTCTCTGAAACCCTGCTGTCCCGTTTCAATGTTTCGGGAACTGAGTTTTTCAAAGCATCAACAGTCATCCACGTTTCAATAGGGGAGCCGCCCCATGAAGAGTTGATGAGACCGATGGGACGGTTCAATTCGCTGAGAAGTTTTTTGCCGAAAAAGTAGGCAACTCCGGAAAAGTTCGGCACATTTTCCGCATCTGCATAAACCCACTTGCCGCCAACATCCTCTTGAGGAAGAGCGCAGCTTCTTACGGAAACATTGAAAGCCCGCAGACGTTTTCCGGCGGGATCGGCTTTGACAGCGGCGGCATTTTCGCAGCGTGAAATACGGAACGCCATGTTGGACTGCCCGGAACAGAGCCACACTTCGCCCACCACCACATCCTTGATGACAAGATCGTTCACCTTGAGTTCAAAGGGCCCCTCGGGAGAGTTTGCCAGATTGAGTTCAACGCGCCATTTGCCGTTTTTCCCGGCAACGGTGGAGCGTTTCTGCCCGTTGAACTCCACTGTTACCTTTTCACCGGGAGCAGCTTTGCCGAAAACCGGTACTTTGTCCCGTCTGGCAAGAACGGCGTGATCTGAAAAGATCCCCGGAAGTTTCACTGCCGCACTCAGGGAAAATGCCAGAGCGGCTGCCGCAAAGACCATCAACTTCTTCATAACTTTTTCCTTGTATTTTTTGTTCAGCTTTCAGCATCATCGTATTGACGGCTCAAAACCGCCAGACGGTGAAGATCTAATTTTCCGCTGCCCAGCATGGGCAGATCATCCACTTTGATAAAGTTATCGGCGTGAGGGATCCACAGATTCGGGATCTTTTTTTCCCTGAGCTGCCTGACGATCTCTCCCGGTTTCACAAGAGTCTCATCGCAGTAAAAGACAAGCAGCTTTTCCCCCTTCCGGGCATCGGCGGCACCGCTCACGGCAATGACGCGGCGGTCAGGGAGGAGTATATTGTTGATCTCGCGCTCCACAAGTTCATGGGGGACCATTTCACCTGCGATCTTGCTGAAACGTGAGAAGCGTCCGGTAATGGTGATAAAGCCGTTACGATCCATGTGACCGATGTCGCCAGTGATATACCAGTTATCCCGGATCACCTCTGCGGTCTTCTCAGGATCATTGAGATAGCCTTTCATGACGATGGCTCCTTTGACGATGAGAAGTCCGTCGCAATTTTCTTTGCGGAGCTCAAATGTTTCAGGGTCCACGATCTTGACACAGACTCCGGTCAATGCCGGACCGATGCTGCCCTTTTTAGCGATCTTGGTCCCCAGATCGGAAACAGAAGAGGCGATATTGATGGAAACGATCGGTGAAAGTTCAGTGCTTCCGAATCCCTCTGAAATGGCAAGTCCAGTCATTTCGTAATATTTGTCGGCAATATCACTTCTTAGTTTTTCCGCCCCGGCTACTGTAAGACGGATGCTTTTGAAATCCTCAGGCTTTGCTCCGCGCATATAGATCTGCAAAAAACCGGGCGTGGTCATCAATACGGTGATCTTCTGTTCCCTCAGCACCGTTGATGCAAGTTTTGCGTCCAGAGCATTTGGGATCATCACGACCCGCGCTCCCGTCAGCATGGGGAGCCAGAGGCAGGTGTTCATGCCGAAAGAGTGAAAGAGAGGCAGATTGCCCAGAATACGGTCATTCCGGTGCCAGTCGGTGGTTTTGATCACAGCGGCAACATCGCCGTTTATATTGTGATGGGTCAGCATGATCCCTTTGGGATTCCCCGTAGATCCGCTGGAAAAAATCAGCACGGCGACTTTATTCACATCATCCCAGCTCGCCGGAGCAAGAAGCCGCATCAGCTCTCTGCTTGAAAGGATCCGCAGCACTGTATGCCAGAAAAATTTCCGTCCCCTGCCGCCGTAACGTTTTTGTATATCCTCAATAAAAATCATTTCCGGGAGGGATTGGATCTTCATTTTCTCAATAAAAGCTCTTGAGGTGATAATGTGGCGGATCCCTGCTTTTTCAACGGAGCTCCGCACAGATTCGGGAGAGGCCGTATAATTGAGCATGGCAGGAGTCCTGTCTGTCAGCTGCACGCCGATAATGGAACAGACTGCCGCCACACTGTTGGGGAGCATCACGCCCATATATTCCTCATCGGCATGACATATCCGGCGCAGATAGCGGCTGATCATGATCCCCTCCACCGCCACTTCAGCGGCGCCGGGGAGATAAAATTCTTTTCCGTCGTACTCGCCCACAACGCATCTGTGGGGGAATTTTCTGCCTAAAAAGAGAGCCTGAGAGTGAAAAGGCTTTTCTTCGGGCTGAGGGATCAATTCTGTTTCCGCCGCAAGTTCGGACATGGCGATCCGGATCTCATAGGCGTTGCTCTGCCGGGGAATGGGATTGCCCACTGTCACCGATGCCGGGTGCGGTGAACAACTGAAACGACGGAACTTGAATTTTCCCCGGTAGCAGGAAAATATACTTCCCCAGGTCATACCGATATGCAGCGGTATGATGGGAACATCGGTCTCTTCAGGCAGCAGCAGAGACATGCCGTCTTTGAATCCGGACATGGTTCCGTTCCGGGTGATATCCCCTTCGGGGAAGACGCACACCAGTTCCCCGTTCCGGAAAAGTTCTTTTGACCGCTCAAAAAAAGCTTTCAGCTTTTTGGGACCGTTGGGCACTTCGATCAATCCTGCGGATTTGAGAAGCGGCCGGATCAGAGGAATGGCATTGTAATATTCGGAGTCCATCATAAAACGCACCGGCCGGGAGGTGCAGGCGGTGACAAAGAGCATGTCCATGAAAGAAGCGCGGTTGGCGATCAGCAGCGCGGGTCCCTCTTCAGGGATCCTTTCTCTGTTCCACACTTTGAGTCTGTAAAAAGTGAGCAGCAGCAATTTCGTACACATCCTCAGCAGAAACTGAGGCATGAGAAGAAAGCTGATAACGCCGACCGCAAAAGTCAGCACTGAAAATCCCATAGCAACATAAAATACCGGGATCTTCAATTCATACATGAGAAAGCTCAAAGCGACCGCCGAAAGGAGCACTGCTCCGAAAGGCAGATAAAACCAGGAAAAGAAAGGACTGCGCAATTCCTGACGCACAAAAAATTTCTGATAGGTCTGCAGCGGAATCAAAACGATACCCGAAAAAAAACCGAAGATCAAAAGCAATCCCCCCAAAAGCCAGGTCTCAATGATGTCATCCTTGAAAAGAGGCAGCAGACCGATGCAGAATGTGGAAAGGGTCATCATCAGTGAAGCAGGGGGCACAAGTCCGATCTCTGCATTGTTGCGGCAAAGTCCTGCTCCGATGATAAAACCGCCGCAAGCCCCCGCAAGAGGAGCTGCAATAATGGCATATTCACGGGTGATATCACCCAAATGTATGCCGGAAATCCCCGTCACATACCAAACGGCAAGAGATGCTGAAAAAATAATGGCGCCGAAAACGTAACTTTCACCAATACCCGTCAGCAGCAGTTCCCTGCCCCGTTCCTCTTTACGTATCACCGCCAGCCAGGTTCCGGGCAAACCGGAAAAACGCAATCTCGGCAAAGGAGCAAGTGTGGGACGGAGTCTGGTTGCTGCAGAAAGACTCATAAATGAAAGTCCGGTAAGAAAAATACCGGCGCCCCACCTTGAAAACCCCAATTCGGCAGCAACAGCCGCACTGACAACACCGGCAATGATCCCTGCAAAGGTAGTACTTTCTGTTACAGCTCCGGCATGAGGAAGCATACTTTTTGAGACTGTTTCTGCCACATAGATCCGCAGCGCCGCACGGTAAGCGGCAAAGATCATTCCTGAAAGTACCACCATCATCAGCAGCAGTACAACTCCGGGACGAGCGATTCTGCCCCCCGTCACCAGAGCCAGCACAGCTCCCCCTGCTCCCATAAGCAGAAACTCTGCAAGAAGCGAAAAGGTGATGGTATTGCGGCTTGAAAAGCGGCTTGTAAAATAGCGGATAAGGGAAGGCATGAAAAGATAGGGGAACGTGAACAAAGCTCCTGTCAGAAGCATATTCAACGCCTGTCTGCCGAAGAGAGGAGCTTCCCGGTCCCCAACCATGGCCACATAGGCACAGAAGCAAGTCGTTATCAGAGTGCCGGTAAAATTCATCACTCCGACTGCCGCCATATCAGGAGCTTTTCCGTAACTTTTCATTTGCAATCAACCGTTTTTAATATCTCAGTTATTTATAATATAGCATACAAAGATATTTTTTCAAACAGTCCCCACACATCTTTCCTTGAAATTTCTTAAACTTCAGATCTCCCGTTTGATCTCTTCTGCGGGGTAAATATTGCAAATATGCGCCCCTTCTTTCATAACGGGCAGATAGCTGATGCCTCCCATGACGCCGTCAATGTTGGAAAAACCTGTTTCCAGCACTTCAAGAGTCTGGATGTCGCGGATCTCATAGACTTTATCCCCTTTGCGGACCCGGTCATATTCACCGAAATAATAACGGATGTGTCCATTGTGGCTTGCTTTGAAAATGTGGGCAAGCTCCCAGCAGTTGACCGGGATGCTCCAGGTGGGACGGTCAGGCAGAACGTATTCCCCTTTGAGCATTCCCATCTTGATCATCAAATTACGGATGGCATTTTTTCCCAGCTCGTACTCACTTTCTTTGAGGGCATGCTGTGCTGAAAATTCAATACAGAAAGCGTATTTGCCCTCGCGCTGAGCCGCCTGAAGATTCAAATTTCCTGCGGCATAAGCGCTTTTATTGGGGGAACACTGGAACACAGCCTCAATACCGGTCAGGGCGCAGAGGAAGTTGTTTTTATCAAAGTCGTTGTAAATGAGAGGCTTTGAAGCCTGAAGACAGTGGAGATCCAAAGTCAGATCCGCCTGATCCACGAAGTTTTTCCAAATCCACCTGGTGATATCATAGGCGATACCGGTTCCCTCGCGGTTCCAGAGGCGGTTCATATTGTACTCAGTTTCTGCCTCGCCCCGACCGATGCCCCAGGGGGAGTAATCGTGGCGGAACCGGGAGTAGAAGTATTCGTTGATCTTGGAAAGATCTTCATGTTCGGGATAGAACTCATAATCCATGGCAAGGGCACCGGGATTGGCACAGGGGCAGATATGAAGCGTTCCGGCAATATCGGCTTTGTCCAGTTCTTCGGCAAGTTCCGGGAGGAAACAGGGACCTGAATGCTCCATGCCGTGCTGTCCGGAAACAATGGTCATCACCGGACCGGGTTTGGTTCCGCCGATGGTAAGAACAGTCACCTGAAAAGGATTTTTGTTGCAATCGTAAAAAGTTTCACGCTGGATCTTCATATAACACCTTCCTGATTTGTGATTTTCAGCTCTTTGATACCAAAGAAGTACTTTCCGGTTAAAATAACACTGTTTACCTGTTTTTTCAACTTACTTTCAACATCAAAACAACTTTTTCCCTTCTTTTCACGCTTTGAAAACAGAAAAATCCATTTGCATTTCTCTGTCTGCATACTATATTATGCAGATAACATTTACTCCTGACTTAAAACTATGAGGTTTTCAAGTGTTGACAGCATTACTTCTGAAGTTGTTTGTCCCTGAGGCGCACCAGAAGATGACCCGCGAAGTGCGTATCCGCTGCGGCATCGTCAGTGGCATCACAGGAATCGTCTGCAATTTACTCCTTGCAGCAGTAAAGATCATTCTGGCGGTAATTTCCGGCAGTATCTCTGCGGCGGCGGATGCGGTAAACAATTTGTCCGATACGGCATCAGGAGTCATTGCTGTTGCCGGATTCAAATTTTCCAGCCATCCCCCGGATGCGGAACACCCTTTCGGACACGGCAGAACAGAGTATGTGGCAGGTCTGGTGGTGGCAACGCTGATCCTCGGTCTGGGGATCACCTTTCTGAAAGACTCAGTCGTTGCCATTTTCAAACCTTCAAAGATCGGCTTCAGCAATATGGTCATCATCATCTTTGCTTCGACCATCGTTGTCAAATGCTGGCTCTTTTTCTTTTACCGCAAAGTAGGAAAGATGATAAACTCCGACGTGATCCGTGCGGCGGCCTATGACAGTTTGAGCGACTCTCTTGGAACAGCCATTGCCATCGGCGCCATGATCGCATCACGGTACACAACCTTCCCTGTTGACGGATGTGCCGGAGTCATTATCGCAGGAATGATCCTCTGGGCAGGTATTTCAGTTTTGCGTGATACGACCAGCAAACTTCTGGGGGAGCCGCCTTCCTCTGAGACCGTGGCCCGCCTGCGGGAGACGCTTCTGGAGTGTCCGGGGATCGACGGTGTTCACGACATCATGATCCACAATTATGGGGAAAATACCTATTATGTCACCGCCCATGCGGAAATCTCCTGCGAGGGGAGCCGCTTTTCCGCCCATGATATTCTGGAAAATGCCGAAGTTACCGTCGGCAAAAAACTTTCTGTCCATCTGCTGCTCCACGGTGATCCTTACAGCAAGAATAATCCGGAGGTCATCTACTGGCGCAGCCGGTTGGAAAATGCAGTTTCAGAACTTGACAGTGAACTGAAACTTTACGATTTCAGACTCCCCGGATGCGTTGACGGCAAGGTAAAAAAAATCAGTTTTCACCTTCTTGTCCCCCATCGCCATCAAATGAGTGAAAGTGAGATCCGTGAAAAATTGCAGCAGAGAGTTGAGAACTGTCAATCCGGCATAGAACTTGAGATCACCTTTCTTAAAAGTTTTGTCTGACACCTCCCCGGCTGCCTGCAAAAAAAAACTGCTGCAAGTGGACTTTGACTTGCAGCAGTTCTCATTTTTTCCAGAGAAAATTTATTCCTTGTAGCCCACACCTGTCACGTTGCAGAATTCAAGGAGCAGATTTCTCACATCACCGTGAACGATGATGTAATGCTGCCCTGCGACTTCAGCAAGAAATTCATCGGCGGGATAGTCAAACTTGACCTCCAGACTGGGCAGATGGGGCGCAGGCGGAGTCCATCCGGCCTCTTCCCAATCCGGAGGAGCAACAGCTTCGCCCAGAGAGACATGGATCGTCAGTCCGCCGAACTCATCTTCTGTCAGACGCGCCAGAGTAACAGTACCGGTCTTAAGTTTGGAAATATTGAGCAGACCTTCGCCGAAAGAACCGAAAGCCTTGGGAGAAACTGTGATCTTCCCGTCAACCAGCTTCCCGGGAACATAATCCGGTACGCCCATCAGAGCGGAAGTTTCAGTAAATTCGTAGAACTCAAGGTATCCGGGCTGCTTTCCGGTCAGAAGTTTCATCAGCAGGGCAGTCACAGTACCATAGGAGTCATTTTCAGGCACCGTCACCACATCTGCGATCTCATGGAGCAGCGCCATGGCTCCTGCAGGAGCAAATTTCAGCAACTTTTTAATGCCGTCCACATCGCAGAAGCTGAAAGCGTTCCACTTCCGTTCCTCAAGCAGAGCCTTGAGAGCAAGAGCAAGTTTTGCAGCATTCTCAAGGGTTCCCTGCTGAGGCGTCCCCTGGATCTCCCACTCGCTGCGGATCTTGTCTGCGGCGGCATTGATATCAGAAACACTCACATTTTTTGCAAGCTCCTGAACTTCCATCAGATCGCAGTGTTCGATTTCAACACCGAGAAGATTTTTCAGCAGCTGGGCATTGTAACAGGTTCCGTAAAGGCGCATGTCCCGGTAGCCTGTCATACCGATGCGTTCTTTACGCAGAGCGGCGGCGGCGGAAACAGCACGCAGATAGTCTGCGGCTTCACCAATCCGGGGCTGTCCGTCTTTGAAGTTGACCAGATACTTGAAGTTGTATCCCATGGCGGCCATGGGTCCGCGCAGAGCGGTGGAACCTGCCTGATCGGCTGTGGTAACGAAATGTTTCCCTTCATACCATCCAGACTGTCCCCAGAGAAGCATAGGCAGATGTTTGAAGTTTTCAATGACCCTGAGTACTGCCCATGAGGGGATCCACCCGGCGATGCAGATGACCAGAGCATCAAAGTCATGCGGCTTCAGTTCTCTGACGGCTCTTGCCGCCTCTTCACCTGCGGGATCATCGCTCACAGGAGCGGTATAAAAGATCTCAATGCCCTCCTTTTTCAGGGCGTCTGCGGCGAACTGACAACGTCCGTCAATAAACTCTCTCGGCGTATTAACTTCGCCGAAACCAACGAAACCGGCACGGATCTGCATTATTTGTCTCCTAAAATATATTCATTAAACTTACAGTACTCTCTGAAACACTCTTCGTAGCGTTCCACGTTTTTTCCCGGAGTGAAAACACGTGCTTCTCCGGCTAAAGCTGCGCCTGCTTCAGCAGCACTGGCAAAGGCCCCTGCTTCAGCAGCACCGAGAACAGCCGCCCCCAGAGCCACAGGCTCATCGCAGCTGCCGACAGAGACCGGCAGATTCAATACATCTGCCTTGATCTGGGCCCAGAGGGAACTCTTTGCGCCTCCACCAAGGGCACGGACCGTTTTCAATTCCATCCCCAGAGCAGTCAGGGCATTGGCATTGTCTTTGAGCAGAAATGCCACAGACTCCATAATGGCGCGGGCGACATGCCCTCTGGTGTGGGCAAGGGTCAACCCCTTGACGGCACCTCTGGCATGGGGCGCCGCCACAGGTGAAACAGCTCCCGCAAGGTGAGGCAGCAGAATCAATCCGTCACTGCCGGGAGCGATCTTTGAAGCCGCTTCATCCAGCTCAGCATAACTCATGCCGCCGGAAAATTCATCCCGGAACTTTTTCATCATCATCCCGGCAGTGGGAGCCCAGGGCAAAAGGGCATAATCCCCCTGCTGCCATCCGAGATAAGTACTGATACGCAGCTGAGGATCTATAAGAAATTCATCCGTCATGGCACAGAGAGCAAGGGATCCCCCGGTACATTCGGTCACAAGTCCCTGAGTTCCGCCTGATCCCAGATGTCCGCAGATATGATCCATGGGGGCGACTTTGACCACAGCCCCGGGGAGCAGTACTTTCGCAACGGCACTTCCGGAAAGCTCCGGCATGGCACTCACAGGCAGACCGATGTACTCAAGGATATCCTCAGCCCAGTAATTCCGGCGCATGTCGTAATAAAGGGTCGAAGGCAGCAATCCGGGATGGGTATGGAAGGCGCCCGTCAGTTTCCAGGCAACAAAATCCTCAACCATGAGGACTTTGGCAATTTGCTTGAAAACCTCAGGCTCATGGTGCTTCACCCAGAGAAGTTTCGGAGCGGGCCAACAGGGCATCATGGCATTTTGCCCGGACATGGCAATAAGCTCTTTGAGTCCGAAGACCTTTTCAAGTTCCGCGGCTTCATCCACCGCCCGGTTATCCAGCCAGACGATAGCTTTCCGCAGTGCGTTCCCTTTTCCATCCAGCAGGATAAGCGTTTCAGCCTGTCCGGTCAATCCAACGGATCTCACATCAGCCGCAGTGATACAAGCTGCCTTCAACGCTTTGGAGAGAGCTTCACAGGTGGAACTCCAATAAAGTTCCGGGTCAAGCTCTACGAACTCAGCTTGAGGCGTTTCAAGCAAAAATTCGCAGGCGCCTTCGCCGCAAAGTCCCCCCTTGCCGTTGAAGACCGCCGCCTTGACGGCGGTACTTCCCAAATCTATTCCGCAATAATATTCTGCCATCAGTCAAAGAGCGCGTTGATGCTTTCAACAGTGACATCCGCAAGTTTGTAACCGCCTGCGGAACCGACCTGGCCGTTGATGATAAGGCCGCCGTAACCGCCCAGCTTTTCGCCTTCGGGACTGGGGAGGTAGCCGGCATGGATATCTGCGCCCACCGCCAGCTGGATGAGGAAAGTCTGTCTGGCATGGCTGCGTGCCTTGATGATCTGTCCATAGTGCAGATAGAGCTCAAAAGGATTGTTGGCAATGGCGATATCCCCCAGACGGATCACATTCATATCAAAGTGCAGTTCAGGCTGATCGTCCTGTTCTTCATAGCGGGTGATGACCGCTTTTGCGTTTTTGATGAGCACAAAGTGGTGCAGTTTGCTGTCATAGGGGCCGGGCCCGTCCAGTTTTTCATTGGCGTGGGTCTCCGCGCAGAAATCCTCAAAGGCTTCAGCTTCGGGCTTGATGCCCTCAAGGCGTGCAAGTTCAGCTTTGGCTTCGCGGTAATCGGTGTAAGAGGCGCGTCTGCGGGGAAGAGAAACTTTGACAACGGTGGATCTCAATTCGGGGGTATATTCTGCAGGCTCCAGCTCAGCGCGCATCACAGCGTCTCTGAGGCGTTTGGCGAGGACCGCCACACCGTCGGCGTGCCAGAAGTCAGGCTCAGTGGCATAGTGACGCACCAGATCCCGGGGAGACTGACATCCGGCAGGACTGATCCAGTAAAGGGTATGGAACTCAGGACCGAAATCCTCTTTCAGAAGTTCGCGGGTGGCTCCGGCGAAGTCGGAAGAAACAACATAGGTGGACTCCATCACCTGTGAAGGACATGCCACGTTGAGGATGACACCGGTCTTTTTCCCCTCCTTGTCAAGAGTGAAAAGCATGTCAACCCCGGAGTCTTCACCGGCTTCCATGGCAACGAAGTCGGACCGGGTGGTATCACCGTACATCTCAGCGGTTCCATCGGTGTAGGCGGCGCGGCGGCAGTGACCGATACGGGCATAATCAAAGGCGCGGGCGATGCCGCCCTCTTTGCGGGTGTTCCATGCCTCAACGATGGCATCAGCCATAATGGGGAGCACAAGTTCCGCATATTCCGCAGGAGAAATGGTTTCAGCAAATTCGCCCTGCTGCCACATGGAGCCCCCAACGGAGCGTTTGTAGTTCATGGCAACATTGATGGAAGGCGCAGAATGGGTATGGATGGCATTGAGGAAGATCCTTGAGGTATCGATCCCGGCGTTTCTCTTGGCGACCTCTTCTTTGAGAAGATTGGTAAATGCCAGAGGAACGCCCGCCACATCAACGGTGCCGCTGATAAAGGATTCTGCACCGGAACTCATGGCACAGACAGAAAATTTCAGCCGTGAGTGAAGTCCGGTGGCGATACGGGCATAATACTGACCGTAAAGACCGACTTTGTATTTTTCCATATCAGGAGTGATATCGCGCTCCGCCCAACCGATATAAAGTTTTTCGCTCATAGTGATGATTCCTTGGGATTTTCTCAGCCGAGAAGTTCTTTCTGAGTTTCAACGATAGCTTCTTCAATGATGTCCATACCTTTCATGGCGACCTCATCGGGCATGACGATGGGAGGACTCATACGCAGGATGTGACCGGCAGGCACCCAGGCAAGTCCCTTGCGGAACGCCTTCTGGTAAACCATCTTTCCGGCTTCATCAAAGGGAGTCTTTGCTTTTTTGTCTTTGACAAGCTCGATACCCAGCAGACATCCTTTGCAGCGGGTATCACCCACGATCTCATATTTGGTTGTCCACTCTGCCATGCGCTTTCTGAAAAGTTCCTCAAGGTGCTGAGCATGTTCCAGCAGACCTTCCTCTTCAATGACTTCAAAGCAGGCCAGAGCCGCGGCACATGCCATGGGGTTGCCGCCGTAGCTGGTGGAGGCACTGATCCTGTCAACGGCGTCAGCATAAGGTTTACGGACCGCCATGCAGGTGACAGGGAATCCGTTGCCGAAGCCTTTGCCCAGTGTCACCACATCGGGAACCACATCCCAGTGTTCGCAGCAGAGGATCTTACCGGTGCGTCCCATGGAGGTCAGCACTTCATCAGCAAAGAGCAAAATTCCGCGCTCATCGCAGAATTTGCGGAGTTTGGGGAAGAAATCATCGGGGGGCATAATGCTGCCGCCCCATCCCTGAATGGGTTCAATGACAAATGCCGCCACCTGATTGGTGGTGGATTCACGGATGAATGCATCGTAAAATTCAAGGTACTTCTCAGTATCAAGAGAACCGTCTTCCCGCGTCCACCAGGGACGATAGGTGTCGGGACGGGGAACCATGTAGAAACCTGAAGGACGGGTGGGGCCGGAAAATTTGGTCATACGGGCACACCCGATGGAGTGTCCGCTTTTGCCGTGAAAGTCCATGAAGCAGCTCAGGAACTCATGTTTCCCGGTAGCGGCACGGCAGGTACGGAGTCCCGCTTCAACAGCGGCGGTACCGCAGTCGTAAAGCTGAAAACACTTCAAATCACCGGGGAGCGTTGCCGCCATCTTTTCCAGAAGACGCACTTTGATCTCTGTTGAAAAGTCATGGCAGTTCATCAGCTTTTTGGCATATTCAGCCACAGCTTCAGAGATCTTGGGATGGCAGTGACCGAGGGTTGTCACATAGATACCGCTTGAGAAGTCGATGTACTGGTTTCCGTCGGCATCTTCCATCATACATCCCTGTCCTTTTTCAAAGGCGACCGGGAAAAGTCTGACCTGTCCGGAAAGTCCCCGGTAGTACTGTGCGGCACGGCTGTGCAGTTCTTTACTTCTGGGACCGGGGATCTCAGGAGTGACCATTCTGGGAACCTGAGTCAAATCAAGAGTGTAAGGTGCGGGATCGTATTTGCCCATGATAAAATTCCTTTCTTTAAGTTTATTGAAGTTGTCAGCAAAACAGATTTCAGGAGTAAAATAACACCTCTTTACCCGGAAAACAAGGGGAGGATCAGACTTTTTCCGTTTTTTTTGCAAGATTGATGTTAATTTTTAACATTTTCTCCTTGACTTTTCCCTGCCGGAGTATTCTATTAAACATCATGCATACACGACATAAAAAAATTCTGGAACAGCTTCAGCGCACCGGTTTCATCAGTTTCAGCGACGCTGCAGCATTTGCCGGCGTCACAGAGATGACGATCCGGCGGGATGTGCGTCTGCTTGCGGAACGTCATCTGGTCATGGCAGTCAAAAACGGCATGATCCCCCATCCGGCAGGTTATGAGCCGGAAAACAGCGCCCTGCTGCTCAACCCTGAAAAATTTGCCCTGGCTGAAGCTCTCTACAATGCCGTCATGCCCGCGAAAACTCTGTTTCTGAGCAGCGGTTTTACTGTTCTTGCCTTTGCCAAGATCCTTTCGACCCGAACCTCACCGCGGGTCACGGTCATCACCAACTCCCTGGCGGCGGCGGCGGCGCTTTTCCGCACCCGCCACCGGGTGCTGCTTCTGGGGGGTGAGCTCCGCCAGGAATCAATGGATCTGAAGGGGGACATGGCAAACAGCAACATCCGCGACTGTCATGTGGACTGTCTGATCTCCGGGTGTGATGCGGCTTCAGCTGATTTCGGATTCTACACCACGGATCCGGAACTTTCACGTCTTGAACGGACTTCCATTGCCATTGCCGACAAAGTGGCGATCATTACTGAAAGCAGTAAATTCAAACGCCGGGGCAAAGTATGTTTTGCCGCCCCGGATGAAGTGGATCTGCTGGTCACAGATAAACAAATAGACTCCGGAGCAGCCCGGCTTCTGAGCAACGCCGGAGTCAGGGTCATAACAGTGTGATCAAATCACCACCGGTTCCACCTTTTTGGCAGTTCCGGGGAACTTGAAGTCCACCGCTTTGGAACGTACCTTGAGGTGCATAAAGTCGTAACGTCCGAAATTCTGAGGAGCGTACTCAATAACCAGTTTATCCCCGGCCCGGAGTTTCGATTCGGGGATCCAACAGGTCACATTCAGCAATGTGCCCTCCCCCGGACGCAGCTTCACGATACGGAAGGACTCCAGAGGCTGCACAAGGGGAAAAGCCTTGCCGCATTCAGTTTTCACACTCATGATCCTGTGACTCAGATGGAGAACAAACTGATTTTTCCCCGGTTCGGCATCGAAGCGCACATGGTTGAATCCGGTGGCAAGTTTCACGATATTCCCACTTGTATTCTGAATGGCGAAAACAAAACGGTATCCCAGCTCCGGGATCTTTTCCACACGCACCACTCCGCTTCCGGCTTCACTGTGTCTGCGCGGAACGACCCTTTTGCCGATCAGCTGCAAGGTGGGTTTGTAAATCACAATATTCTCCGCGGCTCCGAGCATCGCACCGGCCAGCAACATAAAAAGGATTGTCATTTTCATATTTTCAAGCTCCGTTTATCTTTGTACAAAAGCCGCTGCAACTCCGGCAAGTCCGGAAGCTGTCAGACGGAGATTTTCTGCGGTATTTTCAAGCGCCTCATGAAGAGTGATGACTCCGGTCGAAATGGAAAACACACCGCAGAAGAGCTTCTCAAGTGCCCTGTATTCGCCGGTGATCGCCCCGGAACACAGAACCGCGGGGACTCCCCGGGCACGTCCGTGAGCGGCTATGACAGCCGGAAGTTTTCCACACAAAGTCTGTCCGTCGGAACATCCTTCACCGGTGATAAGCAGCGCAGCATCTTCAAGCGCTTCATCAACACCGGAATAAGAAATGACCAGTTCAGCACCTGACGTGATCCCGCCTTTCAAAACGGAACGGAGCATGTATCCCACTCCGCCTGCAGCACCGCTGCCGGGAAGTTCTCCTGAAGCGCCGCATATTTTTTCCCAGTGTGCCAGATTTTCTTCAAGGCATTTGACCATTTCAGGTGTTGCTCCCTTCTGCGGCCCGAAGATTGCGGCAGCCCCCTGAGCTCCCAGAAGAGGATTGGTCACATCGCAGGCGACCTTGATGGAACATTCACTTATCCGGGGATCAAGACCGCTCCAGTCGACCCGGGCAATGCGCTTGAGATCACCGCCCCCTATACCATCAACTATTTTTGCGCCATCTGCATCGAAAAAGCAGACACCCAGCGCCTGAAGCATTCCGGCTCCGCCGTCGACAGTAGCGGAGCCCCCTATGCCGAGAAGCAGCTCCCGGCATCCCTGTTCAAGCAGAGCCTTCATGACTGTACCGCTGCCGAAGGTGGTGGCTCTGAGGGGATCGAGCTCTTTTTTTGAAAGCCTTTCGATCCCTGAAGCCGCCGCAAGTTCCATGACTCCCGTTCTGCCGTCGCCAGCGATACCGCATTTTGCCCTGATACTCCGCATCAGGGGATCGACAGTTTCCACATCCAGAAACTTGCCGTTTGTGGATCTGACCAGCGCGTCGCAGGTACCTTCGCCGCCGTCGGCAAGAGGAAAAAGCAGTACCTCATCCTGAGGACGGCGTTCAAGCCAGCCTTTTTTCAGGGCTTCACACACTTCTGCGGAAGAAAGGGCTCCTTTGAAAGAGTCCGGAGCTATCACGATTTTCATTTACACATCTCTCCTCAAGAGAAAAAAGGGAAACACAGCACTCCTCAGTATGACACAATCCTCAACGACTGCATACCGGGATGCCATACAAGTAATTTAACACCAAATACGGGCGTTTTCAAGAGAATTATTTGAAAAATTTACAATCAGGGTGTATATTATGGAAATGTACCTACTATAAAACACAGGAGATTTCAAGAATGTACAACGCTTCCGACCTTAAAAAGGGCCTCAAGATCGAAATTGACGGCGCACCGTGGGTAATCACCGAATTTGATTTCTGCAAACCCGGAAAAGGTACCGCTCTTTACCGCTGCAAGATGAAAAACATGATCTCCGGTGCCGGTATGGAAAAGACCTACCGTCCCACTGACAAGATCGAAAAACCCAATCTGGAAGAGCGGGAAATGATCTATGGTTACTATGACGGCAACCAGTACGTTTTCAGCGATCCCAACACCTATGAAGAGTTCCCCGTTTCCGAAGAAACTCTCGGTGACAGCAAGTACTTCCTCATTGAAGAAAGCGTCTGCAACTTCATTCTCTTCAACGGCGAGCCCATCGAAATCACTCTGCCCACCTTCATCGAAAAAGAGATCACCGAAACTGAACCCGGTGCCCGCGGCGATACCGCCACCAACGTGATGAAACCCGCCAAGATCGACAACGGCTTCGAGCTTCAGGTTCCTCTTTTCATCAACCAGGGCGATATTATCAAAATCGACACCCGTACCGGAACTTACGCCGAGCGTGTCAGCAAAGCCTGATCATGAAGAGCGTTTCCATTCTCGCGCAGCGGTCGGAGTTTCTCCGCGCCATGCGCGAGTTTTTTTATGCGGCAGGCTTTATCGAAGTTGAGACGCCTGTCAAGATCCATGCTCCGGCGCCGGAGGAATACATTGAATCGGTGCGTTCAGAGGGGGACTTTTTGAGAACCTCTCCTGAACTTGCCATGAAGGTACTCCTCTCTCAGGGGTGTGACAAAATCTTTCAGATCGGCAGCTGTTTCCGTGCCAATGAACACGGCAGAAAACATCTGGAAGAGTTTACCATGCTTGAGTTTTACGCCGTCAACTGGAACTACCGGAAATTGGCTGAATTCACTGCCGCCATGCTCAAGTCAGCAGCAGGAAACAACCCGATCTTTTCCTCGTATGATTTCATTACCGTTGATGAAGCCTTCAGACGTTATGCAGGCATCTCAGCTTTTGAAGCAGACGCTGATGACACTTTTGACGAACTCATGGTCACAAAGGTGGAGCCGCAGCTGGGATTGAAGCAACTTACGTTCCTGATGGATTATCCGGCAAGCAGGGCATCTCTTTCGCGTATTTCCTCTTCCGACCCGCGGGTGGCGGAACGCTGGGAACTTTACCGGAACGGGCTGGAACTTGCCAATGCATTCGGAGAACTGACCGATGGTGCCGAACAACGGCAGCGTTTTGACGCAGCCAACAGATTCCGCGCGGCAAACAATATGCATGCTTATCCGGAGCCCGTAGAGTTCTACGCCGCCCTTGACCGGGGGCTCCCGGAAAGTTCCGGATGTGCCATCGGTGTCGACCGTCTCATGATGCTCCTGTGCAACGCTCAGGATATCCGCGACGTCAGAGCCTGAAATATAAAAAAAAGACTCCTCTTTTCCCTTCCCGGGGGAAAGAGGAGTCTCTGTTTCTGAAAACGGACTTTTTCTTACCGTTTTTTCCGGACAACTGTTTGCACACCTATGCTGTAAATACCTGAATCAAATTGCTGAGAACCATAACCGGTGGCGCCATGAACACACGAGAACCATATAAGTTCTTTACTGCATATTCTTTCAATTTCTTCAATCTCTTCCTGAACAAAGGCGAAGTCATATTTCCCGACAGGGAGAACCATCGCATAACTTTTTCCCGGCAAAATCTCAACAGAACGGTAAACAGCACTGTGATTTTTCCCGTTATCGGTTATGAAAAAGCTCAACACTTTATCAGTTGCATTTTTCACAGTCAGAAGGGTAACTTTTTTCGGAATGTTCCCATAAGGAATCCTGGCAAATGTCAGGGGGCTGTCTTTACCCGTTTTCACAGAGTGGCTGCTCACTCTCAAAACCGCTTCAATGATCAAGCGTTTGAATTTCGCTGCGATTTTTGCCCTCGCCTCTGTTTTTTCGGTATTTTTCTGCAGGTATTCATAATAAATTCCGCAATCCGTACTTGTCATCACCCATTCAGGGTTATTCAGACATTTTTCCAGCTCATCCTTGCAGGATGAATGGGGATACGTTTCAAAAAAGCGCTTGATCTGGTAATAACTCTTTGATTCCTTCGCTTCTTCAAAATCACTTTTTTCCTTCCGGAGCATCTCCCCGGCCTCTTTGACAAAGCGTCCATTCGGGAACTGCTGAGAATACGAGAGTGCACTGCGTTTTCCATCTTTGACCTCGTTCCATGCAAGGCGATCGGGAGAATTGGCATTCTGATAAACAATAACGCAGAACAAAATAAGGAGCGCCGCAATGCCGCCTCTTATCACAATTCGGGAGAGCTTTTTTCCATCTTCAGATGTTTTCTGTTCCTCATCCGGATTTTCCTCAGACAGCTGTTCCTCATCCGGATTTTCCTCAGACAGCTGTTTCTCATCCGGGTCTTCTGAGCCGTTATTTCCGGAAAAATCATCCCCTTGAGCGAATTCTGTTTCCTGCTCAGCGCCGGCGGCAATGAGTTCCTTCAGCTGCCCGACAGTTTTCCCGGGGCCATAGAGCAAAAGAACGGTATTGTCTGCAAAGAGAAACTTCAAACATTCTTCCCCCTCCTTCCCTTCAATGATTTCACCTGAGACCAGTTCAGCCAGGGGTTTCTTCCAACATGAAATCTGATTAGCGGGATTTCTGTACCAGTTTGAAATCATTACGCTGCAAGCCCCGCAAATTGTCAGACAAATCCCCTTCGCAATTGCCAAAGCCGCCTTGCTGTCGCAGAAGGAACCGGCAACAGCAACAACGAAAGCGAATAAAATGATCAATGCAACAAAGATGCCTGCCCCATAGATAAACAGCCCGTCTCTCTTCCCCTTCAAAAGCTGTACATTGCCGTCACATATCCAAATAAAGTCTGATTTTACAGTCACTCCATTAACAGTGCATTTTGCATTGCCGAAGTAACAGTTTCCATTTTCTCCATTCCGCAAGAAAGTCAGATCTTTTCCGGAAAACAATCTTTCGTTCCGTTTTCCATCAGTATCTTTCTGAATCTCTTTTTCGCAGTCATTATCCATTTTTTCCTCCGTAAATTTTAAGTGTGTACTTTCTTTATATAATCAGAACGATTTCACAATATAATCAGAACGATTTCACACCGGAATCTGACAGTTTCCCTGAAATAAAAAACAAAAAAATTCCGGACTTCAGAAAGAACACCACTTTTCATTTCCTCAACACGTTCCTCTGACTCGCATCGCTGCAGCAGAAAAAACACTCAGCGCGCACTGAGCGTGGAACGCATTTGCACCGGCGTCACGCCATACCGTGCCTTGAAAGCCTTGGAAAAATGATAACGATCAGCAAAACCGGTCTTACGGGCAACATCTTCTATGGAAATATGAATATCAGCAAGCAGCATCAAGGCTCTTTCCATGCGCCGCTCCATGGCATAGCGGATGGGTGAAATGCCTGTTTCCTCTTTGAAAAGATGACACAGGCTGCTTACCGACATGTTGAGTTTTTCAGCAATATCGTCCAGCTGAAGTTTCTGACTGCTGTAAAGTGAAATAAGACGCCATGCACGGAAGATACGTTCATCACTGATCTGACGGCGGCAGAAGTGTTCTTCGGGGATCTGCAGCATAAGTTCGAATATCAGACTGTAAAGAGAAAGAGAAGTCTTGAACTCATTTTCACGTTTCCGGAAGAGAGAACTGTACTGTTCCGCCGGAAAAAGCTCTATACAGCTCAAAGAATCAAAGGGCGGCAGCGCTATGAAGTGGATAAAACTGTGATTGAAAGGAGCTGTCTGCACAGGGGAATGCTCCAGATTGGGAGGTATCAGCACGATGTGTTCAGGCGTTACCGGATAGACTTTGCCCCCGGCGTGGATCTCCGCTCCCGGCGTTTTGTTCCAGTAACAGTAAAAAAAGGGATTGTTCCTCTTGGGGGGCACACGCCATTTATCCACCTGAAAGTCAATATTATACTTAATAAGCTGGATCTCAGGCTTATACATCCAGTTTCCCTGAGGGATATTTTCTCTGTAAGCAAGCTGCACCTCATTCCCCCTTTGCAAGAATTGACATCATTTTAAGAAAAAACAAACATTGCTGAAATACACTACCTGTACTATATTAAGAATATAATGCCAAATTATTCTTTTTACAAGTTTTGACATTGCAGATCTTAAATTTATTTTAACTGAAAATAGAAATCCAAAGGAGTTTCCCCAAATGAAAAAAAATCGTCTGTTCACACTGATCGAACTATTGGTGAGTGTTGCTTGCAAAGTTAGGGTTTTGCCGTTTTATTACCTCAAAATAATTTATAAAAACGACACATCCTTACGCCCGACAGGGCGCACTTCACGCATTTTTGACAACAGTCAAAAATGCTCTTCACACCTTCACATCTTCACTCA
>JAFWBQ010000070.1 GCA_017507125.1 Lentisphaeria bacterium
TGTTGAAGGATATAAAAAGGAACTGGAAAATCAACAGCACCTCAATCAGCAGCTCAGTGAAAAATCTCAAGCTCTGGAAGAAACTGTTGAAGGATATAAAAAGGAACTGGAAAATCAACAGCACCTCAATCAGCAGCTCAGTGAAAAATCTCTGGCTCTGGAAGAAACTGTCGAAGGATATAAAAAGGAACTGGAAAATCAGCAGTACACCAATCAGAAGTTGAGCTCGGAAAACTCCGAACTCAAAAGGGGGATCGAACATATGCAGGAAACAAATCAGAAACTTACCGGGGAAATTGCAGAGACTCAAAAGCAGCTGCAAGCTCTTAAGTCCCAGATCGAAGAACTTAAAAATGAGATCGCACAGCAGAAAAACGAGCTTGATGAAGCCAACAGCGTCATCGCTTCAAGAGATGCGGAAAATGCCGGACTGGCAGAGGAGGTGGAAAGCCTCAAACTGAGCTGGGTCGAAGGCTACGAAACAGCGCTCCGTCAGGGCAAAGAGCTTTCTGAGCTCCACGCTGCACTTGCCGCCCGTGAATCTGAAATAGGCGCCCTGCAGAGTCAGTGGAACGAGGAGCATGCCAAGTCCGAATATCTCTATCATGAGAATATCGATCTCAAAAACTCCCTTTCCTTCCGTCTGCTGGGCAGATGGAAGATCCGCCGCAAGACCAAACACCTTCTCTGCAGCACCGCCCGTACTCTTATGCGCGCACTGCCTCTCAATTACAGCAAGCGGATGGATCTTAAAGACAAGTACTATTCCCGTTACGGTTCGACTCTCACAAATGATCCTGCGTACAAGATCTGGCGTCTGCACTATGACCGCCTGAAGGCCATTGAGCTTGAAAGCGACACCGGTCTCATTATGCCCGAAACCATTCCTCTGACCAGTATCATCATACCGGTCTACAACAACATCGAACTGACCCGGCGCTGCATCCACTCCATCTACAAGATCAAGAGCCGCTCCCCCTTTGAGATCATCGTTGTGGATGACTGTTCCCCTTCAGACGATTACAAAACTCTTCTCTCTGACTTCCCTGAAGTGCGTCTGATCCGGAACGAAAAGAACTCCGGGTTCCTGCTGACGGTCAACCGCGGTGCCAAAGAGGCAAAGGGCGAATATATCCTCATCCTCAACAACGACACCGAAGTCGTGCCCGGATGGCTGGATGAACTGACCTGTGCCATGAGCAAACATCCTGAAGCCGGTATGATCGGTTCACAGTTGATCCACCTGGGCACCGGCACACTTCAGGAAAGCGGTAATCTGATCTGTAAAAACGGTGATATGCTGCCTCTGGGCCGGGGCGAGTCTCCGGATCATCCCCAGTTCAACTACTTCCGCGAAGTGGACTTTGTTTCCGCCGCCAGCATCATTCTGCGGAAAAAGGTCTTTGTTGATGAGATGGACGGTTTCGACCGCATCTATGTGCCCGCCTACTTTGAGGATCCCGACCTGGGTCTGCGCCTCAAGCAGAAAGGTTATAAGAACTACGTCTGTCCTCTGTCGCGGGTGCTCCATCAGGAAATGGCCTCTTACGGCGATGCCCTCGATGACAAGTGCGCCAGGAACCGTGCCGTTTTCATGGACCGCTGGCGCGACTATCTGGCAGAAAACGCTCTCTACGCGGATCGTGAGGAGCCCAAACAGTGTTTGAAGTTCCCCAAACCCCGCATCATGTATATCGACGCCGAATTCCCCATGGCTGACCGTGGTTCCGGCGGTATGGATGCCATCTTCTTCATGGAATACATGATCAAACGGGGTTATGATGTGGTGTTCCACGGCGAATACACTCCCGGCATCGTGCCCAAGTACACCTCGATCCTGCTGCGGATGGGTGTGGAGTGTGTCTGCCAGCCCCAGCGCAAGATCTGGGAGTATCTCCCCGCCGCCGGCTGGAGTTTTTCATACATCTTCGTTTCCCGCATCTATCAGGCACGCTGCTTTGACTGGCTGCTGAAGCTTCACTGTCCTCAGGCGGGCTACATCTTTGACACGGTGGACGTCCACTTTGTCCGCGAACAGCTTGAGGCGGATCTGAAAAATGATGACACCCTGAGAAAACTTGCCGCCGATACCAAAAAGTACGAACTTGCCGCCGCTGAAGCCGCCGACGCCACCATCGTCATCAGCAGCGACGAAAAGAAACTCCTGGAAAATGAGTACCATCTGACCAACGTCTACCACATTCCCCAGGCCCGTGAACTTTTCGGACTGGCACCCAACCCCAACCGCCGCGGTGCCGTCTTTATCGGCAGCGCCCATCCCCCGAACCTGGACGGCTTGCGCCATTTCCACGACGATATCCTGCCCCTGCTGCCCAAAGATTTCAAGCTGACCATTATCGGCGAAGCGCTGAAAATGATGATCGGCAAGAGCGATGAGTACAAGGATCTGCTCAAGTGTCCCCAGTTCAACTTTGTGGGCTTTGTGCAGGATCTTGGCACTGAACTCAACAATGCCAAAATCACCATTGCTCCTTTGCGTTACGGTGCCGGCACCAAAGGTAAAGTTGCTTCAAGCATGTCCTACGGTGTGCCTTGCGTCAGCAGTGCTTTCGGAACCGAAGGCACCGGTATGGTCCACAATGAGAACATCATGATCGCCAAAACGCCGGAAGAGTTCGCCGACTACATCCAGCAGCTCTTCAACGATGAAGTTCTCTGGAAGAAGATCTCTGACGGCGGCATCAAGTTCATCAAAGACAACTACGCGCCCGAAACTGTGGAAAAGATGATGGATGTTCTCTTTGACGATGTGACGCGCCGCATGAGGGAGCAGCGCTCCAACTGGAGCACCACACCGGTCATGCCCAAGATGGACTGAGGAGAAAAAAGTGATGAAAAATTTTTATCCGGTGATCATGGCAGGGGGCAGAGGCGGACGCTTCTGGCCCATGGGCAGAAAGAAAAATCCCAAGCAGCTTCTTCCCCTCACCGGGGAAAGATCCATGCTGCGGGAAACCGTTGACCGTCTGGAGGGTCTGTCCGAAAAGGATCATATCCTCATTATGACCAACAGCGACATCGCTGAAAAGGTCCGCTGCCAGCTGCCGGATCTCCCCGAAGAAAACATCATCGTGGAGCCTGAAGGCAGAGATACCGCCCCCTGTATCGCCCTTGCAGCGGCGAAACTCTACACCCGGGATCCCGACTCCGTCATGTGCATCATGCCTTCTGACCACGTCATCACCCCGGTGGAAATATTCCAGTCCGCACTGCTCAAAGCCGGGGAGCTGGCTCAGAGTCAGGAGTCCCTCATCACTCTGGGGATCCCTGTGACCATGCCCGCCACCGGCTACGGATACATCAAACTGGGCGAAAAACTTACCGGTGATTTCCACAAGATCGCGGAATTCAAGGAAAAACCCACCGCCGAAGCTGCGGCACGATTCATGGCAAGCGGCTCCTATCTGTGGAACAGCGGCATTTTCATCTGGAAAAGTTCCGTGATCCTGAAGGAGTTTGAAACCTTCCAGCCTGAAATGTACAAAGTGATCCGCCAGTGGCTCGCAGGAGCGGATTTCAGGGAAAGTTTCAGAACCGTCAAAAAGATCTCCATCGACTATGCCATCCTTGAAAAAACCGCAAAGGCGGTGGTCTGCCGTGCCCCCTTCCGCTGGAACGATATCGGCTCCTGGAAGGTCCTCAAAGAGTTCCGGGAGGGGAACGCTCAGGGCAATGTGCAGAGCAAAAATGTATACACCCTCGACAGCTCCGGCAATCTGATCCTCTGCGACGATGACAGTGCCGTGGCGGTCATCGGTCTGAGCAATATCGCCGTCATCAAATCTGCCGACGGAATTCTGGTCTGCTCACTCGATGCGGAACAGAAGGTCAAGGAACTGATTCAGGAGATGCCTGAAAAGTACCAGTAATATGTGCCCCCTCCAAAGGAGCTGCCGTAAAGCCCCCTGTGTTTTGCGGCGGTTCTTTTTTTTTGGCTTGCCCGGCAGGGCACAAAAAAAGAGTTATTTACTTTGATTTAAGGGAATAAAACTCTTGACAAGACTTTGTAAAGAGAGTATATTAAGTATCAGGAATATATTTTGCTTCCAGTGCAGAAGGAAACCTTCTGTATTGAAGGCGCAACTCAATAAAGTCAAAAAGGAGTCTTGCAATGAAAGTTGATTTGACAGGCAAGGTCGCAGTCGTCACCGGCGGCGGCGGAATTTTGTGCAGCGTTATGGCTGAAGCTCTGGCAAAAAGCGGAGCCAAAGTCGCCATCCTCGATCTCCGTGAAGAAAATGCCAAAAACGTGGCAGAAAAAATCAACGCCGCCGGCGGCAAAGCCATCGGTCTTTCTGCCAACGTTCTGGAACTGGAAAGTCTCCAGAAGGCCAACGAGATCATCAAGGCTGAACTGGGCACTTGCGACATCCTTATCAACGGCGCCGGCGGCAACAACCCCAAAGGCACCACCAGCAAAGAGTTCCTCACCAAAGAAGATATGATGCAGAAAGTGGAAGGTCTCACCACCTTCTTCGATCTCGATCCCGCAGGCGTGGGTTTCGTCTTCAATCTGAACTTCCTGGGAACTCTGCTCCCCACTCAGGTTTTCGCCCGTGACATGGCTGCCGGCAACGGCGGTGCCATCATCAACATTTCCAGCATGAACGCTTTCTGCCCCCTGACCAAGATCCCCGCCTACTCCGGTGCCAAGGCTGCCATCAGCAACTTCACCCAGTGGCTGGCTGTTCACTTTTCCAAGGTGGGTATCCGCGTCAACGCCATCGCTCCCGGATTCTTCCTCACCGACCAGAACCGTGCTCTGCTGACCAACGCCGACGGATCTCTCACTCCCCGCGGCAACACCATTCTGAGCCACACCCCCATGGGCAAATTCGGTTCTCCTGATGACCTCACCGGCGCTCTCCTCTTCCTTCTTGACGAAGAGGCCGCAGGTTTCGTCAACGGTATCGTTCTGCCTGTTGACGGCGGATTTTCCGCTTTCAGCGGCGTCTGATCCCCTGATTTTCAAGAGAAATTCTCACAACAATATCATTTTCAAGGAATAAAAAATGAAAAAAGCAGATATCGGTCTGATCGGTCTTGCCGTTATGGGCGAGAACCTCGTCCTCAACATGGAACGCAACGGCTTCACCTGTGCCGTTTACAACCGCACCGTGGAAAAGGTTGACAACTTCGTCAACGGCCGCGGCGCCGGCAAGAAATTCATCGGCTGCCACTCCATCCAGGAGCTGTGCGACAATCTGGAGTCCCCCCGCCGCATCATGATGATGGTCAAAGCCGGCGCCGCTGTGGACGCCCTCATCGACCAGCTGGTCCCCTACCTGGACAAAGGTGATATCCTTATCGACGGCGGCAACAGCTTCTTCCCCGACACCATCCGCCGCACCAAAGCTCTGGCTGAAAAGGGCATCAACTTCATCGGCGCCGGTGTTTCCGGCGGTGAAGAAGGCGCTCTTCTCGGTCCCGCCATCATGCCCGGCGGAGCCCCCGAAGCATGGCCCTATGTCAAACCCATCTTCCAGGCCATTGCCGCCAAGGTCTGCGGCGGTCTGCCCTGCTGCGAATGGGTGGGCAGCGACGGTGCCGGTCACTATGTCAAGATGGTCCACAA
>JAFWBQ010000007.1 GCA_017507125.1 Lentisphaeria bacterium
GTACCCACGGGTCAGCGTCTGGAGAGCGAAATCGCCGAAATCCAATTTATTATTGGTTGTGGCGAGGCCTCCGTTATTTCCGCGCTGAACCTTTCTGTACTTTACCCTTTTTGGCATTAACGGCATTTTCTTGTTCCTCCAAGGACTCCTTATGACAAATCCAAACCTTCACGCCGATTTTACCGGCCTGGGTGTTGGCAGCGACATAGCCGTAATCGATATTGGCCTTCAGAGTGTGAAGGGGAATACGGCCTTCCTTATATTGTTCCTCACGGGCAAGTTCAGCACCGCCGAGACGTCCGGCGCAGTTGATCTTGATACCGTCGGCACCGTTGTCCATAGCAAGCTGGATAGCACGCTTCATCGCACGGCGGAAACCGATACGACGCTCAAGCTGCTGAGCAATGCTCTCAGCCACCAGCTGAGCATTGGTCTCAGCGCGGCGGACTTCAACGATGTCAAGAAACAGCTCTTTGCCCTCAGCCAGTTTGGCGAGTTTGGCACGGAGCTCATCAAGCACTTTACCTTTGGTTCCGACAAGATTGCCGGGACGGGCAGAGTGAATGGTAACGCGCACGCGACTGGCGAAGCGCTCGATCTGAATGCGTGCAATAGCAGCAGCAGGATGCATCTCGCGGATGCAAGCACGGATCTTAAGATCCTCCTGCAGCCAGTCACCGAACAAAGTACGTCCGGCGTTTTTCTTGTCGGCGAACCAGCGTGATTCCCAGTTATGGTTCAACGCAGTTCTGAGGCCGATCGGATTGACTTTCTGTCCCACGATTCGTTTCCTTATTGATTGTCGGTCAGAATGACTTCAAAATGACTGGTCCGTTTCCGGATACGACCGGCCGATCCCCGCGCTTTCGGACGAAAACGCTTGATGATGGGGCCCGGACTCACCAACGCCGCCTTGACGGTCAGCAACTTGCGGTTGACATCGCAGTTGTTTTCAGCATTTGCCACTGCGGAACGCAGAGTATCGCCGATAAGAGCAGCCGCCTTACGGGGGCTGAGTTCGACGATGGCAAGGGCTTCAACTGCACTCTTCCCCTGGATCAGACGGGACACGTGCCGCGCCTTCTCAGGAGAGATCCGCACATTTTTGGTTAAAGCTCTAACTTCCATGATCTTAACATTTTTCCTTTTTGCATCAGCCGGCTACAAGTTTCTCTTTCACCTGAAAGAGACCCCCGGCTCAAAAGAGTCCACCCGGCTGACCGGGTTATTCCGGCCCTGCCGCACTTCTACTCAGACCTTTCAAAGGTTCTTCCCTTTGATCCGTTTTCGCACTTGCTCCCCGCCGGGAGCCGGATCCAAACCTTTTCATGATCTTTTCGGTATGGCGGAACTGTCCGGAACAGCCGTTTCCCATCATCGCCGCTTCCCGACGGCAACAACTTCTTCCGGCTGCTGCGTACACTGCCTGAAACCTTCACACAAACAAGAACCTTGTAAGAGATCAGTTCTCATTCCTGCGTCAGCTCCCTGCCGCGCACCGTTGCGGTTTTACCCGAGGCTCAACAGAGCCGCCAAATTCCCGGCAAGCTGTTCAGCATCAACCACTTTCCGAAAATTTGCCGGCTGCGCCATGAGTCCGGACGCAACTGCAACAAAACAGAACACAGGTATACAATACACCTGCAAGTCTTATAATATAGCATCAAATTTGTGTATAATCAAATATTTTTTCAAAAAAAAACATTTTTTTCTGAAACTTTTACGCTTTCAGATTTTTTTTACCAGTTATCATGTCTCTGCTGGTTGTTGAAAGGCGCCCAGAAACTTGAGTAATAAGCTCCGGTCGATGTAGAGTCTCCCAAACGTTCTGAGGAGGGAACCTTCAAGCGTTCAATTTGTTCAACATGTCCATCATAGAAGAAGAAGCTGGCTTTGCCTTTCCCGATAGAGGACTGGGTGGCGGCAATATACTTTTCATCGGTGATATAATTGGGGTTGTCGTGGGGAAAAACGGGGAAAGGGGCATCACCGTTGATACGGCTGGAAATATAGGGAGCTGCAAAAGGACCTTCTCCCCCTGCCATGCTCCGGGAGGGACGGCGGGCTACGGAAAGTTTCCTCGGCTTTGCCCAGGCGGTGGGGTGGATCCCTGCCACGGTGGCTGTTTTCTTCGCTGCCAGATAGGCGCGCATTCCGTCTGCACGTGCGGGACAGAAGAGAGGATTGACACTCTGCTTGCCGGTCGAGTCACGCCAGAAACCGCCAAGACCATAACCGCCCGTATAGTAATCAGGGTCTTTAAAACCGAGGTAGGGTGAAAACATTCCTGCTTTAGCTCCAGTCGTCGGCGCAGGATTATTGCCGGCCAGATACCAGACACGGGAGGAGGTCCCCCAGGTGTTGCTGCCATTGTAGAGATTGGGTGCAACTCCATCGTTGTCAGAAACATACTGGAGCCATGCTTTACTGAGGTTCCCGAAGTTGTTGACACAGGTAACGGCATGTGCCCGGGCTCTTGCCTGCTGCAACGCGGGCAGCAGCATCGCCGCCAGAATGGCGATAATAGCAATAACAACGAGGAGTTCAATTAAGGTGAAGCAGTACTGCTTCACCTGTCCATGGACAGGTGAATATACCTCTTCCGGGCCGCTGATACGATGACAGCAGTTATGTGAATTTTTTATATTTTTACTCATAGTTCTTATTCCTTGGACTTTATTTTGCAACACAACAGCAATTCTTTTAATATAAAATACCACTTAACCGGCAGATTGTCAAACAAAAAAAATAAATGCATCACAAAAAAAACATCCATTCTCCGGGGCGGTGATGCTCCACCATCTTGAGAAGCATTTTATGGATCGCCACCGGAAATGATGTTTTTCTGTTTACGGATCTCTCTTATTCGTAGCGCAGTGCGTCGATGGGATCCAGCTTTGAGGCCTTCCATGCAGGGTAGAATCCGAAGACCACCCCCACGAACACCGAAACCCCCACTGCGGCAATGACGGCGCCGGGACTGGATTCAATGGGCCACTTCAAGTAATAATTGACAAGGAGCGCCGCCCCGTGTCCTGTAAGAATGCCGATGATGCCGCCCACAAGGCAGAGGATGATGGACTCCACAAGGAACTGCTTGAGGATATCCGAAGATCTCGCTCCGACAGCCATACGCAGACCGATCTCGCGGGTCCTTTCTGTAACGGAAACAAGCATGATGTTCATGATTCCCACGCCCCCCACGATCAGAGAGAGAAGCGCCACACCAAGAAGCAGATTGGTCATGAGCAAGGTGGTACTGTTGAGCATGGACATGAAGTCGCTGGAGTTTCTGATCCGGAAGTCATCATCTTCCATGGGCCGCAGACGGTGGCGTTCACGCAAAAGTGCCGTGATCTCCTTTTCCGCCTGTTTCACTTTGGCAGGAGTGGAGGCGGAAAAAACGATCTGGTCGATATAGGTGAACTTGGGGATCAGCAGTTTGTCAGTGGTCAGACTTGCTTCCGGTTCGGGGAAAAGCGCCACACCGGTTGCGGCGTAAAGTTCGCTGGGCTTGGAGGCAGGAGTACTTTTGGTGCTGGAAGCCGTACCTGTTTTACGGCCTGTGATACGCATACGGATCGTTGTCCAGGGCGCAAGGAGCACATCATCTTCATCCATACCCATCATGTTGGAGCCTTTGGGGTGAAGCACACCCACCACCCGGAACGAAACATCCCGGATCCTGAGTTCGCAGTCGATGGGGGAAACATTCCCGAAAAGTTCCCGGACAACGGTTGCGCCGATAACGCAGACACGGGCGTTGCTTTCCACCTCGTCCCGGGTGAATGTGCGCCCTTCTGCAATGCGCCAGTTTCTTATCAGAAGATATTCGGGTGCAACGCCGTAGATCTGCTGGGGAACCCAGTTGGAGTTGCCGAAGATCAGCTGCTGGGTGGAGGCACGCACCACAGGGGAATAGTGGAGCACACTGGGGCACTCCCTGCCCACAGCGTCTGCATCGGCAGGAGTCAGAGAGACACGGGAGCCATACCCCATAGCCACACCTCCGCGGCGGAGCCAGCCGGGAAGGATGAGTCCGGTATTGGCACCCATTTTTTCGATGGTTGTCCGGACAGAAGTCTTGGAGCCGTTACCGATTTCCATCATGGTGATGACTGCTGCGATACCGATGACGATGCCCAGAGTGGTCAGGAGTGCCCTGGTGGGATTCCGTTTCAGGGCCTTGAGAGCGGTAATGATGGTATTGAAGAAATTCATTTGAAACCTCCGTCGACAACGAGTCCGTCCGAAACGCGGATCACCCGCTTTGCATAGTTGGCGATCTCATCGGAGTGGGTCACAAGAATAATGGTGATCCCTTCGGCATTGAGGGAATCAAACATCTCCATGACCTCGATCGAAGTTTTTGAGTCAAGGTTGCCTGTGGGTTCGTCAGCAAAGATCAACGGCGGACGGTTCACCAGAGCACGGGCGATGGCAACACGCTGCTGCTGACCGCCGGAAAGCTGGGAGGGATGATGAAAGGCACGCTCTGTCAATCCCACCTGTTCAAGGGCTGCCATTCCACGGCGGCGGCGTTCAGCAGCGGAAAGTCCTCCTGCGGTGTAGGCAAGAGGCATGATGACATTTTCAATAGCACTTGTACGGGGCAGCAGATTGAAACTCTGGAAGACGAATCCGATCTTGCGGTTCCGGATCATGGCGCGCCTGTCTCCGGAGGCCCTGCCCAGTTCCTCACCTTCAAGAAGGTACTCCCCTGAGGTGGGGCGGTCAAGACAGCCCAGAATGTTCATCAGCGTGCTCTTCCCGGAACCGGAGGCTCCCATGAGCGCCACATAATCCCCCTGTTCTATTTCAAGAGAGATCCCCTTGAGAACCGGAACTGAAAGTTCCTCAAGAAAATAGGTCTTGGTAATATCTTTAAGTTCGATAAGTTTACTCACTTTGATCACCGTTTTCCCTGCCCTGCGCCCTGACCGCGTCCGGGGTTGAGGTTGCGCCGCTTGAATTGGGGCATCTTGGGCATGAAAGGACTGCCGCCGGCAGCCTTTTTGACCTGCGAAGGAGCTTCTGTAACAGTTCCGTTAACGACTTCGTCCCCCTCTTTGATATCTCCGGAAAGGATTTCTGCCTCACCGGAACTGACAAGTCCGGTCTTCACCGGAACAGGCTTCAGACCGCCGGGAGTCTGCACCCAGAGCAGACGGCTGCCGCCCCGGCGGGGCGCCATCAGTTCTGCGGCCTTTTCGGCAAATTCAGGAGCGATCATGGAAAGTTCAGGCTGGAACCGCAAAGCGGCGTTGGAAACTGTCAGCACATTCTCGCGGCTCGCCTTGATGAAACGGACATTGGCAGTCAGATAGGGAAGAAGTGTACCGTCTCTGTTGTCGGCGGAGATCTCCACCACATAGGTCACAACGTTCTGGGACATGGTGGCGTTGAGGCGGACTTTCAGGACTTCGCCCCGGAAACGGCGCCCCGGAAAAGTGTCAACGGTGAAGATCACAGGCATACCCACTTTGATATCCCCGATATCAGCTTCGTTGACAGATGCCCAAACCTGCATTTTTTTAAGATCCTTGGCTATGAGGAAGATGCTGGAGGCACTCATATTGGAAACCACCGTCTGACCGATACTTACCCGGCGGTCAATGATGACACCATCCACGGGTGAGGTGATGACGCAGAAGTTCAGATTGCGTTCTGCTTTGAGCAGAGAGGCTTCAGCAGAAGCCAGCTGGGATCGTGCCTGGGCAAGAGAAGCTTCGGTGACACCGATGCGTGCCTGGGCAGAGCGGTAGGCGGCAATGGCGGAGTCATAATCGCTGCGGCTCATTGCCTTTTTGGGAAAAAGTTCTTTGGCGCGCTTGAAATTCTGTTCAGCGAGCAGCAGATCAGCTTTGGCAACAGCGATGTTGGCATTGGCGCTTTTGATGGCGGCTTCGGCCTGTTGTTTGGCTGCTTTTGCCTGACGGACCTCTGCTTCGTAAAGCACATCGTCGATCTGAGCAAGGACGGAGCCGGCTTTTATACGTGAACCGTAATCCACACTTTTACCGTCGGCATCAATACCGAATTTCATGACTTTTCCATTGACCTGAGCGCCCACGTTGATCAGCTCTTCGGGTTCAATGGTACCTGAGGCACTGATGGTACTGCGCAAATTCCCTCTGCCGATCTTCTCGGTCTGGAAGAGAAGTTTTTCCTGAGGCGTATTATAATAACGGTAGAGAGCCAATCCTCCCCATCCGAGAGCGCCCAGAACGACAACAGTGATCACAATCCCCAAAATTTTCTTCATTTATTCGATCCTCCTCCTTATATAATGATCCTACTTTTCATCTCTTTAAACGCAAATTGAAAGCATTTTATTGTCTGCTTTTAACTGACTTTCTGAAATTTTCCGGCAAATAGACTTTTTTTCCCGGATAAATAGTGATAAAATCCACCGGTGAAGAAACATCCACCGATTTCAAATTGAGCTTTGCTTTGATAAAATAACGTCTTTCAGTTCCGGGCGTGACCACCAGATTGACCGGAAAATCCAGACGGCTGCTGACAAATTGAGTTCCTCCGGGAGGAATCGTCACAGGATAACGCCAGATGGGACGCTTCACCGGAGCACTTATATCGAGCCACATATCGGATTCAGGCTTCTGCGTTCCGGGAAGCCAGACCTGGCATTGGATATTTAAATTGTTGGGATCGAATTTATGCCACTCCGGGATCCGCACCGGAGCTGTTCCGCGGTTCCGGAGTATGAAGATCAGTTCTCCGGGGGCGCCTGCGGCAAACTTTCTGGAACCGGAACTGAGTTCAAGGGTCAGATGATAATCTTTGAGTTTGGGATAATGTCCCTTATCCTTGAAGCCGAAGCCCCATTTTTTAGTGTATTCCACCTCCTGCTTGGCACAACCGGTCATGATGATGAGGGCCGCAGCCAGAAAATACAACATCTTTTTCATCTTTCTTTCAAAACCTCCTGAAGTTGTTTCATCAATTCCAAACGCCGTTCCGGATCACTGCAGAGACGCATTTCGTTGGCAATACGGGTGTAACGGCTTCGACGACTGATACGTAACAGTTCTTTCACAGAGTCATTGAGCGCCTTTTCCGGATCGGAAAAAGCAGGCGGATCCAGCAGGATCTTTCCCAGCTCGCTCTCATTTTTTTCTGCCAGAAGCATATTCAAAGCAGCCGCAGCATCTGCTTCGGGCTCACCTGCCGCTGCTGCGGCAAGCAGCAGATTCAGTGCCTCAGAAAGCACATCTCCCTCACTCAGAGCCTCAGGGGGCAGCAGATCACTGATCTCTCTTGCATTCTCCGGAGAAGAAACAGCGAGAGCAAAAAGGGTCAGCATGGCAGAACGTCCGGGAGAATCCGGAGCAGCCGGCTGCTGAGGCAGCGTTGTTTTCTGCATTACACCTCCGCGCATTTCTGACGAACGGCGCTCTTTGTTGCGCTGACGTCCCAGTTCTGAGAAAAGCGCCTCTTCACTGACCTGAAGCAGCGCCGCACCTTCGCGGATATAGGATTCAAGTTCGATCTGGTTCCGCACCAGAGCAAAAAGGGAAACCATAAAAGAGGCCGCCTGCCCGCGTCCCACAGGGGTGCTCATATCGTAAAGCGACGGGAGCATCTCTTTGAACTGTTCCAGCCAGGGGACACTGGAGTTGACTGCCGCGGCAACAGCTTCGGCACCGCCGTTTGAAAAGAGTTCGTCAGGATCCTTTCCCCCGGGGATGGGGATCATCCTCAGGGAGAGGGAAAGAGGAAGAATATATTCCAGTGCCCTGAGAAAAGCCTTCTGACCGGCTCCGTCAGAGTCAAAAGCAATGCTCACTTCGTCGGCGTAGCGTTTGATGAGTTTCGCCTGTTCGGGCGTAAAAGCTGTCCCCAGAGGAGCGACGGCGTTGGTAAAACCCGCCCGGTGCATGGCGATGGTATCCATCTGCCCTTCGCAGAGGATGATCTTACGTTCTTTTGAAACAGTTTCTCTTGCCTGAGGCAGACCGTAAAGAAGCAATCCTTTCTTAAAGACCAGTGTTTCAGGTGTATTCACGTACTTTCTGCCGTCGGCGGGTTTGGGTTCCAGACTGCGGGCACTGAAACCGACGCCTCTGTTGTATTCGTTCCGGATGGCAAAGGTCAATCTTCCGGTAAATCTCTCATAGATCCTGCCGGACTCCTCTGCCCGGCCGCAAATTCCCGCAGCCAGCAGATCCTCTTCTGTAAAGCCGAGATGTCTGCCGTAGTTGAGGCAGACATGGCGTTCCTCGGGAACAGCACCGATGGAAAACGCTTCAGCGACATCCCGCGTTATCTTTCTTTTCTGCAGATAGATCCCTGCAGGGCTGTCAGGATTTTCGCGCAAATACCGGACGAAAAATGCAGAAAATTCTTCATTGACCTTGTAAATGCGTTCTTTCTGATCCCGACTGATCCGGGCGGCGCCGGGGTCGTAATCGTCGTGTTCCGGCAGAATGACGCCGCAGCGCTGCGCCAGCTGACGAACCGCTTCCGGAAAAGGAACATTGTCGTGTTCCATAATAAAACGGAACACATCCCCATCCTTGCCGCACCCGAAGCAGTGGTAACGCTGCCACTTGCCGTCGACGTGAAAAGAGGGGGTCTTTTCCTGATGAAAAGGACAAAGCCCTGTAAAAGAGGTACTGCCGCGCCGTTTGAGCTGAACATAGGACCCGATGATCTCGGCAATATCACAACGGCTTCGGATCTCTTCGATTATATCCTGATTGAAGCCAGCCATGGGAGGTACTTTTACCTCATCTCCCGGAGCCGGTTCTGGATACGGACACTCCGCTCGGCACTGCGCCGCTCTGCCGGAAAGGCAAGATAACGGCGGTACGCCTTGCGGGCAAACTCATAACGGCGGAAGTAGCCGAAATATCCGCCAATGGCGCTTGTCAGTTCCGGATTGTCCGGATTTTCTTCAAAAAGTTTGATATATGCCGCTTCAACGCCCCGGTGATCCCGGTTGTAAACCCGGTTCATGTGGCTCTCAAAAACCACTTCAGGGCTGTTGGTAAACTCAGGGAGCCGCTGAAGCGCCGCCAGATAAGATCCCTTCTGACCGGCGCGGTGCAGATTGGCAAGAAGTATCAGGGGATAGGGATGCTCCGGACGCAGACGGTTCGCTTTGATAAGCAGATTGACTGCCTCGCCGGTACGGGGACGTTTGCCTTTGGAATAGAGACGTCCGAGGGTATAGAGCGCGGCAAAAGAGTTGCTGTTGATATTGACAGCCTTCAGGGCATTTTCCACAGCTTCATCATTACGGCCGAGCTTTTCACAGATCACGGCACGCAGCACAAGAGCATTCACATTGTCGGGTGTTTTTTTCAACGCTTCAGCAGAGGGCTGATCGGCTTTCTGCCACCGTCCTTCCACAGCCTCGTTGAGGGCCCGGGTCATAGGTTGTTCCTCCTGCCGGGAGCATCCGCAAAAGAAGAGGGCTCCGGCAAACAGCACCAATGTCATTTTTTCAAATTTACACATTTCCTCAATTTCCTCCGGCGCTGCTCTTTTCGCCCCGGCGCCGGGAACTGAAGAACAGCGCGATCACATAAACCAGTGCCGCTGCCAGAACGATGACCGGTCCGGAGGGCAGTGAAAAGTAAAAACTCAACAGAAGTCCGGCACTGATAAAGAGTGCGCTGAGGATGCCGCTGCAGACCATCATGCTCCAGAGGTGACGGGTGAAGCACCCGGCAGCGGCGGCAGGAAGGGTCAACAGAGCAATGACCAGAACGATCCCGACAACATTGATAAGCAGAACCACAGTCAATGCAGTCAGAGCCAGAAGTACAAGATAGAACAGAGAGGTGCGAACTCCTCTCAACACGGCAAAAGTGCCGTCAAAACAGGTGGCAAGCAGAGGATTGTAGAAAACCACAGCCGGAATCACGACCACAGCGTTGAGGGCAAGGGTCATCCAGAGATCATTTTTTGTCACCAGAAGGATGTTGCCGAAAAGATATCCCTGCAGATCCACATAACCTGGAGTTTTATCCAGAAAGAGCAATCCCAGAGACATGCCCAGTGCCCAGACCACAGCGATCACAGTATCTTCTCTTTCTCTGGCACTGAGACTGACGACGCCCACCAGAAGGGCAGCCGCCACAGCTCCGGCGACGGCGCCCACGGTGGCAGTACACCAGCTCCAGAGAAGCACCCGCTGCAGATAAAGAGCGATCCCGACACCACCCAGCGCTGCATGAGCGCCGGCACCGGCGATGCTTGAAATACGCCGTGTAACAACCAGAGTTCCGATAACCCCCAAAGCGGGACTTGCCAGAACTCCGAGTACAAGCGCCAGATGAAGAAAGGACATTTCGGGTTGAAAAAGCTGATGGAAGAAATCAATCATGGTGACATTCTCCTCCGGTGCAGTTGCAGAAGCAATGGTGGGTATGCTTGATCATATCCACATCATGATGGTAGACGGCGTTGGCAGCTTCGGCAGTAAAGGTTGCCGCTTCATGAAGAGAGACGAAGCGGTTGACGCAGATCACCAGATCATTGCCGCAGCTGACGAATCCCAGATCATGAGAAACAGTAAGAACGGTCATTCTTTTTCTCAGACACTCCAGAGCGCCGTGGAACTGTTCTTCTGCGCCGGGGTCAATATTGGCGGTGGGCTCATCAAGCAGCAGCAGCTCCGGCTGTCCAGCCAGTGCCCGGGCGATAAGCACCCGTTGCCGCTGACCGCCGGAAAGAGCGGAAAAGGAACGTTTTTCCAGATCGGCGATCCCCATTTCATCCAGCGCCTCAAGTGCGGCGATGCGGTCGGCTTTGGAATAGCGGCCCCAGAAATTCCGTCTCATGCGTCCCATAAGCGCCACTTCAAGCACTGACACCGGGAACGCGGCATCCAGCTTGTGATACTGAGGCATATAGCCTACTTTTTCCCGGGCAGCGACGGGTGTTGTGCCGAAAATGCGGATCTCGCCTGAAACAGGCACAAGCAGCCCCAGCAGCAGCTTGAGCAAAGTGCTTTTGCCGCCGCCGTTGGGACCAACGATACACCCGGCACTTCCCCGGGGCACACTGAATGAGACATTTTCAAGAGTCAGGGAGCCGGCTTCGTAACCGAAATCCAGATTTTCAACTTCAATTATATTATCCATTTGGCGATCATTTCTTCCCGAACCCTTTGAGCAATGCCTGGCAGATGGCATTGAAATTGGACTCCACGTTGCCTTCAAGAGGATCCAGTTCCAACACCTCGCCCCTGATGGCATTTGCCAAAGCCTTCGCACTGGCGGGGTTGAACTGTTTCTGAACAAAAACCACCTTCACACCGGCTTTGCGTGCCTCACGGATAACAGCGGCCATACGTCCGGGAGCAGCCTCTCTGCCTCCCAGCTCGATGGCGCATTGTTTCAAACCGTAAAGTTGGGCAAAATAACCGAATGCAGGATGGTAGACAAAGAAACTCCGGCCTTTGTAGGGTGCGAGGAGCTTAAGGTTGTTTTCGTGAAGTTTCCGCATTTTTTTACCGAAATCTGCGGCACGGCGCAAAAATTCGGCTTTGTGTTCAGGAGCGATCTTGCCCAGTTCAAGGGCAATTTGCTCTGCCATGAGAGCGCAGTTCACAGGTGACAGCCAGACATGAGGATCACCGGCAGCGGCATCCCCGCCGCAGCTGTGATGATCCAGACCGCAGTGGTGGTGATGATGCCCTTTCCCTTCTGTTTCAAGGGGGATCCGCCGGATCTTGGCAGAGATATCAATAACAGGGACTTTACCCTTGAGGACGCGGGTGATCCTCTGTTCATAAAGCATATTGGTGGTCAGAAAGAGCTTTGCGCCCATGGCAAGACGCAGTTCCCGGGTGCCGGGAGCGTAGTCATGAGGGGAACGTCCCGAAGGAAGCATGGTACTGACCCGGACACGATCGCCGCCCACTGTTGAAACAATATGAGCGATGGGAGCCAAACCGGTACAAACAGGGATCTCTCCGGCGCAGAGCTGAGAGGAACCGATACAGAGAAGGAGTGCACAGAGGAGTCCGAAGCAGATCTTCATAAAGTTTACTCTCCGATGGCTTTGACCTCAGTTGCACAGACGACCGGATTTTTCCATCCGGAAACCTTGTAGGCGTATCCCTTGACTTCGATCTTTTTCTCAACAAATTTTTTCAGATCAATGGGAGCTTCAGCAAAAACAAATCCCATGCTGCGGCCGTCCTCAACTCCAACCAGCGCGTAAGTGGTGCAGTCTCCGTTGGGTTTGAGTACAGCCACCAGACGTCCGGTCTTTTCAAATCTGGTATTTCTGGTAATATCGGTACCGATATTGATAAGTTCCCTTTTGCGCTGAGGCAGAAGATCAAAAGCAGGAGCCGCTTTTTTCTCAGGGGCAGTCACCTTTTCAGGGGCGGGAGCGGCTTTCTTTTCAGGGGCGGGGGCAGCCTTCTTTTCAGGGGCGGGAGCGACCTTCTTTTCAGGTGCAGGGGCGGCTTTCTTTTCAGGTGCGGGAGCGGCCTTCTTTTCAGGTGCGGGAGCGGCCTTCTTTTCAGGTGCGGGAGCGGCCTTCTTTTCAGGAGCAGGGGCGACCTTCTTTTCAGGAGCAGGGGCGACCTTCTTTTCAGGAGCAGGGGCGACCTTCTTTTCAGGAGCAGGGGCGACCTTCTTTTCAGGGGCGGGGACAGGAGCGGGGGCGGCGGTCTTCTGAGCCACGGGCACTTTTGCTGCTTCAAAGATCACATAATCGCGCATGACATAGAGACGCATATCTGCCAGGGGAGCAACCTGGACCCATCCGAAGCGGTCAGGTTCTGAAACAGCCTTAAGCTGAGTTCCCTTCCGGATCCTGCCGATGACAGCTGCTTTACCGTGAGGCCGGATACGCAAATTCACGTCACGGATCGCCACATTTCCGTTAAGGTAGGCAGCGGAGGTATAGACAGGAGTGATATCAGGAGCCGCGATCTCAAGCCACATGCCGTGACGCTTGAAGATCTCGATCTTTTTTCCCCGGGGCAGTTTCACTGCAGAAGGAGATTTGAGTTCAGGGAAAACCCGGGCATTGAGCATGGAAGCGTTCACTGTTCCTTCAACGGCTCCGCAGCAGAAACCGCAAACCATGAGAAGAGCGGTCACCGATACAACAAAATGTTTTTTCATAAAAAACTCCCTTTCAATTTTGACTTGTGATCAAAGATAAGTTATATTAAACACTATTCATCTTAGATAATATAACCCGAAAAACTCTTTTCTACAAATGAAAATCAAAAAAATTTTTAAAACTGCCCTTTTTTTGCTGTTTGCTTTTTCCGCAAGTTGTTCCTCTTTGCCTGAAAAAAAGTTCAATCCCGTTTGGAACGCCTGGCACATTCCCAAGGCGCCCACGCCCTTGCGGATCAGTTTCACCCCCGACGGCAGGATGGTGGGGATCATGGGATCGAACAACTTTTTCGCCCCGGTCCGCTACCTGCCGGGAGGCGGCATAGAGATCTACTCCATCGCTCTTTCCCGACGGGGGGAATACCCGGACTTTGCAGATCGTTTTTTCAAAATTCTGCGTTCTGCCAGATACGCCGGAGTCGCGGGTGGGAAGCTCCATCTTTTTGACGCAGACAAGAAAAAAATCATGGTCATGGAGCAGTTGAAATAATGAGTTTGAAAGAAGATTTTCTGCGTTATCTCGCCGTGGAACGGAATGCTTCTGCCCACACCGTCAGCGCCTATGCCGCCGACATCACAGAATTCGGGACCCTGGTCATGGACAACAGCGAATTTGACGATTTCGAAGCTGTTGACCGGGATCAGGCGCGGAGTTTCGTGCTTCAGCTTTATGATTCCGGCTGCAGCAAGCGCAGCGTCCAGAGGAAGCTTTCGGCACTCCGTTCTCTCTACCGTTTTCTGCTGCGGAACAACCATGTGACCGGTAATCCTTTTGCCAATCTGCCTCCCATCAAGGCTGACAAACCTCTGCCGGTGGTCATGCAGATCAAACAGATCGAAGCTCTTCTTGAAGCCATTCCCCGCTACTGGGAGCAGAAAATCGCCGATAACAATGTACGGACCCCGGAACAGGCTCAACATGCCTCACTCAGAGATACCGCCCTCACTGAAACCATCTACTCCGGCGGTCTGCGGATCAGCGAAGCCGTGGGTTTGAACATCGACGATATCGACATGGCAGAAGGCATCATGCAGCTCCGGGGCAAAGGTAAAAAGGAGCGTCTTGCCGCTTTGGGAAACGCCGCCATGAAAGCACTGGGCGCTTACTTTAAGTTCCGCCGCGCAGCGGGCATGGGGACAGCGCCTGACTCGCCGGTCTTTCTCAACAAGAGCGGCACCCGTCTGACGGCGCGTTCCTACCAGCGCAATCTTCAGGAGTACCTGCTTTTTGCCGGACTCCCCCCGGATTTCACGCCCCATAAACTGCGCCACTCCTTTGCCACTCATCTGCTGGATGCCGGTTCCGATCTGCGGAGCGTTCAGGAGCTGTTGGGGCATGAAAATCTCAGCACCACTCAGATCTACACACATGTGAGTATCCAGCGGCTCAGAGAGGTTTACGCCTCTGCCCACCCCCGCTCCGGAAACAAAAAAGAGGATGATTGAAGTTCACTTCTTCCGTCCGGGGAAAAGCTCCGGAAAATCCAGCTGCATCCGGTGGAGCATTTCCATCTTCTTCTGGTGAAAGAAGGACCAGTACATATAGAGGACACATTCGGGCAAACCGTAACGGTCATAAAGGCGGCGGGTCAGAGAACTTTTGGGAAAATTTTCGTAACTCCAGCACAAGAGATTGCCGCCGAAAGAGGAAAAGTTCCGGGAGAAGTGTCCCTCAGGTGAGCGGACTCCTTCATTGCCGATGCAGAAAGGCATATAAGCTCCTGTGACGCCTGTGCATACCCCCCAGAGGATCACTCCGGCAAGGAGGATCTCCTTCCACTTGAAAGAGGGCATCTCAAGCACCTGTCTGCAACCCCAGTACCAGAGAAGGGGGATCACCGGGATGAAATAACGCAATCCGTAACTCTGTCCGCCGAATTCATCGGTGCAGGTCAGATAAAAGAGCATGACACAGGCAGCAGCGGCCGCAAATGTTTTTTCAACACTCCGGAGCGCCTTGAAATGCCGGGCGGCATACCAGACACCGGCAAGGAGAAAAGGCGTGTAAATAAATATGCCTCTGTCCCCCAGAAGCGCATGATACCAGTAATAGAAAACATCGCTGTGCATGGAGGGAGAGTAGGTTCCCTTTACACCTTGACTCCCCATGTAAAGAGGGAACACAGTATCATAAGCCACAAAGTTGATGACCATTCCGGCGGCGATGCACAACGCTCCCGCTCCGGCAACGGCGGCAGTATGGAGCAGACGCTTTTCCCGGGGAGCGGCAAGAAAGACGCCGCTTAAAACTGCCAGACCGAAAAAGAGTCCGCAGGGTACTTCAAGGAGTCCTGTGATACCGGCTGAAAATCCGGCGATGAGCGCAGCGCGCAGCGTGGAAACTTTTGAATAACGCATCAGAGCAATAAAACACCCCAGCGCACCCAGTGCGGCGGGGGTATGATTGTTGATCATGGTGGAGTAGCTGATGATCCAGGAGCCGCAGACACATCCCAGAGCCAGGAGCGCTTTCAGCTGACAGCTCCCCTTTTTCACGGTGCGCAGCAGATCAAAGAGCCAGAGAAAGAGAAGAATATTGACAACTGCTCCCAGAAACAGATTCATCAGATAAATGGAAAGATGATAGTTGTCAACAAAGTTGATCTTGAAAACCTTGTGCATCGGGGCATAAACACCTGCAAGACAAAGAGAAAGCAGCGGGAGTTTGTCATAATAGACATGGTTGTTTCTGATACTTCTGTCAACGGTTCGGAAATTGGTTTTTTCAATGTAAAAAACGCCCTGTTCGGCAATGGACTGAATAGTGGCAAAACGTCCTGATTCATTACCGGACATACCTACTTCAACATGGGAGTAAAGAAGTGCAAACCCCAGAAGAAAAAGAGAGCCTCCCAGTTTGCAGATCCTGATTTTCCGTTTGAGAAAGGTCTTCATCTGTTAAAAGCTCAGTTTCCGGATGGCGTTCCGGAGCAGTTTTTCGCCGTCAACTTCACCTTCAGGAAGTTCAGCGGCGAGAGTTTTAAGCACTTTGTCAATGGCATCGCGCTTGAAGCCCAACTGTTCAAGGGCAAGGGCCACATCGTTGATGGCTGAGGCGCACTCAGGAGAAGCCGTCGCCACGGCGATGTCGCCGCCCAGTCCGGCGTTGAGTTTATCCCTGAGTTCAACGATGATCCTTTCGGCGGTCCTTTTGCCGATGCCGGGAATGCGGGAAAGGGCTTTTACGTCAGAAGCGCCCACTGCGGCACAGAAAGAGGTGACAGCAGTGGAGCTTAAAACATTGAGAGCAAGTTTGCCTCCGATTCCGGAGACTTCGATGAGAAGGCGGAAAAGTTTCCGCTCCTCATCGGTTGCAAAGCCGAAAAGGGTGATGGCATCCTCTCTCACGGCGGTGTGGATCTTGAGCACCACCTTCTCCCCCGGTTGAGGGAGTTTGTCAAAGGTGGAAACAGGGATCTGCACCTCGTACCCCACACCGCCGCAGTCGACGATACATGAGGTAAAGGAACTTTCAATCAGTGTTCCTGAGAGTCTTGCGATCATTTTTTCAAGCCTTTTTGAGTTAAAAAATCACATTTCGATATCAAGAGAGATATCGGCAGATTTGACGGAGTGGGTCAAAGCTCCGGAAGAGACAAAGTCCACACCGATGCGTCCGATCTCAGGGAGTCTTTCAATGGTGATACCGCCTGAAGCCTCTGTTTTGGCTCTGCCGGCGATCACTTTGACAGCCTCTGCCATCTCTTCGTTTGACATGTTGTCAAGGAGGATGTACTCAACGCCTGCTTCGGCAGCCTGGGCGGCTTCTTCCACAGTGTCGGCCTCAACCTCGATCTCAAGTTCGGGATAATGGATCCTTGCCTGAGCAACTGCCCATGCAATGGCATTCTCCCCGCCGCCGAGAGCGGCAAGCTCTCTGTGGTTGTCTTTGATCATCACGCGGTCAAAGAGTCCCATGCGGTGATTGGCGCCGCCGCCCACAGCGACAGCATATTTTTCCAGATTACGGTATCCGGGAGTGGTTTTGCGTGTATCAAGCAATTGGGTTTTTGAACCCTCAAGGGCTTTGGCGTAGCGGTTGGTCGTGGTAGCGATACCGCTCAAGCGCTGGAGGAAATTCAAAGCGGTACGTTCACCGGTAAGAATACCTCTGACGGGACCTTCAACAGCGGCGATCTCTTCGCCTGCGTTACAGAGTTCACCGTCTTCCACAAAGACTTTGAACTCAAGTCTGGGTTCCACAAGTTTGAAAACTCTCTCAGCGATAGCCAGTCCGGCAACGATGGTCCCGTCGGATTTGCAGCGCAGGACCGCACGGCTTTCCATGTCTTCGGGGATAATGGAATTGGTAGTCACATCACCCACGGTGTCAAGATCTTCATTGAGGGCAAGCTCAATGAGCATATCCGCCCGCCCCCAGTCGATAGATGGAACGTCGGCTTCATCTTTTTTTTCCACAGCAAAAAAACTCCTGTTTTGATTAAGGTGCATAACTGAAAATTTTCCCGAACCGACGGGAACGATGCACAGCAATTATATAATATAGCACCATTTCATCAAAATTTCCACAGCTCTCCCGTAAATTTTGAAAATTAACACTTTGCAGAAGAAAAAAACTTGAATGATTTTACCGTATCATGTATATTATCTTCAAAAATCCTGAGAAGGAACAAATTTTAAGAGAGAAAAGAGTGTATCATGTTGAAAATTGCTTTTGATTGTATTGACATCACCCCTGACGAAAACGGATGGATCGGCTTTGCCGCCCCGGCAAATCCCCAGCCCCCCAGGGATCCCCTCTTTGCCAGACTTTTTCTGCTCCGGGACCATAAGGGGAGCGCTCTTGTCATCTCCTTAGATTACGGCGGCTTGTACTGCTCCGCCCACGACCTCTGGCGCAGGGAACTTGCGGAGGCAGCGGGGATCCCCTTTAACAGGGTCATTCTTCACTGTCTGCATCAGCACGATGCCCCTTTCATCAACATCGAGGCGGCTGAAATGATGAAGATCCCTCTGGATTGGAGCTGGTTCGACAAGGTGAAAGCTCAGGTCAGAAACGCCGTTCTTGCACTCCCCGGAAAACTTGCAGAAGTCACTTCCGTCGGCTGGAGCGAGACCCGCGTCCACGGATATGCCTCCAACAGACGTATCCTCACAGAAGAGGGACGCATTGCTGTCAGATGGAGCCGCTGCGCCGATGAAAAGCTCCGCAGCGCCCCCGCCGGTCTGATAGATCCCATGCTCAGGACTCTCGGATTTTTCGGTACTGACGGTTCTCTGATCGCCGCGTGGAGCTTTTATGCCACCCATCCCCAGGTGGCAAACGAAGGCAGACGCTTCAGCGCCGACGCTCCGGGAGAGGCTGCACGGCTGCTCAAGGAACGGTTCCCCGGAACTCAAAATTCTCTTTTCAACGGTTGTTTCGGCAATGTCACTGCCGGAAAATACTCAAGTTTTGATGATCTGGAGGGCAATATTCTTCACTTCGGGAAACTCATCGCCGACGCAGTGACAAAAAACCTGCGTTCCATGGAGCTTGTCAAGGTGGAGTCCTTTGAGTGGAAACAGGAAGTTTTCCCCTTCCCGGTGCGCCGTTTCACCGAAGCCGAATTGGCTGAGCGCGCCGCCGCCTCCCCCGCCGTCGCCGCCGCCCTTGCCGCAGGTGACGCATACGGCAAACTCAACGGCGAAGAGTATGCGGTGGAAATGGTTGAGCTCGGTGACGCAAAGATCCTCTTTCTCAACGGCGAACTCTTTGTTGAGTACCAGCTTTTCGCCCAGAGTCTCATCCCGGATGAAAAACTTGCCGTTGCAGGCAATTGCGGCGACACCTTTTATTACATCGGAACCGCAGAGGATCTGCGGGATCCCGACGGATACGAGGTAAAAAGTTTCTGCCGGGTCATGCCGGAGTTTGAAGAGCTTTTCAAAAGCACATTACGCCGCATGCTTGTCAAATAAGTGAAAAACTCCGGCAAAAGATTTTTTTTGCGACTTTCAAAATATTCTCTTGACTTTTTGTTTTTCTGTGGTATATTAGGAAGATATCAACTGTAAATTATTGAAAGGGGGTGAAAAAGCCATGGACACTGAAATCCGCGTAAAGAAAGGTGAACCTATTGAGCGCGCGCTCCGTCGTCTGAAAAAGAAACTGGACAAGGAAGGCACCCTCAAGGAACTGCGCAACCGCAGACACTATGAGA